>NZ_SCOK01000003.1:0-240641 GCF_005502555.1 Pseudomonas sp. D(2018)
GGGGTGTCGCCATGGACATCACCGCCGACGACGCTGCCAGCCAATTGGTAGAAGCCCTGACCGATGGCGTCTACATCCTGGTGCACAACGCTGGCATCACCCGCGACAAGACCCTGGCCAAGATGAGCGACGACTTCTGGCACTCGGTGATCAACGTCAACCTGCGCGCCCCGCACGCACTCACCCAGGCCCTGCTGGACGCCGGCAAGCTGCACGACAACGGCCGCGTGGTGCTGATCGCCTCCATCAGCGGCATCGCCGGCAACCTCGGCCAGACCAACTATGCGGTGAGCAAGGCCGGGGTGATCGGCCTGGCGCAGAACTGGGCGCCGGCCCTGGCCAAGCGCGGCATCAGCATCAACGCCGTGGCGCCGGGTTTCATCGAGACCCAGATGACCGCAGCCATCCCCCTCACCATCCGCGAAGCCGGCCGGCGCATGAACTCCATGAACCAGGGCGGCCTGCCCCAGGACGTGGCCGAAGCCGTGGCCTGGTTCGCCCAGCCGGGCTCCGGAGCTCTGACCGGGCAGGTGATGCGGGTGTGCGGACAAAGCCTGCTGGGGGCGTGATTCGCCCCTACAAGGGCATTCGCCCCCACAAGAGCGTTCGCGCGGGCCTCAGCCCTCGCCCTTCCCCTTTCGCCGGAACTCCACTGGCGTCTCCCCTACCCAGCGTTTGAACGCCCGGTAGAAGGTGCTCGGCTCGGAGAAGCCGGTGCGCTCGACAATCACCTCGATGCGCTCGTCGGTCTTCAGCAGCAGCTCCTTGGCCAACCGGCAGCGGTAGTCGGTGACCAGGTCGTTGAAGCGCACGCCGGCCATGGCCAGGCGTTCGCGCAGGCGTCGGGCCGGCATGTTCAGGCGGACGGCCACCTGTTCGAGGGTGGCACCGCTGTCCACCAGCAACTCACCGATCAGCTCGCGCACCTGGCGCACCAGGTCCAGGCGTTCCACCTCGGCCAATTGGCGACGGGCCAGGGATTCGTGCATGCGCAGCAAGTCTGGCGCGGCGTGGCGCGAGGGTTTGTCCAGCACTTCGGCATCGAAGATCAGCGCATAGCGCTCGGCGCCCAGGGTTGCCGGGCAGCCGTACACCGCCTGGTAGCGCTCGGCGGGCGCGCCTTCGGCATGCATCAGTTGCACTTCATGGGGTTTGAACTGGCCCTCGGTGAGAGCATGGAACAGGCGGATCACCGCACCGGCGAGCATTTCCGGGAAGTGGCGGTTGCTGCCGGCGTGTCGGCCGAGGGACAGCACGGCACGGTCGTCTTCCACTTCCAGATGGGCGTTCAGGGTGTCGGAGAGCAGGCGCACATAGCGCAGGGCGTGGCGCAACCCCTCACCGAAGGTCCCACTGGAGAGGAACAGGTATTCCAACAGCAGCCCATGGAAGGCAGGCAGGTGACCGGCCAGGTAGAGGCCGACATGCTCCTCGCCGCATTCATCGGCGGCAGCCTTCCAGAACTGGGTTTGCGCAGCATGGGGAAAGCGACCTGCGGGCAGCCCGCCAGGCGGCAGGCCCACGCGCACCAGTACCTTGTCCGGATCGGTGCCGCTGGCACGCAGGGCGTCGATCACCGGGCGCATCAGCGCCACATCGTCGGTCAGATCACGCATCATTTTCGGATAATTCTTATTGTCTGCGAGGCGCGGCCATCTTATGCAGCTTTGTCCCCGCCGCTCAAGGCCGCGATTGACTGCCCTGCCACGGCCCCGGGAAGGTCGGCCAATGTGCGCCCGACGCCGCTGGCTATGCTGAGCCCCATTCGCCTCCAGGAGATCATCCATGGCCACCGACTGGCTCGACCTGTCCGCTCCCCCCGCCCTCCCCGGCCTGTTCGCCCGCGCCGCCGTGCGCCGTGGCACACGCGGCAAGGCCCTCCCCGAACTGGGCGTGCGCTGCCAGGTGAGCGTCGACCCCGGCCACCTGGCGCGTTACCGCGCCGTCTGCGGCTTCAGCGACAAGGGCCTGCTGCCGGCGACTTACCCACACATCCTCGCCTTCCCGCTGCAGATGCGTCTGCTTACCGACCCGCGCTTCCCCTTCCCGCTCCTGGGGCTGGTGCACCTGGAAAACCGTATCCGCGTGTTTCGTGCGCTGGGCGGCCTTGGCCCCTTCACCGTCAGCGTGCAGCTGGGTGATCTGCAGCCCCATGAAAAAGGCGTCACCTTCAGCCTGATCACCCGCCTGGAGGACCAGTTGGGCCTGGTCTGGGAAGGCGACAGCCGCATCCTCTTCCGTGGCCTGCGCCTGCCCGACCAGCCCGAACCGCGCGCCGCCGTGGACACCTTGCCGCTGAACCATCTGGATCAATGGTATGCCTCCGGCGACATCGGCCGGCGCTACGCCCGCGTGGCCGGCGACTACAACCCCATCCACCTCTCGGCCATCAGCGCCCGGTTGTTCGGCTTCCCTCGCGCCATCGCCCACGGTCTGTGGAACAAGGCACGCAGCCTCGCGGCACTGGAAATTCACCTGCCCGCAGCCGGGTACGAGCTGGAGGTGCGCTTCCAGAAACCCGTGTTGCTGCCGGGCGAAGTCACCCTGCTGGCCAGCGCAGCGGCGCCGGCAGGCCAACTCGTCCTGCGTGGCAAGGGCGACACCCCGCACATGGCCGGGAGCTGGCGCCCCCTCGTCTGACCCTTGCGCCGGCGGGCGGCCGGCGGGACCATTAGCGGCTCCAAGGAGAGCCCAATGAACCTCGACGAACTCACCGCCCGCCTGCACGCCATTCGCGACCGCAACGACTGGCGGCAATTCCACAGCCCGAAGAACCTGGCCATGGCTGCCAGCGTGGAAATGGCCGAGCTGGTGGAAATCTTCCAATGGCTGACCGAAGACCAGTCGCGCCAACTGCCCCCCGAGAAACTCGCCCACGCCGGCCAGGAAGTGGGCGACATCATCCTCTACCTCCTGCTGCTCTGCGCCGAGCTGGGCCTGGACATGGACGCCGTGGTGCGCGCCAAGCTCGCCGACAGCGAAAGGCGCTTCACATGAGCGACCGACACTTCGATGAACTGGCGACACGCTTCGCCGAGAAGATCTACGGCGGCGCCAAGGGCGCCATCCGCCTCGCGGTGCTCCAGGCCGACCTGGCCGAAGTGCTGCCCGAGCGCCCATTGCGCGTGCTCGACGTCGGCGCCGGTCTCGGCCATATGTCCCTGTGGCTGGCCCAGCGTGGTCACCAGGTGACCCTGGCCGAACCCGCCGAACCCATGCTCGAAGGCGCTCGCCAGCGCTTCGACGAAGCCGGCCAGAACGCCACCTTCCTCCAGGCGCCCTGGCAGGAGCTGCTCGGCCAGCTCACCGAACCCTACGACCTGGTGCTGTGCCACGCCGTGCTGGAATGGCTCGCCGAACCCGAGGCCATCCTCCCGGTGCTGCACCAGCTCACCGCCAAGGATGGGTTGCTGTCGCTGGCCTTCTACAACAAGGACGCGCTGATCTACCGCAACCTGCTCAAGGGCCACTTCCGCAAACTGCGCAAACACAAGTTCGCCGGCGAAGGCCAGAGCCTGACCCCGCAGCAACCCCTGGACCCGCGCGACCTGGCCGCGCAACTCGAAGGCCACTGGCAGGTCGAAAAACAGAGCGGCGTGCGGGTGTTCCACGACTACATGCCCCAGGAGTTCCAGGCCAAGGCCGAACTGGTGGACCTGCTGGAAATGGAGCTGGCCTACCGGCGCCACCCCAGCTACCAAGGGCTCGGCCGTTACCTACACTGGATTTGCCGCCCGCTCTGAACGGAGGCCCGATGAAACTGCCCGCTCTGCTCACCCTGGCGCTGCTGCTTGGCGCCTGCCAGAGCCCCAACCCCTACACGGCCGATTCCCGCCCGCTGCCGCCCGCGCCGCCGGGCGCCGCGACCACCTTCGACAGCAGCGCCTACCCCGCGCCGCCACGCGACTTCGGCCGCTACCGCAGCTGGACCTGGTTCGACGGCCAGCTCCCCGCGGGCAACAACTGGGCAACCCCCGAGCAGATGGCCGACATGGTCAACGCAGGCCTCGACCAGCACGGCCTGCGCCAGGCCCGCGATCCCGGCCAGGCCGATCTCAAGGTCAGCGCCCGCCTGCGCTACGAAAAGCGCCTGCGGCAGTACGACGACTACGCCGGCGCCTACTACGGCAGCGGCCCCTGGCACGACCAGTACGGCGCCTGGGCCACCGTCCCCATCGTCCGCACCTACGAGGAGCAGGTGGCCGTGGTCTACCTGGAGTTCTATGACGCCCACGACAATCAGCCGGTGTGGAGCGGCAGTGGTGAGGCCTACGCCAATGGCAACCGTTCCGACAGCGTCAACGCTTTGCGCCAGGCGGTGAAGCAAGCACTGGACGACTATCCACCGAATTGAGACGCCGTCGCCCAACACCCCAAAATCCCCTTGCCGGCGACCTGGCCTTGCGCTTCGATAGAGGTCCAGGCAGAGGAGATCCGATCATGATCCGCCGCACGCTAGTCCTGTCCGCAGCACTGCTCCTGGCCGCCTGCCAGAACTACAACCTCAACCGGGATTACGACAGCACGCGCGACTTCGGGGCCTATCACAGCTGGAGCTGGAAAGAGCCTGCCCTGCAGTACAGCCCTGACGACCCACGTATCAAGAGCGACCTCACCGAGCAACGCATCCGTGAAGCCGTCGGCCAGCAACTCGACCAGCGCGGCCTGCGCCCTGCCGCCGACGGCAAGGCCGACCTCACCGTCCAGTCCTGGTTGATCGTCGATGAGCGCCAGCAGCAGACCAGCTACAACTACGGTGGCGCCTGGGGCGGCTATTGGGGAGGTTACTGGGGCGGCCCGGCCTATACCGAAACCCGCATCTACAACTACAAGGTCGCCACCATCCAGGTGGACCTGTACGACGGCAAGGACGGCAAGCTGGTCTGGCGCGGCAGTGCCGAGCAGGTCATGACGAGCGCGCCGCCAAGCCCCGCCGAACGTGAAGCCGCCATTCGCGAGACGGTCGCCAAGGTGATCGCCCAATACCCACCGCACTGAGTCCCCCATGCCCGCTGCCTATCCCCAACTGCAACACCGCCCCGCCAGCGCCGAAGACCTCCACGAAATCGTCCGCTTCCCCCAGGATGCGGACGAACTCTTCTTCGCCTACCCCAAGGCCAGCTGGCCGCTCACCGTCGGCCAGCTCGCCGCCGCCATGGCCGAGCGCCGTGGCAGCACCGTCGCCCTGCTGGACGGCAAGGTCGCCGGCTTCGCCAACTTCTACCAATGGCAGAACGGCGAGTTCTGCGCCCTCGGCAACATGATGGTGGCCTTCTGGGCGCGCGGTCAGGGCGTGGCCCAATACCTGATCGAAACCATGGAGCGCCAGGCCCGCGAGCAGTACAAGGCCAGGCTGATGAAAGTCTCCTGCTTCAATGCCAATGCCGGTGGCCTGCTGCTCTACACCCGCCTCGGCTACCAGCCCCGCACCATCGTCGAACGCCACGGCCCGGACGGCCGCCGCGTTGCCCTGGTGCAGATGGACAAGCCCCTCATGGACTGAGCCTCATGACCCACTGCGAAACCATGGGCCACAACCCCGGCTGAACCGGTCGGCACCTGCCGCCCCCACTCGCCTGCCTCTCACTAAACTTATCCACAAGGCACCGGCCAACGTCGATGCCGGGTGGGGAGCGGGAGGCTCCTCCTTGCGTGCCGGCCCCACCGGCTTATCGGGAGCGACAAGCCGGCGCCTGGCAGGAGGTGTCTCATGACCATGATCACCCAGCTGCAAAGCAGTCTGATGCAGCACAAGACCCGCTTCGACGTGCTCAACCACGCCGCCTCCATGACCACCCGCGAAGCCGCCCGCCGCGCGGGCATACCACCGCAGCAGATGGCCAAGCCCGTCATCCTCGACGACTTCCAGGGCCACTGGCTGATGGCCGTGATCCCCGCCTCGCGCCATGTCGACCTGGAAAAGGTCCACAAGCTCACCCACCGCCACTGGCGCCTGGTGCGCGAGCGTGACTTCGGCAAACGCTTCGGTGACTGCGATGTCGGCGCCATCCCCGCCGTGGGCAACCTCTTCGGCCTGGAAACCCTGGTCGACCAGTCCCTCACCGAACAGCCGGACATCTACTTCGAATCCGGCCGCCACGACGAACTGGTGCACATGAGCGGCAAGCACTACATGGCACTGATTCCGGAAGCGAAAAGCGGGCGGTTCTGCGAGTAGCTGCGCCCTCACACAACGGCACTTCTGTAGGGGCGATTTCAATCGCCAGGCAGGCCAAAGGCCTGCGCCTTCAAGCCGTCCTCACGCACAAACCAAAAGGCTCCTTACCAGGAGCCTTTTCCAATGGCATGGCGCGTGCCTTACCGAATATCCCCACAGAAAATGTCGAAACTGCCGTCCGCGGGCGTCGTGCGCAACACGAGGGAGTAATCACCCGCGCGAAGCGTCGAGAGGGGAACCGGTGCCGACTTCGACATTCGCCAGACATCACCCCGGAAGTGGCGGTCCGTCGTGAGCGTTCTGTTCAGCTCATAGGCCGGCGTGCCCCCAGGATGCGCGCAGCTTCCCGGGTAGATGAAGGTGTAAAGGCGAACAGGCCTGGTCGTGTAGGAGGGCACGCCGCTGATCACCAGCGAAATGCTCGTCTCATCGCCCCGCGGTACCAACGTCGCCTGCGCGATGCGCCCGGCGTTCTTCGGCGTGGCGTTCAACCTGACTTCGAGCATCTCGTTGCTGGCGTCGCCTGCCGGGCTCGCGCATCCGCACAATCCGCAAGCGGCCATGATCAGTGCCAGGTATCTCGCTGCGTTCATCGCTGGCCTCCTGCAGTAAGAAGCGCCGTTGCGAGGGTCACCTATCCACTATAAGCGCGAGATTGGCAGCAGCCGTGCGTCTCTACCCAGTGGTCGAGAGCTCAAAAAATGCGAGCGGAAAGCCCCATAAACAGGGGCTTCAGAGGCGGGGCCGGCGGGGTGAAGGCCGAAACGGACTCAGGGCTTGTACTTACTCTGCGCCACGCACCACTTGCTGGCCGGGTCTTTCGAGCGGGTGCAGGAGTTACGGAACACCACCTGCGCATGCTTCTGGCAGTCGCGGAACTGCGAGGAGCCCTTCTCGTTCTTGCTGCAGACGGAGTCCAGGGCGATTGCGCCGTTACGCTCCTGCCAGTTCAGGTAGTAGTTGTCGCTTTCTTTCTTGGCGGCAGGGGCGGCGGCAAACGAAACGCTTGCCATGAGTACCAGCACGCTACCCAGTGCGAATCGAATGGTCATATCAACTCCTGATAGTCGCTTGTGCGTAAGTGCACCTTCTAAGAGGCGCTTTTCCTGATGCGGTGTTGCCAGTGAAGCGGCGTTACTTGAACAACCAGGTGGAAAGCCAATCGCGCAGCCCCCTGCTCATTAAAGCAACTGCCGAATGAACTGCAGCGCATAGTGCTGAGCGCCCTTGGAAGCCGCAAGGGCTCAGGGCCAATCTGGGCTGACCGTCTGTCGAAACGTCCAGCTTATGAAGACAGTCCCCCTGCATGGCGCAGATCGTAGCCCGGATGAAATCCGGGAGCGGCGATTGGACTTTCCCCCGGATTTCATCCGGGCTACTAACGTGTAGGAGCGAGCTTGCTCGCGAAAGATCGTGCTCGGGCTGTTCGCGAGCAAGCTCGCTCCTACAGACACTCCGACTTCATCCTGTATATCAGGCATTTCGATCGTCACAGGCAGATCCAATGACTCATGAACACGCCCTAAGGACGTGGTTTCCCAGGTTCAAATGAAGAAGCCGAACAGGCACCACTGGGCTCTATCGACGCCCTGGAGCGCACCTTCAAGCGCATCAGCTGGCATCCTGAATCGGGCTCATAGAGATACGCCCACGAGCTCGATCTGCCGGGACTGCGCTCCTGAGCGTTGAAGTGCTATTCCCAACCTGGTCGTCTATATCGAGCGAGATGTGTGGCATGTGCTGCATGAGATGAGGGAGACCCCAGCGCGGATGCTGGGCAACGACAGAAAATAGACTCGTCCCCATTTCCCTCAGATTCGGGATTTCGACACGTCTTCGACACCTCGGCCAAGCCGGGGTCGGTGGATGCGCTGAAAGCCCCGTAACCCAGGACCTCCAGAGGGGCGAATTGGCGGAAGGCAGTGGGAGTCGAACCCACCCAGGAACGGCTGCCGTCCCCCACCGGGTTTGAAGCCCGGCCACGCCACCGGGCGTGCTTGCCTTCCATGTCGATCTACAAGGCTTTGTCCTTGCCGTCTTGCTCTGCAAGCGCGGAGGTGTCGAAGAACTGTCGAAAATCACTCGGGTTGCATTCCAGAAAGTCCTGGAAGTGCCCCGGCGCCAGGTGAGCGTAGCGCATGGACAGGCCATTGCTCTCAGCCAACACACCGACCTGGTCGACGTTGATCCAGACGTACAGTTGCCGAATCATCAGCGAGCCTTGTCGCCAGGCTGGGTGGCCGAGGACTTTTCAATGGCGAGCAGCAGGCGGTTCAGATCATCTGAGCCGGGATTGCTCTTGCCGGGGTGGGGCACCGTCGCGGACTTGTTGAATGCGCGAAGTACCTGAGCCCTTGCCTCCCCGGCAATCTCATCGGGCACCTCCACCGACACTTTCAGCCCCAGCTCTTGCATGACCTGGAACAGCAGGCCCCATTGCACGGTTTCGCCGCCGCGCTCGACCTTGCCGAGGAAGTTCTCGCTCACGCCAATAACGCCAGCGGCCACGTCTTGGCGCATATCCATGGCCTTTCGGCAGGCCCGAATGAGGTGGCCCAGGGCTTTAGGAGAATCGATTGGCACATTCACTGAAAAAATCCTCACGCTCATAAGGAAAACCGAGCGATGCTGAGCTGCACGAAATAATCCACATGATCGTGAGGATTGCTTCAATCAGAGTGCATAGCTACTCGGAATCCTCACGTACGCAAGGGTTATAGTCACAGAACAGACCAAGCCGGAAAAACCTCACGAACGAGAGGACTCTTGGCACAGGGCTTTGCCCTTGCCTTCCTGCTCAGCAAGCGGTGAGGTGTTGAAGAGCTGGCGAAAATCCCTAGTGGAGCCGTATTCCAGAACATCCTGGAGGTGGCCTGGCACCCGGTGTGCAATCCCATGGTCATCGGCAATACGGGGTGCCTCACTCTCAGTGAGCTGCGCGAAATTTCCGCGTGATCGTGAGGACATAAGCAAGTCACTCGTTGGCGCAATGCCGCCCGGCAAGCTGGTCGATCACGTAGCGGCCCCATTGGTCAGCCATCGCGTCGGCGATGCCCTGGTGAGTGCGGCAGAGGCTCTTCCAGCGTTCGGGGCCGGAGTTGGGCGCCATGTACAGCGCGGCCGGATCGCGCTCGCAAACGATGTGGGTGGGTTGCAGCTTCGGCAGGTTCTCCAGCCAGAAGTGGATATATCTGCGCTCGCCGTGGCCGAACATCCAGGGCTGGACAGTCTGGTCGGGCTTGCGGATCTGCGTGGAAATCACCGACGTGGGGCCCTTCAGGGCTTTGAAACGAATCGGGGCGGCCAGCAGGGTGCGGACGAAATCGACCGCCCTGCCCTGCCTGCCGTCCGCGATCTTGGCGGCGAAGTAGCGGGCACCGGAGACGGCGAGGTCAATGTACGGCGGGTGGGCGATCAGCAGGTCCCAGCCCAGGTCCAGCAGTTCGCAGACATCCCCCAGGACGTGTTCGCCTTCGGTTTCCGAGGGCAGCAGGTCGCAGCTCACCGCATGGAAGCCAACACGGGTCAGGGCGTCGCGTATGCGGCCGGAGAATTCGCAGGCCACCAGGGCCCTGGGTTGGCGCTCAGACACGGCTCAGGGCTCCCTGCCGAACAGTTCGCAAAGGGGCACGGAGGGCGTGGGCGCGCCGCTGCCATACACAACGCGCCAATACTTCAGCGCGCGGCGCACGCGCCTGTGTTTCCCGCAGCACGAGGCCAGCGGGCAGACCGGGCGCCCAGTGGCCCTGGATATCCGTGCGGGGCGGCCGTGCTCGCAGGACATGGACCGGGAAAGAACGCACTTCGCCCGTTCGCATGGGCACCAGCAGACAGAGCAGACGCAATGCTCGGCGCGGGCGAGGCGGCGCCAGCATTCGAATGGGTCGATGGTTCATGCCCTTCGCTCCTTCTCCAGCAGCTGCTGCGTCAGGAGCGCCACGTTGACCATCACGTACTTCCCCACCTTGTGCGACGGGATATAGCCGTTGCGAATCCAGCCCCACACCACGTCGTGTTCATTGCTCATCCGTATCCAGTCGGCGAACTCGCGCCAGGGCATCACCGGCGGCGGGCTGAGCAGGTCCTTAAGCGAGAGGGTCGTTCCTTCCACATCCATGGCCTTTGTTGCACTATGTTGGTCTTTACTTACATGTAACTAGAGTCAATCTGACTCAATCTATTTCGAGCATATTCAACTCAAGTCATTTTGACTAGAGTTTATTTAGATGAATCAGGAATGATCAAAGAGCGCGTTATAACCATCCTCTCCTGGTCGGATATCAGGCTGCCCAAGCTGGAGGAGATGACCGGCATCAGTCGCTACACCTGGAGCAACCTGAAGAATCCCTCCAAGTCTCGGGAGATCAAGGAAGAGGAGATCCTGGCCATTGCCAAGGTATTCCCGCAGTTCCGTTGGTGGCTTTTAACGGGTGAAGTGATGCCGGAGGCAGGCCAGATCAGTCCCGGCTATGAAGACGCTCAGCGCGAGACCTCATCTCAGAAAGGCGCGGAAAAGCGCTAGCCAAGAAGGCCGTAGGTTGCTGACTTCAAAGGAGTGAAGTGAAGAAATGAAAGCGGACTGGGATGACGCACCGAACTACCTGAAAGCATCGCGAGGGGCCGGCAATATTCGTAAATGGCTAATCGCCAGCCTGATCGGTACCAGCATCACCGCCGGCCTGCTCTACCTGGCAGGTGCCCGAATCCCCTTTCTGCAAAACTCCGCGCCGGTCGCAACGATCGAGCAGCCGCAGGACAACTACTCTCCCCTCCCTATCTTCGAAGAACCGGACCCGAATCAGCCAACTGCTGAGGAAATGTTCTGGTCCAGCGTCAAGCAGCAAGAATCCGAGCGCAAAACCCAGATCAAGCAAACCGACTACAACGACCAGAACTACACACCACGCCAGCCTGACAACGTGGTGAGCATGGAAGGGGTAAGGCAGTCATCCGCTTATCAACAGCCCGTCCAGCAGACAACCACACGCAGCAGAATCATCGAGAAGCATGCCGAGTGGATTGATAAGTGGAGCGGCGGCGCCCGCTACTACGCCACTTGGACAATCGTGAACAACTACATCGACGGCGGCAGTGTATGTGGCAACCACAAGCGTGGTTCGATTGACTATCGGGAATGCAGGAAGGGTGCTAAGCAGTTCTTCAAAGATGAATGCCGGGTATGGGGAGAACGGTGGCAGAGCGACAGAGAGCCCCGAAGCGACCGAATGAAGCAGAGGTATTGCTCGGCGGCAAGTAGCTTTAGCCCTATGGGCTAACACGCTCCACTATCAAGCCAACTTAACAACCATAAAGCTAACATTACTACTCGATACACTAAAAGTCGCGAGACAAAACGAGACAATAGAATCTCTAAACAATCTGAT
Source organism: Pseudomonas sp. D(2018) (assembly GCF_005502555.1). NCBI lineage: Bacteria > Pseudomonadati > Pseudomonadota > Gammaproteobacteria > Pseudomonadales > Pseudomonadaceae > Pseudomonas > Pseudomonas sp. D(2018). The sequence continues at coordinate 11,563 of NZ_SCOK01000003.1, forward strand.
AAATCCGTACAAAAGCATGCAAGATGAATACGCAAAGAATTTCAATATCGCCCGAAGCATCTCCCCCACGGGCATATTCGCCACAAAGGAAAGCAACACCCAAGTGGCAAAAAAAATCAGCAAACCTAAAACTCAAAAAATAGAGAAGAAGATAAAGATTGACGCCGCCCAAAAACAAAATAGGGGCATATTTATTTTATTCGATCCCGAAGTACACCTTATGCTTCGACCACTCTCCGGGAGTCTCTGTTAATTGAATCAGGGAAAAGGGGACAGATTTATTTTTTGTCGTTGTCCTGCATCCAAGCTGGAATATCCCTCATCCCATGCAGCACGCGCCATACATCAATGTGATCGTCTCGTTCGATATAGAAGACCAGGTAGGGATAGCGCTTCAGCCCCCAGGAGCGCAGCCCCGGAAGATCGAGCTCATGGGCGTATCTCGATGAGCCGGACTCGGGATGTCGGCTGATGTGCTTGTAAGCTCGCTCCAGAGCATCGATAAAACCGAGTGCGACCGGCTCGGCTACTTCGCTCAGGTAGTAGCTGATGGCGTCATCGACGTCCTGATTGGCCAGTGCCCTGGGGATGATGGGCTTGGCCTTCATGCCTTGGCGTTCCGTACCCGGTTGCGCAGTGCTTCGAAATAGTTGTCATCGGCCGGGGCGGCGGGGGAAGAGGCGGCACCTTCCAGGAGCAGATTGCGCAGACGCTGTCGGTCCTGGTCCTTGCGGATCAGTTCGCGGACATACTCGCTACTGGTGCCGTAGCCGCGCTGGCTGACTTGGTCGTCGACAAAGCTCTTGAGGGCGTCGGGCAGGGAGATGTTCATGGTGCTCATGGGAGTCCACCTTTTGGCAAAATTTGCCAAAGTATCTTAGCACTTGGTTCCGCTGGCAGGTGTCAAAGAAGTGTCGAAGCCACTGGCACGAACTGGCCAGAATCGACATTAGCGATTGGCAGAGAAGCCCATAACGACAGGCTTTTCGACGCAACGAGCCGGCAATTTTCAGGGCTTGAAGCCCAACCCCGCCACCGGGCGTGCTTGCCTTCCAGAATCTGTGATCAGGGCATAGGCGCTTGGGCCAAGGCTGAGTCTTCCCTGATTTTGCGTTGGTCGCCGATGCGGCGGGTGAAGCCGATGCGGTCGAAGCATTCCAGTAGCTGGATGCTGCGTTTGCGGCCGATGGCGAGGCGGTCGCGCCAGTGGGCGGCCTTGATGCTGCCGTGTTCATCCTGCAGTTGCCGGGCCAGTGTAGCCAGTTGGCGGATGGTCGCATCCGGGTAGAACAGGTCCTTTACCACCTGATGCAGTTGGCCGAGGCGCGCGAGTTTGCGTTCCAGCAGGCGCATGGCGCCTTCTTCCACGGTCAGTTCACGGGCGAGTTCGCGGACCCAGGGTGGGTCGAAGCCGCCGGCTTCCAGCAGTGGCCAGATGCGTTGGCGCAGGGCTTCGTCCTCGGGGCTGAGTTGTACGTGGTGGTCGGGCAGGTGCAGCCAGGGGCCGCTGGCTTGCACGGCGCCGCTGGCGAGGTGCTGTTCCAGCAGGGCGATGAAGATGGGGCGTTCCAGTTCGGAAAGTGCGTAGCGACGCAGGCGGTCACGGTCGGGGCCGAGTTCGTCGGGCAGCTCGGCGTGGAAGTGTGCGAGGCCTTCGACCAATTGTTGCGCCAGGGCCTGCCAGCGTTGTTGTGCGAAGAGGCGCGGGCCGAGGCGGGTGGGGATTTCCACAGCGCCTTCGGGCAGCGCCCAGCCTGTGCGGGGGCGGTTGAACTGGCGTTCCAGCCGTTGCGGGTCGAGGCCGTTGTGGGCCGTACTCAGCAAGGCTGGCAGGGCGGCTTCCAGCCCCTCTCCGCGCAGGGCTTCAAGTTGGGCCAGGCGTTCGGGCGTGCGACGGTTGCGGGCAGGCGCGAAGGGGTCGAGTACGCGGCCACCGCCAAGGGTGCGTTGGGCGGACTGGTCGCGCAGCACCAGGCGGTCGCCGTGGACCGCATGTGCAGGCGCGTTGAGCAGCAGTTGGGCGAAGGTACGCCGGCCGGGGGCAAGGCTGTTGTGTTCCAGCAGGGCTACACGGCCGGTGACATCCTGGGCGCCGAGGTGGATATGCACGGGCGTCCAGTGGGCGAGGTCGTGGGGCTCGCCGGGGAGCAGGCGCAGGTCGATATCCAGTCGGGTGCTGGGTGCCAGCAAGGGCGGCGCCAGTAGCCAGTCGCCGCGATGGAGGTGTTCCAGTGCCAGGCGTTCTCCGGCGATGTTCAGGGCCACGCGCTGGCCGGCGCAGGCTTGGTCTACCTGTTGGTTGCGGGCGTGCAGGCCGCGTACGCGCACTGTCCTGCCGGATGGGCTGAGCACCAGTTCGTCGCCCACGTTTACCTGCCCGGCAAAGGCGGTGCCGGTGACCACCACGCCCGCACCGGACACGCTGAAGGCCCGGTCGATGGGCAGGCGGAAATGGCCGTCAGCCCTGCGCCCAGCGGTAAGGGTCGCCTCGGCCAACAAGGCGCTGCGCAAGGCGTCGACGCCCTTCCCGCTCACACTATCCACAGGGAAGAGTTCAGCCCCAGCCAGCGCACCAGGCGCCAGCAGCGCGACGACTTCGGCGCGCGCCTGTTCGACGCGCTCGGGTGCTACCCGGTCGATCTTGGTCAGCGCCACCAGGGCGCGGCGAATGCCGAGCAGTTCGGCGATGGCGAGGTGTTCGCGGGTCTGCGGCATCACGCCGTCGTCGGCGGCGACCACCAGCAGCAGCAGGTCGATGCCGCAGGCGCCGGCCAGCATGTTGTGGACGAAGCGCTCGTGGCCGGGCACGTCGATGAAGGCGGTGGGCTGGCCGTCACCCAGGTCGGCGTGCAGGTAGCCGAGGTCGATGGTGATGCCGCGCTCACGCTCGGCCGGGCGGCGGTCGCCGTCCAGTCCGGTGAGGGCTTTGAGGAGGGCGGTCTTGCCGTGGTCGATATGGCCCGCCGTGCCGACTATCACTCAACGCCCCCCTGCAGGTGCGGCAGTTGGGCGATGAAGGCCGGTTCGTCGTCGAGCTGGCGCAGGTCGAGCCAGAGGGCGTCGTCGTCGAGTCGGCCGATCACGGGAATGGGCAGGGTGCGCAGGCTCTCTTCGAGTTGGTGCAGCGCGCGGCCGCGCAGGCGTTTGGGCTGCTGCGGACGCAGGCACAGGGCTGCGCTGGGCAGGCGCGCCACGGGCTGGGCACCGCTGCCGATCATGCCGAGGGCAGGCTCCACGCTCACCCGCCAGGTGCTGCCGAGCTGGGTGGTCACCAGCGGGGCGATGCGTTCGGCCTGGGCGCGGATGTCGGCCTGCGGGCGGCTGAGCAGGCGCAAGGTGGTAAGGCGTTCGGCAAGGCGCTCCGGGTCGCGATAGAGCCCAAGCACCGCTTCGAGGGCGGCGAGGGTCAGCTTGTCCACGCGCAGTGCGCGTTTGAGCGGGTTTTTCTTGATCCGCCCGATCAGTTCCTTGCTGCCGAGGATCAGGCCAGCCTGGGGGCCGCCGAGCAATTTGTCGCCGCTGAAGGTGACGATATCGGCGCCGTCGCGCAGGGCTTCCTGCACGGTGGGTTCCTTGGGCAGGCCCCAGCGGGTGAGGTCGACCAGGGTGCCGCTGCCAAGGTCTTCCAGAAGCGGCAGGCCGTGGGCGTGGGCGATGGCAGCCAGCTCTGCCGTGGGTACGCTGGCGGTGAAACCCTGCACGCTGTAGTTGCTGGTGTGCACGCGCATGAGCAGGCCGGTGCGCGGGCCGATGGCGGCCTCGTAGTCCTTGGCGTGGGTGCGGTTGGTGGTGCCCACTTCCACCAGTTTCACACTGGCGCGGGCCATGATGTCGGGGATGCGGAACGCGCCGCCGATCTCGATCAGTTCGCCCCGGGAGATCACGCCTTCCTTGCGTGCGCCCAGGCTGTTCAGCGCGAGCAGCACGGCCGCGGCGTTGTTGTTGACCACGGTGACCGCCTCGGCGCCGGTGAGCTCACGGATCAGCCCGGTGATGAGGTCGTCGCGGTCGCCGCGTTTGCCAGTGGCCAGGTCGAATTCCAGGTTGAGCGGGTAGCGTGCGGCGAGGGTGATGGCTTCGATGGCTTCATCCGGCAACAGGGCGCGGCCGAGGTTGGTGTGCAGGACGGTGCCGGTGAGGTTGAACACGCGCCGCACCCGGCTGGAATGCCAGGCGGCGAGCCGTTCACCAGCACGGCCGGCGAGCACGGCGTCGGTCAGTTCGATGGCAGCGAGTTGACCTTGGCGGGCGGGTTCGCGCAGTTCATCCAGCAGGTCGCGCAGGGTCTTGAGCAACGCCTCGCGGCCGTATCGCTGTTGCAGGGGGGCGCAGGCCGGGCTGCGCAGAAGACGGTCGACGGAGGGCAAGCGAGCGGCCGACATGGGCATTCCTTAGCGTGGGGCAATCAGGTCCGTTGTTGAGTCTAGGTGCTTAATCCGATCCGGGGGCCAGCAGGAGGTTGGGCGCGCGGCGCAGGTAGCCCTCTTCGCTCAGGCGCAGGTCGAGATCGAGGCTGGCCAGGTCGTCGGCCTGGGCTTCGGCACCGGAGTCGAACTCCAGGTAGCACTGTTTGAGGTAGCCCTGGCAGTTGGGGCAGGCCTCGGCGCGGATCGGCGCCCGTTCGCCCTTCACGCCGTCGCGGTCGAGCGAGAGATGGGCCAGGTGTTTGCTTTCCTGGCAGTGGCTGCATTTCAGCCGCACGTAGTGCCACTCGCAGGAGCACAGCGAGCAGGCGAGGTAGCGCAGGCCGTTGTACTTGCCGCGATGACGAACCATGCCGGCCACCGGGGGTGAGCCACAGGCCGGGCAGAGGACCTTGGCCTCGCTCTCCACGATCACGTCATTGGGCAGGGCCAGCAGCCAGTGGCTGAAGGCGACTTGCAGGGCGGCGCCAACGAAGGGGGCAATGGCGGGTGGCAGCAGGTCGAACTGGCCACTGAGCAGCGCCACGCCCCAGGTCTTGCGCTGGGCGGTGTCGGCGTTCTTGAGTTGCTGAACGGCTTCGGCAACGGCGGGATTGGTGATGGCCTCTACGCGAACCAGCAGCGCGTCCAGGGCGGCCAGCCAGCCATCGGCGCGCACCAGGGCTTCGAAGGCAATGGGCGGCATGCCGTGTTCGCGGCTACGGGCAACGGCCTCGGGTGCTGGCCCGGGGAGCGCGGGTGGGTTGTCGAGGACCTGTTGCTGGGCTTTGCACAGATCAGCCACCAGCAGCAGGTAGCCGGCCAGCGGATGGCCATCGGCAAGGTGACGCAGGCGCTCGGCGCGAACCATGAACAGGTCACGACCGGGTACATGGAGGAAGGGTGGGATGTTGGCTGCGGCCTCGATCTGGCCGGGTTCGAGTATCTGGCCTGCCACGCAGGACTCCTTCAGTGGATTGGCTGTGTGTAGGGTGGGTGGAGCAACGCGATACCCGCCGTTTGCGCCTATTTGATGGGTTTCGCTTCGCTCTAGCGGAACGCCGCCCGCGCCATCCTACGGCCGTTCTCTTGTTCAGCGCTTGCCCTCCTCCTTGCTGACTTGCTTGTACCAGGCGCCGTGGTGTTTGCGGGCCCAGCCCTTGCTGACCCAGCCGTGGAGCATGGCGCTGATGGAGCCCTTGATCCAGATGCCGGCGTAGATGTGGACGATGATGCTGAGGATCAGCACCCAGGCGGCGAAGGCGTGCAGCAGCGCGGCGAAGCGGATGATGTCGATGCCGAACAGGTGGCTGAAGTACTGCCGCCAGATCACCACGCCTGTGGCCAGCAGCACCAGCATGCTGAGCAGCAGCACCCAGAACAGCAGCTTCTGGCCGGCGTTGTAGCGTCCGACTTCGGGCAGCTTGTCCTCGCGGTTATTCACCACGTCCTTCCACTGTTTGAGCCATTGGCTATCGGACTTTTCCCAGCGGTTGTGGTGGGCGAAGCGCAGGGCCAGCCAGATGAAGAAGAGGAACATGGCCACGCCGAGGAACGGGTGCAGGATGCGCGTCCAGGGCCCGCCGCCGAAGAAGCTGGTCAGCCAGAACAGGGACGGGTGGAACAGCGCCAGACCGGAGAGCCCGGCAAGGAAGAACAGGATGGCCACCGCCCAGTGGTTGCTGCGCTCGGAGGGGGTGTAGCGTTCGATGTCTTTGTTCATGTCCAGCTCCTGGTCAGGGTGAAGTTCCCTCACCCCGGCCCTCTCCCAGAGGGAGAGGGGGCGTTTATCTCAGCTCGGCGATTTCGGGTCGACCTTGTGCACCGCCGTGTCGCCACGTGGCGCTTCGTCTTCGTCCACTTTGTTCGGGCCGACCCGTACGTAGTGGAAGAAGCCGAACAGCGCCACCACGCCCATGGCCAGCAGGCCCAGGGGTTTGGTGACGCCTTTCCACAGGCTGACCATGGGGCTGATGGCGGGCTCGTCCGGCAGGCCGGCGTAGAGCGAGGGCTTGTCGGCGTGGTGCAGCACGTACATGACGTGGGTGCCGCCGACGCCCGCCGGGTCGTAGAGTCCGGCGTTCTCGAAGCCGCGTGATTTCAGGTCGACGATGCGCTCGGCGGCGTGTTCCTTCATGTCTTCCTTGGTGCCGAAGACGATGGCACCAGTCGGGCAGGTTTTCACACAGGCCGGCTCCAGCCCCACGGACACGCGGTCGGAACACAGGGTGCACTTGTAGGCTTTGTGGTCCTTCTGCGAGATGCGCGGGATATCGAACGGGCAGCCGGTGATGCAGTAGCCGCAGCCGATGCATTTGTCCTGGTTGAAGTCGACGATGCCGTTGGCGTATTTCACGATGGCGCCGGGGCTCGGGCAGGCCGCTAGGCAGCCCGGTTCGTCGCAGTGCATGCAGCCGTCCTTGCGGATCAGCCATTCCAGGTTGCCGGCCTCGGTCTCATGCTCGGTGAAGCGCATCAGGGTCCAGGTGTTGGCCGTGAGGTCTGCCGGGTTGTCGTAGGTGCCGTGGTTCTGGCCGACCTCGTCACGCAGGTCGTTCCATTCCGAGCACGCCACCTGGCAGGCCTTGCAGCCGATGCACTTGGAGACGTCGATGAGCTTGGCCACCTCGTCCATCTGGCGCACGGATGGCATGGGCGTGGTGGTGGCGGAGCGGGCGATGATGTCTTGTGATGCCATGGCTCAGCTCCTCATGCCTTTTCCACTTTCACCAGGAACGACTTGAACTCCGGTGTCTGCGTATTGCCGTCGCCGACGAAGGGAGTAAGCGTATTGGTGATGTAGCCGGGGCGCGCCACACCGGAGAAGCCCCAGTGCAGCGGAATGCCGACCTGGTGCACGGTCTTGCCGTCCACGGTCAGCGGTTTCAGGCGTTTGGTCACCACTGCCACAGCCTTGATGAAGCCGCGGTTGGAGGAGACCTTGACCCGATCACCCGCCGCGATGCCCAGTTCCTTGGCCAGCACTTCGCTGATCTCGACGAACTGCTCGGGCTGGGTGATCGCGTTCAGCCGGCAGTGCTTCGTCCAGAAGTGGAAGTGCTCGGTGAGGCGGTAGGTGGTGGCGGCGATGGGGAAGTCGGCCGCCTTGCCGAACGCTTCCCAGTCGCCCTTGAACACCCGCGCGGCCGGGTTGCTGGTGACCTTGGCGTGTTCCGGGTGCAAGGGGTTGCGCCCGATGGGGGTCTCGAAGGGTTCGTAGTGCTCGGGGAACGGGCCTTCGTTCATCTTGTCGAGGGCGAAGAAACGCGCCACGCCTTCGGGGTTCATGATGAACGGGCTCATGCCCGCTTCCGGCGCGACGTCAGCCTTGTAGTCCGGCACATCGGTGCCGGTCCAGGCCTTGCCGTTCCACCACACCAGGCGTTTCTTCTCCGGGTTCCACGGCTTGCCGGAGGGGTCGGCCGAGGCACGGTTGTAGAGGATGCGCCGGTTCGCCGGCCAGGCCCAGGCCCAGCCGAGGGTCTGGCCCATGGCGTAGGGGTCGGCATTGTCGCGGCGAGCCATCTGGTTGCCGGCGGCGGTCCAGCAGCCGGCGAAGATCCAGCAGCCACTGGCGGTACTGCCATCGTCGCGCAGTACGGCGAAGCCCGGCACTTGTTCGCCAGCCTTCAGCAGCACCGCGCCGGTGGCCGGGTCGGTGAGGTCGGCCAGGGCCTTGCCGTTGAACTCGCGGGCGATCTCATCGGGCCCTGGTTCATCCGGACGCAGGTAGTTCCAGTCCAGCCCCAGGATCGGGTCGGGGAAGGCGCCGCCGTCTTTCGTGTAGGCCGCGCGCAGGCGATGCAACAGGCCGCCCATGATGGCGATGTCGGTACGTGCCTGCCCCGGTGGTTCGGCGCCCTTCCAGTGCCACTGCAGCCAGCGCCCGCTGTTGACCAGGGAGCCGTCTTCCTCCGCGAAGCAGGTGGTGGGCAGGCGGAATACCGTGGTCTGGATGCTGGCGGTGTCGACGTCGTTGAACTCGCCGGCGTTGCGCCAGAACTCGGAGGTTTCGGTGGCCAGCGGGTCCATGACCACCAGGTACTTCAGCTTGCTGAGGCTTTCAGTGACCTTGGCCTTGTTGGGGAAGGAGCCAATGGGGTTGAAGCCCTGGCAGAAATAGCCGTTCACCTTGCCCTGGTGCATCAGGTCGAAGTAACGCAACACGTCATAGGCCGGTACATCGAGCTTGGGCAACCAGTCGTAGCACCAGTTGTTCTCGGCAGTGGCCGACTTGCCGAACCAGGACTTCATCAGGCTGACGTGGAACTTGCCGTAGTTCTGCCAGTAGGACATCTGCCCCGGCCGCACCGGCTTGGCCGCGCGTTTGTCGATGTACGCGGCGTAGTCCTGCTCGGCATCGGCCGGCAGGGTCAGGTAGCCCGGCAGGGAGTTGGAGAGCAGGCCGAGGTCGGTCAGGCCCTGGATGTTGGAGTGGCCGCGCAGGGCGTTCATGCCACCGCCGGGCATGCCGATATTGCCCAGCAGGAGCTGCACCATGGCGCCGGTGCGAATCATCTGCGAGCCCACCGAGTGCTGGGTCCAGCCCAGGGCATACATGATGGTCATGGTCTTGCGCGGGTCGGAGGTCTCCGCAATCTGGCTCCAGACCTTTTCCAGTTGTTCCTTCGGCGTGCCGCAGATGCTGCTCACCAGGTCCGGCGTGTAGCGGCTGTAGTGCTGCTTCATCAACTGGAACACGCAGCGCGGGTCCTGCAGGGTCATGTCGGACAGCACGTAGCCGTCTTCGCCCTTGGCATAGCTCCAGCTGGACTTGTCGGGATAGGCGCGCTTGGCCTCGTCGTAACCGCTGAACAGGCCGTCCTGGAAGGTGAAGCCGTCGTTCACGATGAAGGGCGCGTCGGTGTAGTTGCGCACGTACTCGTGCTGGATCTTGTCCTGCGTGATCAGGTGGTTGATCAGACCGCCGAGGAAGGCGATATCGGTGCCAGTGCGGATCGGCGCGTAGTAATCGGCGACGGAGGCCGAACGGGTGAAGCGCGGATCGACCACGATCAACCGGGCGTTGTTGTGCGCCTTGGCTTCGGTGACCCACTTGAATCCACAAGGGTGGGCTTCGGCGGCGTTGCCACCCATGATCAGCACCAGATCGGCATTCTTGATGTCGGTCCAGTGGTTCGTCATGGCTCCACGGCCAAACGTCGGGGCAAGACCTGCCACCGTCGGGCCATGTCAGACACGCGCTTGGTTATCGAACCCCAGCATGCCAAGGGAACGCACCACCTTGTGGGTGATGTAGCCGGCCTCGTTGGAAGACGCCGACGCCGCGAGGAAGCCCGTGGTCAGCCAGCGATTCACCGTCTGGCCCTGGTCGTTGTTCTCGACGAAGTTGGCATCGCGGTCGGCCTTCATCAGCGTGGCGATGCGATCGAGGGCGTCATCCCACTCGATGCGCTTCCACTCGCTGGAGCCGGGCTCGCGAATCTCCGGGTACTTGAGGCGGTTGGGGCTGTGGACGAAATCCAGCAGACCGGCGCCCTTCGGGCAGAGGGTTCCACGGTTCACCGGGTGATCCGCGTCGCCTTCGATATGGATGATGTTCTGCGCGACGTTTTTCGCCGCGTCGCCCTGGCTGTACATGATCAGGCCGCAGCCGACCGAGCAGTAAGGGCAGGTGTTGCGCGTCTCGACAGTACGCGCCAGTTTGAAATGGCGCACCTGGTCGGCGAAGGCTTCCGGGGGCGCTACCCCCAGAGCCGCCAGGCTCGATCCTCCAAGGCCCACGGCACAGACCTTGAAGAACTGACGACGATTCATGTCCATCGTGTTCTCCCTCATCAGGCAGGCCCTGCCCAGTACATAGCTGGGCAGGCATATCCAATAAAAGGGTAGTCAGGTTCGCGGTTAATGCCAGAAAGGGGGCCTGGAGGGGCGCGGGTGGCGACCTTGCACAATCGCCACCCGCAGCTGAGCGCCAAGGTGTTCACGGGGGAATGCCATGGTCCTGAAGGGCCGGTGCCGCTAGCCGGTAAGCTCGGGCGAGACCGCCGCGTCTGGCCCGTCTGCGAGTTCATCGTCTTGCGCGGATGCGCCTGTGAACAGCGGCAAGGCGATGCGGAAACAGGCGCCCTCACTGCCGTTCTCGGCGCTGAGGCGCCCGCCCATCTGCTGGACGATGCCGTAGCTCACCGACAACCCCAGGCCGGTGCCCTTGCCGACCGGTTTGGTGGTGAAGAAGGGTTCGAAAATCTTCTCCAACAGGCGCGGGTCGATACCGCCGCCGTTGTCTTCCACCCGCAGCTCCACCCAGGCGCCGCGAGGCTCCAGGCCAACGAGGATAGCCGGGGCGAAGTCCGGTTCCGCCTCCTTCTTGCCCAGCATCGCGTCGCGGGCGTTGACCATCAGGTTGATCAGCACCTGCTCCAGCTGGTCAGCAAAACCGCGCACGGCAAAAGCCTGCTCGCCCAGCGCCAGGCGCACGTCCACGCCTTTACCGCGTAGCCCCTCGGACAGCAGCGACAGCGCTCCTTCCACCGCCTGACGCGGATCGAAGAGTTGCTGCTCCACATCCGAGCGCCGGCCAAACACCCGCATGTGATCGACGATGCGTGCCGCGCGCTGTACCTGGGCTTCGATGCGCAGCAGCTTGTCGCGCAGGTAGTCGACCTGCACCTCGTCACTGGCCAGGCGCTTGAGCACGTTGGCCACGGCCATGCGCATCACGTTCAGCGGCTGATTCATCTCGTGGGCGAGGCCGGTGGCCATTTCGCCGAGGGTCGCCATCTTCGCGCCCTGGTAGAGCTGCTGCTGGGCCTTGCGCACTTCGGTGTTGTCGCGCCCCACCGCCTGCACTTCCAGCAGCCGGCCATGCTCGTCGAATACGCCACGGTCGGCCCAGATCCACCAGGCATGTTCGCGCCCCGGCAGGTGCAGGCAGATCTCCGCCGTGCTGACTGGCTGTTCCGGCGTCAGGCCGATCAGCCGTTCCTGGAAGGTCTGGCGCTGCTCGTCGGAGAGCCAGGCACCAAGGCTGGCGCCGGCCAGTTCCTCCGGCCGGCATTCCAGGTAGTCCGCCAGCGGCCGGTTGGCGAAGCGCAGCACCAGGTCGGGGGTGTAGCGGCAGATCATGGCCGGCGAGTCTTCCACCAGGATGCGGTAACGCTCCTCGCTCTCGCGCACTCGCTCGGCGGCCTGGGTGGCTTCGGTCACGTCCAGCCAGATGCCCACCGCCTCCTGTGGCTGGCCCAGTTCGTTGCGCAGCAGGCGCACCTCGTCCAGCAGCCAGTGGTAGTTGCCCTGGCGGTCGCGCAGCCGGTAGCGGCAACTGACCTGCCCTTCACGCAAGAGGCTGCGGGTGCGGGCGAAGAACTCCTCGTGATCATCCGGGTGCACGCGCTCGGCCAGGCCACCCTGCTGCAGCTCGGCCAGGGACCAGCCGAGCATGGGGCCCAGGCTCTCACTGCAGAATTCCGGCACCAGTGCGCCGTCCTCGTAGCGCAGCACATAGATCACCGCTGGCGCGCTGCCGATCAGGTTGCGCAGCCGCGCGTGGGCCGCTGCGGCGCTGGCTTCCTGGGCCTTGATATCGCTGATGTCCAGCAGGAAGCCGAGTATCCGTGGCTGGGTCGCGGTGCCCTGTACCTGAGCCTGAACCCGATGCCAGATAGCCGACTCCTGCGTGCCCGGCAGGTACAGCCGCAAGCATTGGGTGAAGCCCTGGCCATTCAGTTCGGCGGCCCGCAGGCGGGCGCGAAACTCATCGCGGTCGGCCGCATGCACTTGCTGCAGCCAGCCCTCCAGCGCAAGCCGGCCCTGGTCATCGGCCTGCCAGGCACGGGCCAGGGCCGGCGCCAGCAGCACCTCCCTGGAAGCCGGCAGGTATTCCCACCAACCGGCGCCCAGCAACCCCTGCAGCGCCTCCAGGCGCCCCCCTTCGTGGCGCTGGGTCAGTTCGCGCAAGCGCGCCAGCAGGGGGCCGGCGAGTTGGGCGCAAATATGCTGCCACTCGGAATCACCCAGGGCGGCATGGGGATCAGGCTCGAAGGGCGCACAGAACAACCAGCCGCTGATGCCGGAGAGCTCCACGAAAGGCACCAGGTAGGCCGGTCCATCCCCCAGCAAGGCGAACAGCCGCGGATGTTGCGACAGCTGCGACCAGCTCCAGCGTTGTGGTGCGCGGCCGTGCAGGTCCGCCAGCTCCTGCCCCAGGCGTTGACCTTCCTGCCACAGGCCCGGTGCGCCATGGCCCCGGTACTGGGCGTAGACCTGCCAGCCCTGCCCCCCCGGCATGTGCAGCGCCAAGGCCATGCAGGGCACCCGCCAACGCAGGGCAAGGGCTTCCAGCAGTTCACCGGTGACCTGGGGCAACATGGCCGCGCTGGCCAGGCGCAGGTGCTCCGCTGCCTGACCGGCATGGAGCAGCGCCTGACGGCGCAGGTCGCCGGATTCCTGGTGGCGGATCAGGTCGCCGATATCCAGCGCCTGCAGCAACCAACCGTCACGCGTGGCCGTCAACCAGCCACGGGTGTGCAACGGGCGGCCGTCATGGCAGATGAAGTCGAGATCCAGGCAACCCTGGCCCCATTGCTCCGGCGCCCCCTGCAACAGCGCGGCGCAATTGGCGCTGACGAAATCAGCCAGTGGCAAGGCCTGGCCATTGGCCGAGCGGCCGAGGCGCAGGCCGAGTGAGCCGGCGATACCCAGCACCCGGCCCTGGGCGTCCAGCGCCAGCAACACACTGGCGGGGGTGGCGCGGGCCGCCTGGAGCAGCGCCTGGCTCGACGAACGTTCCGCGACACTTTCCATTCATTGCACCTGCAGGCTGGCCTGGGCAGTGAGCACATCCGGCACCCGAGGCACCTGGCCGATGCCGGGCAGCACCAGGAAGGGCACCACGGGATTGGCCTGGTAGGGATAGGAAATGCTGACCGTGAGCACACCACCAGCGAGGGTGACGCTGGGGGCCGGCAGGTTGCTGCGTACGCTGGCGGGAAGCCAGGCAAGCTGCTGATCGATCGCGGTGTTGGCTGCGGCGGTCGCCAGGGCGAGGAAATTGGGCGCGTCGGGGTTCACCGCCACGGCGCGCCGCACCGCTTCGGCGGACGCCTGGTTGAAGGACTGCAACATCAGCAGCGGCAGCGTGTAACCGACCACGCCGTAGAAGATGGCGAAGAAGATGACGAAAACCAGGGAGAACTCGATGGCGGCAGCACCCTGCTGCCGTCGGGCGAAGCGCGGAGAATGCCCTTTTCGCATGTAAACCTTCCTGACTGGTGACCGCACTGCGACTGAAATGCTCGGCTGTCTTCCGAAGATTCGGCTACACAGATAGCAGCATAGAAGGACTTCTCGGACGCATCGGACATTTCATGTCGGCCCTCCCCCTGCTGTTCTGGACCGCCCTCTGCGCCCTGCAGGACCTCAGGCAGCGGCGCATTTCCAACTGGCTCAGCCTGGGTGGCATCGCCGCCGCCCTGTTCTACCTGCTGCTGCGCGGGGAAACCCTGCTGGGCGCTACACTTACCGACGGCCTCGCCGCCGCCGGCCTTGCCCTGCTGCTGACCCTGCCCGGCTGGTGGCTGGGCCGGCTGGGGGCGGGCGATGTGAAGCTGCTGCTGGGCATCGCGCTGTGCAGCAACGGCCTGTTCACCTTGTACTGCCTGGTCGGTGCAGGGCTGGCCTATCTGGCCTGGGCGGGCCTGTCGCGTCCACTCTGGCCCAGGTTGCCGGCGAGCCTGCGCAGCGCCCTGGCCGAAGTGGCGCCGGAGCGGGCACGACGCTATCCCTTCGCCCCCTTTCTCTTCCTCGGAAGCCTGGCGGCTTTTTTTGTCTGACAAACTGCACCGCAGTGATATGAAAGTGCTATATCTTTCGTCAGCACTGCACCGCCGTACCAACTCCCGCGTGCCGGGGTGGGGATAGCATGCACCCTTAGCCAGGACCGCGCGCATTGGAAGGCTGGACATGGATTCTCAACCTTGCACCCTGCTTGTCGTGGATGACGAAGACGCCATAGTCGTCGAACTCCAGGAATTCCTCGAAAGTTGCGGCTACCGCTGTATCGGCTGCACCTCCAGCCTCGAAGCCCTCAAGCGATACCGTGAGGATGCCGCCATCGGCATCGTGCTTTGCGACCTGCACATGCCGGAGCTGGATGGCATTGCCCTGGTCCAGGAGCTGGAGCGGCACAGCGGCCCCGGCCGCCCCTTCGAGGCCATCATCTTCACCGGCCAGGCCGAGCCTCGGGACGTGATCGAGGCGATGCGCGCCGGGGTCGCCGACTACTACCAGAAGCCCATCGACCCGGATCAGGTGCTGCGCGCCGTACGCCGCCTCGAAGAGCGCCTGCGGCAACGCCGCGAGGACAACCTGGAACTGGCCCTGCTGAACACCAAGCTGCGCACCCTCGCCGAGTCCATCGACGAGCTGTACCAGGACATCAACAAGCGCCGGCGTGGCCCCATCGATCACACCCCGCCGTTGGCGGACAACCATGACATGGGCGTGCAAGCGCCGTTCGACAAGCTCTCGCCGCGCCAGCTGGAGGTGGCCAGGCTGGTGGGCAAGGGCATGACCAACTACCAGACCGCCTGCGAACTGGGGCTGACGGAAAACACCGTGAAACTCTACGTGTCGCAGATTTTGCGCCTGACCCACCTGCACAACCGCACCCAGCTGGCCCTGGCCATGGCGCCGCCAGGGCGCCGGCCGCACCAAGTCGCACATTGAAGATTGCCCGCGTGGGGTGCGCCGCGCGCACTCCACGGGGCCTGACGTCGGTCAGCTCAGAGCATCAGTCTGGGCGCCGCGGTATCCAGCTCGACCAGGCGCACATCGGCGTAACCCAGTTCAATACCCAGCAGCTTGAGCACCGGATCGAGAACCGCCTGGCCGATCAGGGGAATCAGGCTGCCGACGGTGGATTCGATGGTGGGCCCCAAGGTGGACTCGATCACGCCCTTGGTCAGGCCACCGATCAAGCAGCCGAGCCCCAGCAGTCCGCAGTCCTCGGTGACTTCAACGTCCACGTCCAGGCTGTTGGCCAACTCCGAGAGCCCGTCGGCCAGTGCCTCACCGGCTTGCGTGGCAACCCGCTTCTGCTGGGGCAAGAGCTCGCTCGGCGAGACAGTGAAGTTCGTCTCGGTAGGCTGGCCATTGCTGATGCTGGCTGACCCGGATACTTCCACTGCAATGCCGGTAATCCCGGGCAGGGCGGTTACCCGGACAGGGTCGGCCTGGGTATTCGACGCAATATTGCTGTAGCGCCCCAGCCCGAGACTGGCGATACCCGGCTGGGTAAGAACGGACACCTGCCTGGTACCAGGCAGGATGGGACCGCAGGAGATGCTCTGAAGTGCAGCCCAACCCTGCGCCACGTCCAGGTGCAGGCCAAGGTCCACGGTCACCAGGCTCAGGACGTCAACCTGGCCGCCCACCTCCAGCCGCACCTGAGCGGTGCTGACCTGGGTCCGCCAATTGCCGTTCTCGTCGCGGCCGGGCAGGCCGATGGCAATCTTCGGTGGTTCGATCACGTACACCTTGAGGCCCAGATTGGCCAAACCCAGGTTCACCCCCAATCCGACGTCGACCGCATTGGCCTTGTTGGCGAGAAAGGCCAACGCGGTGACCATGTCCAGCACGCTGAGGTCGGTTTGCAGCGCTTGCTTTCCACCGTTGGCGGGCGTCACCACATTCAGGATGTCCGCCAGCTTGACCTGGGTGGCGCCAAGTCCGACATCGGTCAGGTTGCTGAGGCCGTTTCGCACCCCGACCGCCAAGGTTTCGCGGGCATTGGCGGCGGCCACCGTGGCATCCAGCACCTGGTCCAGGCTCAGCTGCGTATCCAGCAGCTCCTGCACATTGCCGGCGGACAGGTCCAGCGCCGCGCCCTGCAGGTTCTGGTTGAGCTCCAGCAGGTTCAGCCTGGCGTCGGCCAACCCCTGGTAGGAAACCGCGTCCAGGCCCAGGTTGGTGCCCAGCATGTCGCCCAGCAGGGCGTTGAGCACGGCCGACTGCTGGCTATCGAGAGAGGCCAACCCACTTCCCAGGGAGAAGCCCGCCAGTGCCGGCCGCTGAGCCACGGCGTCGGCCTGCAGGGTCACGGTATTGCCCCAGAGCCCGCCCAGCAGCAAGCTGGCGGGCACGTTCTGGGTGGCGTGTACCTGCACCGCCTCGATACGGCTGCTGGAGTCGACGAACTGACGATGCTCCCCCGCGCCATCCAGTTGCACATAGCCCACCCGGACGCGGTTGGACCCACTGCCCAGATTGCCGGCGTATCCATGGCGTATCGCGCTGGCCTGAGCCAGCGACAGGGCTGTTTCCGGGGCTTCGGTGGAATCCTGTGGGCCGCAGAAGCCGGAGCCGGAAGCACTTTCCATGGCGGCCATGTCGGCGACTCGCTGCAGCTTGCGCTTCTCGTAGTACAGCCGCCCGGTATCCACCGAGAGCGCCAGCATCATCAGGAACGCCAAGAGTGACGCGACCGCCATCAAGCCGATGGCGCCGCGCTGATGGCGAAGGCTGCCCATGGCCACCTCACTGCCCCGACGAGGAGCCGCCCGGCTCCGGGTCATTAGCGTAGTACCGCTCGGGTATGGCGTACTTGTAGCTCTCCAGCCAGCGCTGGTTGGCCAGCTCGCGCTCGGCAGGCGTCGCCGACTGGGCATGGCGCGATGCCTGGCTACCCTCCCGCTGGATGCTCAGCCACTGCTCGCTTTGCCGCTGGCGTTCATGCCGGGCATGGCGGGGGTCTTCTGCGGCCTGCAGGCCACAGCAGGCCCCCAGCAGCAGGATGGTGATCCAGACTTTCATTGCCCCACCTCCTCGCCCGGAACGGGCTCAGGCGTGTTCACCTCCGCCAGCAACGGGGCCTGTGCCGCGTCACGACGCTGCGCGAGCGGCACCGAAAGGCCCTCGCGCTTCATCTCCCGGGCACGTTCCTCGGCGCGACGCACGGCGTCGGCCGGCAACTTCAGACGGGAGACCAGCTCGGCGGCCTGCTGGTAGTCGTCCTGGTAGAAGAGCAGCGACAGCAGGTTCTGCGCCGGCAAGGGATCGCCCTGGCTGAGTTCCAGGGACGTCAGGAACTCGAAGCGCGCATCCTCCACCCGCCCTTCCCGCAGCAGCACCAGCCCCAGGTCATTGCGCACCTTGGCATCGGTTGGCGCCAGGCTCAGGGCCTCGCGCAGTTGCGCCAGGGCTTCAGACTGGGCGCCCCGGGCGGCGGCGAGCTGGCCCAGGCCGTGATGGCCGTCGGCGGCCAGGCAAGTCCCCAGCAGGCTCCGGTACAGCGGCCCGGCCTCGGCCCGGTCCAGGCTGCGGTAGATGCGTGCCTGGCGCAGGCGCACTTCCGGCAGGCTGGACGGCAGCGCCTGAAGATGCGCGAGGGCGGCATGGCCGCGGCCTTCGGCGGCCATGTCCCGGGCCAGGTTCAGCGCCAGTTCCTGGTCCTGGGTCGGCTGGCCACAGCCTCCCTGTGTCAGCCAACCGACCTGGGCTGGAGGATTGGCGCAACCTCCAAGCAGGCCCATTGCGAACAGCATCAGCATCCTTCTCATCCCATTCCCCCCATTGCCCTGCTGATGGCCAGCATCCCCGGAGCGCCCAACACGATGAGCAGGGCCGGGAACAGCAGCGTCATCATCACCACCGCCATCTTCCCGGAGAGCTTGGAGATGTACTCCTGCATCCGTGTCAGACGGCGATCATCCAGAAGCTTCTTCAACGTCAGCAGCGACGCCATGGCGCCGCCGCCCTGGCGCACCAGTTGTTCGAGGATGGTGAAGCTGTCGGTCAGCTCATCCACCGCCAGCAGGCGTGCGAGCTTGCCCAGTTCCTCCCCCAGTTCCAGGCCGGAGTCCAGGTGTTGCAGCAGGCCGTGCAGTTCTTCGGTGAGTACCGGCATCAACGTGCGGCCATCCTGGCTGATCACGCGCAGGGCCTGTTCCACGGTCAAACCGGCCTCGAAGAGAATGCGCACCATAGGGATGAACACCAACAGCTCCTGCTGCAAGGCGTTCTGCCGGCGCAGGGCCACCAGGGCCAGCACCCGCTTGGGCAAGAGCAAGCCGCACCCCAGGGCAATAAAGGGCGCCAGCCAGGGCTGCGCCGGCGGTTTGGCCAACAACGCCTGCCCCAATAGGGCCAGCCCCAGCAAGGCCAGGGGCGCCATCACCTGGCAGGCCAGGAACAGGGTACGGCGGCTGGAACGGCGCCAGCCGATGCGGTTGAGCAACACCTGCGTTTCGCCGTCCAGGTCCAGGTAACGGCGTGCCAGGCGGCTGCTGCCAAGGCTGCGAACCAGCATCTGCCCGCGGGATTCCGGCAAGCGCGTCAGCGCGTTCTGGCCCAGCAGCCGCTGGCTCACCCGCAAGGTGCGCTGGCGTTCGCCCAGCAGGCTGCTCACCAGCAGCACGGCAGCCAGGCTGAGCAGGACGGCAACGATGAGCAGGGCCATCTCACACGCTCCTCAACATGCGCCAGAGGATGAAGCAGCCCAGCACCTGCATGGCGAACGCGACGACCAACATCTGCTGGCCGCTGCTGTCCTGCCACATGCTTGCGAGGTAGCCCGGGTTGACCGAAAGGATGTAGCCGCCCACCGAGATCGGCAGCAGCGCCAACACCACCGCAGTGAAGCGAGTTTCACCGGTCATCGCCCGCAGTTGCCTGGCAATCTGCTCGCGCTCGTGGATCACCTTGATCAGGTTGTTCAGCAAGTCGGTAGCGCTGCCGCCATAGCGCTGGTTGACCCGTACCCCAAGGGCGAGGATGCGCAACTCCTCCTGCTCGAACAGATCCGCCACTTCCTGCAGGGCGTCGGGCAAGGGCACGCCCAGCTGTACGTCACGCGAAACCCGGGTCAGCGCCGCGCGCAGCGGATCCTGCGAGGCCTCGATGGCACGCACCACGGCATCCCCGAGGGTGCGTCCGGCATGCAGGCTGCGCACCACCTGGTCGAGCATCTGCGGCAGTTGCTCCACCAGGCGTCGCACCCGCCGCTGGTAGCGCCACCCGAGCCACAGGCGCAGGCCGACCGGCAGCAGCAGGGCCGTCGCCAGGGCCGCCATCCAGCCGCCGGGCAAGGCGCTCAGGGCGATGGCCGCCAACCAGGCAGAAACCAGCAGGCCAATGCGCTCCCTGGGTAGCTCCAGCCCGGCGCGGAGGAAAGCGCGTTCCAGCCAGCCGGCATGGGAAGTCAACGGCGCAGGCGTGGCCAGTTCCTGGCCGAGCCGTTGCAGCACCCGTTCCTCACCCGACTGGCGCCAGCCTCTCTGCATCAGCACCAGCCCCAACAGCAGCAGGACCGTGCACAGCAGTCCGAGCAGCAGGGCCGCTTTCATCGGACACCCCCGGCCTGCTGGCGCAGCTTGTCCCCGGCCGGATTCACCGCTTCGCTGAGGAAGCGGCCGCTGGCGCGGTCCAGCCGGAACAAGCAGTTGGTGACGTAGACGTCGTCGCGCACGCCGACCACCTCCACCACTTCGCTGACACAGCGCCGGCCATTGGGCAAGCGGGTGAGCTGGACCACCAGATCAAGCGCCGCGCAGATCATCTGCCGCAGGGTGCGCTCGGCAATCTGCCGGCCGGTCAGGCCCACCAGGGTTTCCAGGCGCAGCAGGGCATCGACTGCGGAGTTGGCGTGCACCGTGCTCATGGAGCCGTCGTGGCCGGTGTTCATCGCCTGCAGCACGTCGAGCACTTCGACGCCCCGGATCTCGCCGAGGATGATGCGGTCCGGCCGCATGCGCAGGGCGTTGCGGATCAGGTCGCTGGCCGCCACCTCGCCGCGCCCCTCGGCATTCGGCGGGCGGGTTTCCAGGCGCACCACGTGAGGATGATTGAGCTGCAGCTCGGCGGTGTCTTCGATCGTGACCAGGCGCTCGTGGCTGTCGATCAGCAGGCTCATGACGTTGAGCATGGTGGTCTTGCCCGTGCCGGTGCCGCCACTGACCAGGATATTGCAGCGCTCGCCCACGGCGCGGCGGATGAACTGCAGCATGGCCTCGTCCAGGGACTGGTAGGCGATCAGGTCGGTGCTCTGCAGCAGGTCCTTGCGGAATTTGCGCACCGAGATGCACGGACCGTCCAGGGCGATTGGCGGAATGATGGCGTTGACCCGGCTGCCGTCCGGCAGGCGTGCGTCGACCATGGGGCTGGATTCGTCCAGGCGCCGGCCAAGCGGTGCGAGGATGCGCTGGATCACCCGCAGCACATGGTGGTCGTCGATGAAGCGCAGGTCGCTCTGGTGCAGCACACCCTCGCGCTCGATGAAGATGCGGCACGGACCGTTGACCAGGATCTCGGTGACGCCGGGGTCGCGCAGCAGCACTTCCAGCGGGCCGAAACCGGTGAGTTCGTCCACCAGTTCTTCAGCCAGGCGCTCCATTTCGTAACGCGAAACCGCCAGGTGATGGCGGCCGACGAACTCCACCACCTTGTCGATGACGTACTGGGACACCGCACCGCGCGCGCCTTCGAGGATGTTCACGCCGTCGTCGTCGATGGCGTCGATGATGTAGCGGTGCAGCACCAGTTTCAGGCCCTGGGGATCGTTGTGACCCACCTGGGTGTAGCGCGCCGTGCCGCCGAACAGGCCCTCGCCGCTCATGACCGCGCGCCCCAGAGACGTTGCCAGGGGCTGCTTCGCGGTTGCTCGATGCAGGCCAGTCGCTCGCCCAACTGGCGCAGGCGCTGGCTGAGGCGCTCACGGGGCGCCAGCTCGAACAGGCTGCGCCCCTGGTTCTTGGCGTTTAGCCGCAGCTCGGGACTGTAGGGCAGGGTTTCCGCAACCGGCAGGTTGAAGGAACGGGCCAGCACTTCGGTCTCCGGCGCCACGCCCCGCAGGTGGCGATCCACCAGCAGTTGGGCATGCTCCAGCTTGATACCGGCGTCGCGCCAGCGACCCAGCAGCTCAAGGTTACGGCGACAGTCCGGCACGCTCTGGTCGGTGCACCAGAGCAATTGGTCGGCGTTGCCGACGAGGATGCGCAGGGCCTCGCTGTCGGGCTGCCCCACCAGGTTCACCACGATGTGCTGGAAGTGCTGGCGCAGGACACCGAGCAACAGATAGAGCTCGGCGGCATTGATCCGCTCCAGGGTGTCGCCGCCAGATTCCTGCACCAGCAGGCGCAAGCCGCCGGCATGGCTGCCAAAGGCGCTGTCGATCAGCGCGGTATCCAGCCGCCGCAGGTTGCGCAGGGCATCGGCGAAATGGAAGGACGCCTCCAGCCCGAGCAACGCCAGGCTGTCGCCCTGAGGCTGGGCCAGATCCAGCAGCAGTGTTCGCTGCCCGCACTGCTGGATGGACAGGGCCAGATGGGCCGAAAGCAGCGCCGAGTCCGAGTCCTGCTGGCGGCTGAACAGTGCGGTGAGGCGCCCGGCATTGTGATTGGGCAACACGCTGGGCAGCCTTTGCACCAGCCGCCGCACCAGCCCGGCCACTTCGCTGGTGCGCGCACCGTAGGCGATGAAGTCGCGGGCGCCGGCGCGCATGGCGTTGAGTACCAGTTGATTGTCCAGGCCGTCACCCATGGCCACCACCGCCAGCATCGGTCGTGCCGCCAGGGCACCTTCGATCAGCGAGGTCTGGGCCACCAGGTTGTCGCGGTCCAGGCCGACGAAGAGCAGGCTGGCGCCAGTGACTTCGATCAGCCCGAGCAATTCGTCGAGGGCGCCACGACCGGCACTGAGCACCTGACCAAGCGGCGTCAGGGCGCCTTGCAGCCACTCCAGGTCAGCACTGTTGCGGGTAAAGGCGAGGAAGGTCTGGCTCATGACGGTCTCACTCGGACAGCCCGGCGCGGCGGTCGAAATCACCGCTCTCGTTCAGGTAGAAGTCAAAGAAACCCGGGTCGTAGCGACGCAGACCTTCACCCGGCAATTCGGGCAACTGCGCGCCCGCCGCCAACGGCTGGACCAGGTGCGGGGTGACGATCATCAGCAGCTCCCGGTCTTCGCGGTCGATCTGCGAGGAGCGGAACAGCGCGCCGATCACCGGCAGGTCGCCAAGGCCGGGGAACTTGTCGATGCTGGCGACGTTCTGGCTGCTGATCAGTCCGCTGATGACGAAGCTTTCGCCATCGGCCAGGGAGACGCTGGTGTCGGTGCGACGCACCTTGAGCGACGGGACCAGGGTGCCGGCGATGTTGATGCCGGTGCTGAAGTCCAGTTCGCTCACTTCCGGCGCCACTTTCAGGGAGATGCGCTGGCTCCCCACCACGGTGGGGGTCAGGGTCAGGCGCACGCCGAATTCCTTGTATTCGACGGTGACGTTGTCGCCATCGCCGCTGGGCACCGGGATGGGGAACTCGCCGCCGGCGAGGAAGCTGGCGCTCTGTCCGCTCAGGGCGACCAGGCTGGGCTTGGCCAGGGTGTAGGCGAAGCCACTGTTCTCCAGCGCATTGATGAAGCCCAGCACCTTGCTGCTGCCACCGCCCCAGATGATGTTGAAGCCGCTGTCCAGCCCGGTGAACTTGCCGCCGGAGGTGCCATCCATGCTGACGGAAATGTCCCTGAGCTGCCCCGGTGCCCCCAGGATGAAGAGGTTGGAGCCCTCGCGTACCAGGGACGCGCTGATCTGCTTGAGCTTGCCGCGACTGACCTCGACGAAGCGGATATCGGTTTGCACCTGGCTGGGCACCGGGTCGACCGCCCGGGGCTCGGCCAGGGCTTCGTCGAGGGCCGCACTGGCCACGCCCTGCACATAGAGCAGGCTACGGCGCGGCTCACGGCTGCAACCGGTCCAGACCATCAGGCTGGTGGCGCCGGCGCGCTTGCCGGTAATAAGGAAGGACTGCTTGTCGGCGAGCTGGACGTCTGCCACTTCCGGGTCGCCCACCGCCAGGCGGGTAATGGCCATCGGGTAACTCATCACCTCCTGGTGGCCCTGCCCCACTTCCACCACGCCCGGCACGGGACCCAGCGACTCGCAGCCCGGGGCGGCCGTCGCGGCCAGGGGCGCGCAGCCGAGCAAGGAGAAGACCGTAGGTGCGATCCAGCGCTTCATGGCGTGCGTTCCTTGCGGGTCAGGGGTTCTGGCGGGTCAGTTCGGCGCCACGGTAGACAGCCACTCCTGGTCCTTTGCTGGCGGACGAAACGGCTGAAGCCTTGGTTTCGGAACGGCGAGGCGCCTCGCCAGCGCTCAACTGCTCCAGGGGAATCAGGCTACGGCGGGTGGCATCCAGGGGTGCCACGGCCAGGTCGCCGGTCTGGTAGCGCTCCAGCAGGCGCTCGTCGGCGCTGCGCACTGCCAGGCGCAGGGAGCCGGCCTGGCTGGCCAGCATCAGGCGAGTCACCCATTGTTCCGGCACGGCCAGCACGGCGGTGCTGGCCGGGCGACGATCGACCTGCTCGCCCTCCTTCGCCGGTTGGCTGGCACGGCCTTCGGCATCCGGCCCGAGGTTCTGGCCGAAGCTCAGCAAGCGCAGGGCCGGTACCGCGACCTGGGCGCTTTCCTGACGCTCACCGGAGTCGCTACGGAGGAACAGCAGCACGTCGACATAGTCACCCGGGCGCAGGTGCCCACCTCCGCCCACCACGTCATCCACTGCAACGGCCATGGCGCGCTCGTCTGCACGGATCATCCGCGCCAGCGGGCCGCCCGCCTCGAAACTGGCCGGGCCCAGCCAGCTACCGGCCGGCACCGGGGTCCAGGGCTGGCGGCCGATGACCTCTTCGATCTTGCTGAAACTGCCCGGTGGAGCGATGCGCAACGCTTCGATGCGCACGTCTTCCGCAGTCACCGCCACGAACGGGCTGAGCGGCCGGGCCGCGACCACCACAGGGGTGCGCAACTGGTCGGCAGGATCGGTAGCCTGGGTGGAGGTAGTGTCGGGGGCGACCGGCGAAACCGATTCGACGGTTTGCGGCGCGCGGCTGAGCACGATTCCCCAATATCCGGCCAGCAAGGCGCCCAACAACAGCACCGCAGCCAAAGCCATGGTCATCCGGCTATTCATCTGGCACTTCCTCTGCCGTGAGAACTACAGGCCCCTGCGTGTGGGGGCATCTTCACCAGGCGGTCAGCCAGCAACCGCCGTTCACATTCCATCAACTTGCCCTGAACTCTGTTTAGCAGAAGTTTTTCGGCGCAAGGGAAAATAATTTATTTACCTGATAATTACTTTCATGCGCATAGGAATTCATTTTTACACAATTTGAAACAACCTCTATATAGGCATAAAAACCCAACTTTTGGTGTGGATTCCCCACTTTTGGGTGAAGGGCCACAGCAGCGGAAACCTATACCTTTGGTATTAATGCCTTCTTACAGTTGCGCCCTCCGAAACTCTCGACAACGCTCTGCTTGCCCTAGGCAAAAAACCCATCTAGAAAGGAGCTTTCAACCATGTCCATGAAGTCTCTGGCAAAGAAGTTTAGGAAGTTCGTAAAAGAAGAAGAGGGTGCGTCTGGTATTGAGTACGCGATCATTGCCGCAATGGTTGCGGCGGTAATTGTCACTTTTAGCGGAGGCATAGGGGATAGGGTCAGCGAGATATTCACCACCATTAGCGAAAATCTCTGATCATCTGGACAACTTTCTACGCAGGCAACTTAGAAAGTTGCACGAAGTCATCAGAAACAGTTCAGGAATATACGCTGGCAGGAGGCCCCACTCATGAGCCAATCCCCCATGCTGCGACAGCAGTTGCTCCTGGTTGACGACGAAGAAGACATCCTGTTGGAACTGGCAGAGATGCTCGAAGGCGAAGGCTTCTATTGCCACACCGCCACGTCGGTCAGGAGCGCGATCGACCTTTTGCTCCTCCATCCCAATATCGCCCTGGTCGTCACCGATCTGCGCATGCCCGAGGAAAGCGGAATGCGCCTGATCCAGCGGCTGCGCGCCCACACCAACAAGCAACACCTGCCGGTGATTGTCACCTCCGGCCACGCCGACATGGACGATGTAATCGACGTGCTGCGCCTGAATGTCATCGACTTCTTCCGCAAACCCATCTACCTGGAACGCCTTGTGGATGTGATCAAGGCCCAGTTTCCCCAGACCCAGTTGAAGCTGGTCAGCAACTGACACCACCGAATCGATAGAGAAAGGCTGCCCGGGACGGCGGCCTTTTTTGTTTTCCGGGTGCAGTCAGATGACGCGTGGACCGCGCGTCCCTGCCCACCCGGAAAAGTGGCGCCAACACCTAAAGCTGATAACTGAAGCTCAAGGTCACCCGCGGACTGCGGTTGCGGCTGTCGAGCGCTTCGTCCGACATCGGCTTGGCGACCTCCAGCGCAACGTTGTAGTAACGCGCATCCCCCAGGCGCAGGCCGGTGGCCAGGGAGGACAGGTGCGAACGAACCAAGGGCTGTTCGTTGAACCAGGCGCGAGCAGTGTCGACCACTACGTAGGGCTGCAGCAGACGCAGCCACTGCCCCTCGCGGCGATGGCTGTAGTTCAGTTCAGCGGCCGCCCCCCAGCCCTTGTCGCCGGAGGCCTGGTCGCTCGGGTAGCCACGGCCGAAGTTCTGCCCGCCGAACACTACCTGCTCGGCATCCGGCAGGCTGTCTTCGCTCCAGTACAGCGCGGCCGACAGCACGCCCTGCCAGTGTTCGCCAAAGCGCTCGCTTTGCACGCCGGACAGACGCAGGCGGGTGAACTCCAGGTCGAACAGTCCGTTGTCGGTACGTGCACCCAGGGCATCCACGCCGCGGTAAAGCCCGGCGCTGAGGATGCGCAGACGGCGGTCGTCATTACGGCTCCAGTCGCCCTCGAAGGCCAGCGCGCGCAAGTCGGTGTCGACATCGACGCCAATGGGGTAGCCGACCACCTCGTAGCGCGCCCTGTCATTGACGCCGTAGAGCCGGGCGCCGAGGCTCAGCCATTCCTTTTGCGCAGCGATGACGGGATGGCTGATCCCGATGGACAGGCGATCGTTGCGCAGCTGGCGTTCCAGCTCCAATCCGTTGGCCAGGCGCAGGTTATCGTTTGGCTCGCTGCGGTAGTGGGAGCCATAGAGATTCAGGCGCGTACCCTCGCTGCCCAGGTACTGGCTGTAGTCGAGCCGGTAATAGCGCTCTTCGTCCTCCCCGGGTGGCACCAGCACGCTCACGCTGACCTGTTCGGCCAAGGCAGTCTGAGCATTGCTGGAGAATCCCAGGACTGCCTGGGCACTGCCACGGTTGTCCTCGCTGAAGTTGATGCTGCTGGTCCAGGGCTTGCGCGAGGCACGGATGTGCAGACGACTGGCTCCATCGGTGGTAGCCGGTGGAGGCACTCTCGCATTCAGGGTAACGCCGGGAATACGGCCCATCAGGCTGGTGTAGCGCTCGAAGGCCTTGCGCGTCAGGGGCCGTTCGCCCTGCAGCCGCGCCACCAGCTTGTCGACGTGGGTTCGCACGGCGCCAATATCGCCGTCGACCTGGTAATCCTTGACGTAGCCCTCCACCAGAACCACCCGCACCCGCCCCTGCTCGAAACCCTGCACAGGCAGGAAGGCGTAGGACAGCAAGTAACCGTCTTCCTGGTAACGGCGAGTCACGCCACGGGTCGCTTCGATCAACTCGGCCAGGCTGGTGTCGCGGCCGACAAAGGGTTGGTAGACCGCCTTCAACTGGTCGGTGGAATAGACGCTTCCACCTTCGATCTTCACGTCGCGGACCCGGATTCG
Organism: Pseudomonas sp. D(2018); assembly: GCF_005502555.1. Lineage (NCBI taxonomy): Bacteria > Pseudomonadati > Pseudomonadota > Gammaproteobacteria > Pseudomonadales > Pseudomonadaceae > Pseudomonas > Pseudomonas sp. D(2018). Next base: position 38,546 of record NZ_SCOK01000003.1, read on the forward strand.
GGTGCTCATCATCAGCGGTTGCGGCTTGCCGGCCTCGGGCACTTTCAGCTCGGGTGCCCTGGGCCGATAGGCATCCGCTGGCAGGTTGGGACTGGGTAGCTGGCGTTCGATTTCGTTGCTGTTGAGGTAGACCGGGTTCTGTTGTGCCTGGGCCTGGTTATGCACCACGCAGCCAAGCGCGAGCAGTACTGCTGAAGCGCGCATGGGTCACTCCCTGATCGCGTAGCGGGAATTGAGCGGAGAGAACGCCGGGCTCCGCGGGGGAGCCCGGCGAAGGAGGGTCAGTCCTGCTGACCACCCAGAAGGCCGGTGCCGAGACTGCCGCCCAGGCTGCCGGAGACATTGCCTTGCAAGGTGGTGTCGAGGCCGCCAAGAACGCCCCCCGTAGCCGGTGCGCTGCTGCCACCCTCGAGCAACGTGCCGACCTTGTCGACAACCTGCCCGACACCATCGACGGTCTGCCCAACCTGGCTCACGACCGGGTTGCTGCTGGTGGCATCCACTTGCTGGCCCAGGTCAGCCACCGCACCACCGACCTGCTGCACCAGGTTGCCGGCCGGGTCGTCCAGGCCCGTGGCACCGCCGACGCTCTGAGTGACAGAGCCGACGGTCTGCACCACCGGGGTCAGGGCTGCACCCACATCGTCGGTCACTGCCGCTACCGGAGCGCCAACCGGGTTGTTGGTCACGCCATCGCCGCCGACCAGGGTGCCGAGGGAAGCCACGGTCTGCCCGGTTTCAACCACCGCGGCCCCCGCCGCACTGACCAGGCTGTTGCTGCTGCCAGCATCCAGGCCGCTGCCGGCGCCGGCCACTACGCCACCTGCGGTTTCCAGCAGGTTGTCCACCGGTGTGGCGAGGCCGGTCTGCTCGCCGATCTGGCCAGTGGTGTCGGTGATATCGCTGACCACGGCGCCCAGGCTCTCTTGCGGGCTGTCGCCACCCGGTTGCTGCTCAAGCAGACCGCCACCGGTGGACAGGGCATCTCCGGTCTTGTCCAGGGTGTCGCCCACGGCCTGCCCCAACGGATTGTCGACGCCATCGGCTACCTTGTCGCCGACTGCTCCCAGGGTATCGCCAACCTTGTCCAGCAGACCGCCCACCGGCTCGTTAAGCCCGGTAGCGCTGCCTACCTTGGCGGTGACGCTTTCAGCCAGGCTGACCACCGGCACCAGCTTGTCGCTGACAGTGCCCGTCACCTCTCCCAGCGGACCACTGGTGGCTGCGGTATCCAGGGTGTTGCCGAGCATGGAAACCTTCTCGCCAACGCCGTCAACCAGGGTGCCGGCCTTGTCGACCACGCCACCGACGGCGCCGCCAAGAACCGGCAGGTGCTGCACGGTGGACGAGTCGGACAAGGCTTTCACACCTTCGCCCAGCGACGAGACGCCGCCGCCCAGGTCATTCACCGCTTCACCCACACTGGCGACCGTGGTACCCACGGCATTGCCGCCCTGGCCCAATTGACCGACGCCGTTCTGGATGCCATCGCCCAGGCTGTCAGTCGCTGTGCCCACGGACTCAACCAAACCTCCCGCGCCGCTGGTGAGGCCCCCGGTTCCTGCGAGGGAAACCGAGCCTACTGCCTCGCCGACCTGCTGAACGGCGTCGCCCACGCCGGAGACAATCGCGCCGGTGTCCTGCAACAGTTCGGGGGTGATCAGGCCAGAGGTGGTTCCGCCCCCAGTGCCACCACCCGTACCGCCGCCCGTACCACCTCCGGTTCCGCCACCAGTACCACCGCCGGTACCGCCCGTGCCACCTCCGGTTCCGCCTGTGCCGCCTCCGATGCCGCCCGTGCCACCTCCGATGCCACCCGTGCCACCTCCGATGCCGCCCGTGCCACCTCCGGTTCCGCCCGTGCCGCCTCCGGTTCCGCCCGTGCTACCGCCGGTTCCGCCCGTGCCACCTCCGATGCCGCCCGTGCCGCCTCCGGTTCCGCCCGTGCCACCGCCGGTTCCGCCCGTGCCACCTCCGATGCCGCCCGTGCCACCGCCGGTTCCGCCCGTGCCACCGCCGGTGCCGCCTGTACCGCCATCGGTTCCGCCTGTGCCGCCTCCGGTGCCGCCTGTGCCGCCTCCGGTGCCGCCCGTGCCGCCTCCGGTGCCGCCCGTGCCGCCTCCGGTGCCGCCCGTGCCGCCCCCGGTTCCGCCTGTGCCGCCGCCGATTCCGCCGGTTCCGCCCGTACCACCGCCCGTACCACCGCCCGTTCCTCCGCCCGTTCCTCCGGTTCCGTCAGTCCCGGTTCCCGTGCCACCGTCAGCGCCACCGTCTGTTCCGGTGGTGGCGTCCGTGGGGGTATCACTGCTTGCGCTATCGACGAAACTCTTCGAGCCACCGCCGCCACTGCTGCACCCGCTCAGGGAAAACACCATCGCCAGCGTGAGAGCGGAGCCCAGGTTGATCCACGTCTTGTTGTCCATTTGCGTCCCTACCTCGTCATGACTACTCGCCGGGGCCCCTCAGCCCCGTACTCCTGACGCCATGACAGTTCAGGGAACAGCCCTCGACAATCTTCGACTTGGTATTAACAGTTTGTATAAGGCGCGCTGCAGGCCGCGTCAGCCGTGGGCTTCAGCGTATCGACGGCATTCTGTCGGGCGATGAATAGCCTCGCATTGGGTCGCCTCGGGCATACTACGCGCCCCTATTTTTCCCGGAGATCGCCATGCCCAAGGCCTGGTGGCTACTCGCCCTGCCCTTCGTCGCCGGCTCATTCCTGCCCTTGCAGGCCGGCATCAACGGCCAACTCGCCAAGCAGGTTTCCAGTGTCATGAGTGCGGCGCTGGCGTCCTTCGTGGTGGGCACCCTTGCGCTGCTCACCGTGGTGCTGATGCAACGCGACCTGCCAACGTTCGAGGCGCTCAAGGGCGTGACCTGGTGGCAGTGGAGCGGCGGCCTGCTGGGCGCCGTGTTCATCGCGACCGCCGCCTTCGCCGGGCCGCGCATCGGTGCGCTGCTGTTCATGGCGCTGGTGCTGGCCGGCCAACTGAGCATGGCGCTGATGCTGGATCACTTCGGCTGGGCCGGTTACCGCGAAGCGCCTATCAGCATGGGCAAGCTGGCCGGTCTGGCGCTGATCATCGGCGGCGTCTGGCTCATTCGTCGGGGATAAACGGAAGCAATGTCAATCTGATGTCATTGGCGCAATGGAACGGCTAAGCTCAGCCGACCTCTGCTGTATCTGTGATCACAAATAGATGACCGACGCCGATCTACCTCATTCCCCAGAGCGATTCCGCCTCTGGCGCGAAGTGCAGGACACCCGCACACGCACAAGGCTTGGCGGCGTCTACTACTTGCTGGCCTGGCTGCTCTGCTGGTTGTTCAGTGCAGCCCCCATGCAGCACCTGGCCGTGGGACTGGCCGGCTGCGCCTTCTTTACCCTGATGCTGGCTGCGCGCGTGCTGCACCATCCGCCCGCAGCGGGCAGCGAGCCCGAGCTGCAGCGCTGGCTGGACCGTCACTGGGGCGTGATCCTGGTGTCGTCCATCGGCTGGGGCCTGGCCCATGCCTGGGTGCTGTTGTCGCCCGAATTCCTGTCGTCCAGGTTGATCGGCACCCTGGCCACCATCGCATTCAGCACCGCCATGGCCTTCAACTTCGCCATGCGCCGACGCCGCGCGATACTGGCCATCCTCCTGCTGTACCTGCCGGGGCTGGTGGCGTTGAGTGTGTCGCCAGACAGCACGCGCGCCGAGCTGATCACCCTCATCTTCTACCTCAGCTACCTGCTGCTGGCGCTGAACCGCAGCCACCGCGAGTACGGCACCATGATTGCCCTGGAGCTGCAGTTGCTGGAACAACGCCAGCGCCTGGATACCCTGAGCCGCACCGACGGCCTGACCCAACTGGGCAACCGCTACCAGTTCAACAACCTGTTCCCGGCGATGTGCGCCAGTGCCCAGCGCCATGGCGGCGAGTTGTCGCTGCTGCTGATGGATATCGACTTCTTCAAGCGGGTCAACGACGAACACGGCCACAGCATGGGCGATGCCTGCCTGCGGGCGTTCGGCGAGCGCATGCGCGCGATCTTCCGCCGCGACAGCGATGCCTTACTGCGCCTGGGCGGCGAGGAGTTCGGCGTGCTGATGCCAGACACCAGCATGGAGCAGGCCCGCCAATTGGCCGAGCTGTTCCGTGAAGACCTGGCCAATCGCGGCTTCGAACTCGACGGCCAGCACTTGCCGGTTACCGCGAGCCTGGGCCTGGGCTGTTTCGACGAGCGCGACGGTGGCAGTGCCGAGGCCTTCTTCAAGCGCGTGGACGATGCGCTGTACCGCGCCAAGGCACTGGGGCGGGACCGATTGGAATTGGCGAAGGCGGAGCCTGGCCCTGCGTCCCTCTCCCCCGACCCCTCTCCCTGAAAAGGAGAGGTGACTCGCGCCGAAGCCTCCCTGCTTCCGCCGCACCGCTCTCTGTAGGGGCGTCTGCACGTCGTAGGAGCTGGCTTGCCAGCGAATGGCCCCGTTTCGCTGGCAAGCCAGCTCCTACAAGGCTCTTGCCCGGTGGTAAGTCTCGCAACCGCTAACGCAGACATAACGAATTCATTCGCCAAGCGGGACAACGTCCCGCCGCCCGCTCCCCTTACAACCTGAACTTGCCCACCTGTTGCGCCAGGTCGCCAGCCAGGCGGCTGAGGGTCTGGCATTCTTCGCGGCAGCCACGCACTTCGCTGGCGGTGGCATGGGCCAGGTCGGCGATGCCCTGGACGTTGCGGTTGATTTCCTCGGTTACCGAGGACTGCTCTTCGGTCGCCGCCGCCACCTGGTGGTTCATGTCGCTGATGCGTTCCACCTGGTCGGTGATGGCGCCCAGGGAGGTGCCGGTGCGCTGGCTGGCTTCGACACCGGTGCCGGTGGCGGCCTGGCCGGCGTGCATGGAGTGCACCGCGGTTTCGGCGCCATGCTTGAGGCGCTGGATCATCTGCTGGATTTCATCGGTGGAGGACTGGGTGCGGCTGGCCAGGGTGCGTACTTCATCGGCAACCACGGCGAAGCCACGGCCCATCTCGCCGGCGCGGGCGGCTTCAATGGCGGCGTTAAGCGCCAGCAGGTTGGTCTGTTCGGAGATGCCGCGGATCACCGCCAACACCTGGTCGATGGACGCCACCTGGCTGGCCAGTTCGCTCACCGCCGAGGCCGCGACGCCGATCTCGTTGGACATCTTCTCGATATGCCCCACCGACTCGCCCACGACCTGGCGCGCCTGCAGGGACTCATCGCGTGCATGCTGCGACGCCTGGGCGGCTGCACCGGCGTTACGGGCGATCTCCTGCACGGTGAGACCCATTTCGTGCACAGCCGTGGCCACCATGTCGGTCATTTCCTGCTGCTGGCCGGCGCGACCGGCGGTGTTGTCCACCACCTGGGCCACTTGGCCGACCACCTTGTGCAGGCGCTCGCTGGTGTCCAGCACTTCACCGATCAGGCTGCGCTGGCTTTCCAGGAAGCGGTTGAAGCCGCGGGCGAGGTCGCCCAGTTCGTCTGCGCGGGACTCATCCAGCCGACGGGTCAGGTCACCACCACCGCCGCCGATTTCCACCAGCGCCGCGGTGACCTGGCGGATCGGCCGCACCAGCCCGCGAGCCAGCAGCACCACCAGCAGCAAGCAGACGGCGAGCACGGCGAAACCGGCAAAGCTGCTGGTCCACATGGCCTTGCGCGCTTCGGCATAGATTTCCGCCTCGGGCACTTCACTCACCAGCAACCAGCCGACGCTTTCCAGCGGGCGGGCCAGGGCGAGGTAATCCTCACCGTCACGGCTGAAGCGAATGGCTTTGCCAGCGGAGGCCAGCAGTTCGGTCGCTGGGCTGGCGCCAAACACATCCGCCAGGCGCGCGCTGCCGTTGAGCGCGGCGTCCGGGTGGACCTTGATACCGCCTTCGCGGTCCATCAGGAACACGCGACCGCGTTCGCCAAAGCGGAAGTCGCGGATCATCTCGGACATGGACTGCAGGCTGTAGCCCAGGCCGGACACACCGAGCGTCTTGCCGTTGCGGCTGATGCGCTGGTTGATGAACAGGGTCGGCAGGCGGGTGCCCTTGTCGATGTCGATTTCCAGCACCCGGTTACGGTCGCTGTCCACCAGCTTGTAGAACCACTGGTTCTCCGGCTGGCTGCGGTCGATGGTGCGTGCCAGGCCCTGGCCGGTGTAGTAGTGGCCGCTGTCCATCACGGCGATGGAGGTGGTGGTGGCGTTCTGCTGGGCACGCACGCCTTCCAGGTATCGGGCGAAGGCTTCGGCTCGGGCCGGATCTTCACCTTCGCTCAGCCAGTCCTGCACCAGGGCGTTCTCGGCGATGCCGGCGTTGGCGGTAATGGGCGCCGCGAGGGTGCGCTCCAGGGAATTGCCAATGGCCTCTACGCGGGCAGGCAAGGCTTCATCCAGCAGGAAACGTTCGGTCAGGCGGTTCATCAATACCGAGTAGATGCCGATGACGATGAGAATGCCGGCGAGCAGGGCTGTACCCATGCTGAAGATCAGCTGCCACTGAATGCTGCGTTGCCAGAGGCGCATGGAGTTGTCTCCTTGGAATGCTTGTTGGAGTCGAGACGAGGGCGGAAGATTGTATACAAACAATTCGACAATTTTCCCACTCTTTGCCAACAAGGCATATCGGCGACCAACGTCAAAAACTTGAACGAACGGTCAGTCCGTGACGGTGAACTCCAGACGAGTGGTCTGTCCGGCCTCATCCAGCACGCTCAACTGGTGCCGGCCACTGCGTCGGAACGCCTGGCTGAAACTCTCCTCCGGCGCCGTGGTGACAAGCGGCGCGCCATCGAGGAACCACCAACGCCGGCCGCTTCCACCCAGAGTCGAGAGTTTGAGCCGCAGCGGCCCGGCGATGCCCGACGGGCGGCGCAGCTGGTCGCCCTCACGCACCCCGACGATGGACAACGGTGCAGCCGGTGGCGGCAACTGCGGCGGACAGGTCGGGTCCACCACGGGTAGGCGCGCCGCACGTCGCTCGCGGCGCGGCAGCCAGGGCTCCAGGGGCGCCGGCCAGAGCACCAGCTCACGCGCCTGGGCGCCACTGCACCCCGCCGCGACCTGGCGACCTTTGGCGTTCACCCAGAGCAGCTGGCGAAGCCCCAGGCCGAGGGGCTGGTCGGCCGCAAGCAGCGTTGGCGGCGTGGTGCCCTCCAGGGTCCAGGCGAAACGCTGACGGCGACAGTTCGGGTCGCCCTTGGCCATGGGCTGGCCGAGGGGCCAGCAGATGGCCGCCACACTCACCTCCGGCGGCTGCGGGTCCAGGGGTTGGGCGATGCCGCGCTGGGTGTCGCGGTTCATCAACAGGTCATGCACCTGCAGCAGCAACGGCGCGGCCGAGGCCAGGCCGAACTGACCAGGCACCGGGGTGCCGTCGGGGCGGCCTATCCACACACCGATCAGGTGACGCGGGCCAACGCCGATGGCCCAGGCATCGCGCAAGCCATAGCTGGTGCCGGTCTTCCAGGCCAGCACCGGGCGCTGGGTCAGCCTTGCACGCGGGTCGCGGTCCGGGCGGGCCTGTCCGGCGAGGATGCGGCGGATGATCCAGGCGGCGCCGGGCGACAGCAGCCGGCGCTCCTGCAGCACGTCCTGGGGCTGCAGGCGCAGGTGAGCGACGCGGCCCTGACGGGCGAAGGCACTGTAGCCGCTGACCAACTCCTCCAGCTTGCTGCCGGCACCGCCGAGGATGAGCGCCAGGTTGGGTTCACTGGCCGCCGGCAGCACCAGCGGTACGCCGACGTTGCGCAATTCCCCGGCGAAGCGCTTCGGCCCATAGGCCTCCAGCAATTGCACAGCGGGCAGGTTGAGGGACATGCCCAGCGCCTCGCTGGCCGACACCGGGCCGGTGAACCCCGCGGCGAAGTTGCCGGGACGGTAGTCGCCGTAGCGCCGCGGCACATCCTGCAGCAGGGATTCGGAATGGATCAGCCCGGCGTCCAGGGCCATGCCGTAGAGGAAGGGTTTGAGGGTCGAGCCGGGGGAGCGCAGCGACTCGATCATGTCCACGTGGCCGAAGCGACGTTCGTCGGTGATGTCGACCGAACCCAGGTAAGCACGCACGGCCATGGTCTGGTGCTCCACCACCAGGATCGCCGCCGAGGTGCGCTCCGGCAGGCGCGCACGCCAACCTAGCAGTAGATCCTCCAGACGACGCTGCAAGGCGGCATCGAGGGTCGTGCGGATCAGCGGCGGGCTGTCGGGTTTGTTCAGTCGCCGCGCCAGCAATGGCGCCAGGCTGGGCTCCTGTCGCGGCGCCAGGAGCACCGGCTCCTCCATGGCCTCTTGCACGACACCCTCCGGCCAGACCTGGAACTGCGCCAGGCGCCGCAGCACCTTGTCGCGCGCAGCCTGGGCGCGTTCGGGATGACGGTCCGGGCGCAGCCGACTGGGGGCCTGGGGCAGCACGGCAAGCAGCGCCGCCTCGGCGCGGGTGAGCTGGGACGGCGGCTTGCCGAGGTAGGCCCAGCTCGCCGCTGCCACGCCCTGCAGGGTGCCGCCGAAGGGTGCGCGGTTGAGGTAGAGGCCGAGGATTTCATCCTTCGACAGGTGCCACTCCAGTTGGGCCGTGCGCCAGAGTTGACGCAGCTTGCCGGTGTAGGTGCGCGGGTGCGGATCGAGCAGCCGCGCCACCTGCATCGACAGGGTGCTGCCGCCGGAAAGCACGCGCCCGCCGGTGAGGTTGAGCCAGGCGGCACGGGCCAGGGCCAGCGGATTCACGCCAGGATGCTGGTAGAACCAGCGGTCCTCATAGGTGAGCAGCGCTTCCAGGTAATAGGGGGACACCTGGTCCAGGCTGACCGGGTAGCGCCACACGCCCTCGGCATCGGCGAAGCGCCAGAGCGGCGTGCCGTCCTCGGCCAGCACCACCCGCGCCAGGTCGTCGCCCGGCAGGGGCAGCGGGAATAGGCGGTCGGCAGCCCAGAGCAGCGCCAACAGCGTCAGCGGGATGGCGAGCCAGGGGCGGCGGAAGCCAAGTTTGAACCAACCTTTACTCATGGAATTCGAATGCGCCTGATCGACACCGCGCCCCGGATTTCATCCGGGCTACTCGGTGTAGCCCGGACGCTCGTTGGTGACGCCTCTACTTCCCTCTCACCACCAACTGCTCCGGCGCATCGCCCAACGCCTGCCAGTTCGGTCGGTACATGGATTCCACCGTGGGCGGCGGCACACGGTAAGTGCCGGGGGTGACGGCACGGGCCAAGTAGAGCAAGTGGGTGGTGCCGTACTCGCCGACATCCAGGGCGGCCACGTAGCGGTCGTCGCGAAACTCCTGGTGTTTGATGGCGGCGTTCTGCATGGACTTCTGCCACGCCTTCACCGCGCTGCTGGCGTCGTCCAGGCTGGCGGCGCTCTGGGCGAGGTTCTGGTTCTCCAGTTCCAGGCCGGCCGGCAGCAGGTCCACCACCAGGGCGTCGGGGACCCGTTCCTTGGCTTCAATGGCCAGGTGCACCAGCACCAGATCGCCGCTGTCCAGGGCTTTGAGGTCGAGGCGCTGGCCATCCACGCCGAGGAACTCGCGGCGAATGGTGAGGTTATCGCCTCCGGCGGGCGGTGCCGCCAACGGATAGCCGGACAACGTCAGTTGCTGATAAAGCGGTTCACTGCCGCCAGAGGCGATGCGAAGCGGCTCGGCCAGCAGGGCGCCGTCCAGCTTGAGCCCCGGCTGCTGGTTATTCAGCTCGCGCTGCTGGTCACCCGCGGTGAGTTGCGCGCTCCAGTTCGGCTCGGGTTTGCCCAGCAGGCCACGACCGGCCAGGTACAGGGCGTTGCGTTCCTGGGTGGACAGCCAGCGCTCGCCGGCCACCAGGTCGGCCAGGTCGAACAGGCGCTGCTCGCGGACGCCGGCAGCCAGGTCGTGCTCCTCCAGCACGGCGAGAATCAGCGCCTGGTCGCGCAGCGGGCTGCCGTAGTCGGCCAGCCAATCGCGGCTTTCGCGTTGCACACGCAGGCCCAGCTCGAGGGCCTGGTCGGCGCGAGGCGCGTCGCCCATCAGCTTGAGGGCCACCGCCAGCTGCACCAGCGGCAGGCCGGAGCGGGCATCGGCGCGACGTTCCCACAGGCTGCGCAGGGCCCCCAGGGGCGCCTGCTGGCTGCGCGCCAGGACGTAACCGGCATAGGCCTGCACGGCAAAGCGCGTGTGGTCGGCATTCTGGCTGTAGCTGATCTCGATCAGGCTGCGCTCCTGCAGGTAGCGCAGCAGCCGCTCGCTGGCCTTCTTCAAGGCTTCCGGCGGCACGGCGAAACCCTGGTCACGGGCGCGCAAGAGGAAGTCGGTGACGTAGGCGGTCAGCCAGTATTCCTCTTCGCCGTCCGAACTCCACAGGCCGAAGCTGCCGTTGTAGCGCTGCATGCCCAGCAGGCGTTCGATGCCCAGTTCGATGGACTTGCGGCGTTTGTCGTCCGGTTCGCCTTCCAGGCCCAGCCGCTTGAGGGAGGCGGCATCGGCGTAAAGCGACGGGTAAAGACCGCTGGTGGTCTGCTCGACGCAGCCGTAGGGGTAGGCCTTGAGGGCGCGCACCTGCTCACCCAGATTCAGCGGCGGGCGGCTGGAGAGTTGCAGCAGGGCCTCGCGCCCATTCGGCTCGAAGGCGTCGAGAGTGCCTGCCGGCAGGCTCCAGGCATCGCCCTTGAGCACCGCGCGGAACTGCTTGAGCTGGGCCGGATAGGCCGGGCGCACGCCAAGGGTCCATTCGCGGCTGAACGGCGGCAGGTTCTCGCCCGGCAGTTCCAGGCCGTTGACCGTCACCTTGAAGCTACCCTGGCCGTAGCCGCCCACGGCGCGCACCGGAATGCGCAGGGTGGTGCGCTGGCCATCGGCGAGCTGGACGGGGGCAGTCTGGGCGCCACCGCTCTGGGCAAGGTCCAGTTGGCCGCTGCTTTCCAGGTTGATGTCCAGGCGCTGCGGCTTGCCGGAGAGGTTGGTCAGGTCCAGCGCCAGGGTGGTCTGGTCGCCACCGGCGAGGAAGCGCGGCGCAGCCAGTTCCGCTACCAAGGGTGCGGCCACGATGGTCTTGGCCTCCGCCATGCCGTAGCGCTCATCGGTCCAGGCCTGGGCCATCAGGCGCAGTTCGCCGTTGAAGTCGGGAATATCCAGGCTGACCTCGCCCTGGCCCTGGTCGTCCAGGGTTACCGGCATGCTTTGCAGGGCAACGATGGTGATGCTGGTCTGCGGGCGTTTGCCTCCGCCGGCCAGCGCCGCGTCGCCACCGAAGGCCAGGGTCGCCAGGCGCCCCTGCCCGGCTTCGATCAGTTGGCCGTAGACGTCCAATTGGTCAGCGCCATAAGCCTTGCGGCCGAAGAGCGTGGCGAAGGGATCCGGCGTGGCGTAGCCGGTGATGTTGAGGATGCCCACGTCCACTGCGGCCACCAGCACGTTCACCTGCTTGGGCATGCTGCCATCGGCGTTCTTCGCCTGCACCTGGACCTTCAGCGGCTGCTTGGGCCGCATCTTCTCAGGCGCGGTGAGGGTGAGGGCCAGCTTGCGCGGCGCCCGTTCCAGCGGCAGGTGCAAAAGGCCCACGGCGCGCTTGGGCGTGACGCTGGCCTTGCGCTCGCCGGGGCGGATCACCAGCGCGCTGACATAGAGGTCGTGACGCGCCCAGTCCTTGGCCACCGGGATATCGAAGCGCTTGCCTTCGGCCGGTACTTCGATGGGTTGCCACCACAGCGGCCCCTCGGCGGACTCCACCAGCAGGTAGCCGCTGCCGGCGCTGGGCGGGGTGACGGTGACTTTGGCGGTTTCGCCGGCGGCATAGGCCGGCTTGTCCAGCGCCAGCTTGACCTGGTCCGGGCGCACTGCGCCGCCTTCGGCGTTGTCCTGCCAGCGGTAGCCGGCCCAGAAGCGCAGGCTGCTGGTGATGCCGGTCTGCGGGTCTTCCACTTCCACGCGGTAGGGGCCCCACTCCACCGGGAAGCTGACCTTGGCCGTGCCGCCGGCTGCCACCTGCACCTGTTCTTCGGAGAGGTTCAGGTACTTCTCGTTGAAGTGGTAGGTCCAGCCATCGTTGTTGGAGTAGTTCCAGTAGTAGTCGCGGCGCTCGCGCACCAGGCGCACCTTGAGGTTGTCGGCGGCCAGCTTGTTGCCTTCGGGGTCGGCCACCAGCAGCTCGAACTCGGCCAGGCTGTCGGCGTCGGTTTCCTCGCCGTCGAACAATGCGCGCAGGCCCGGCAGGCGCTCGGCCGGCCACACCGGCTGCACCAGGCGGCGGGTGATCGGGCGGCCGCCGGACTCCTGCAGGCTGGCCTGGAGGATCAACTGCAGGGGCGACTTGGCCTCGGCCCAGCGGGTCTCGATGTTCAGCTCGGTCTTGCCGTCGGCGTCGAGTTGGGTTTCGTCGAGTTCGATGTCCTGTTTCAACTCGTCCTCGGTCACCGAACCGAACTGGTAGCCGGGCAGCCCTTTCACTGCTTCACGCAACGGTCGCACGTAGAGCTGGCCGGTCAGACGGTTGCCGGAGGCCGGCGCGCCATAGAGGTAACGGCCGGTGACCTGGAAGCGCGCGCTATCGCGGGGCGCGAACGGCTGGTCGCTGCCCTTGAGCTCCAGGGCCATGCGCTCGGGCAGGAAGTCTTCGACGAGGAATTCGTAGAGCTGCGGCTTGCCGTCACCCAGATCGAAGAGCAACTGCCAGCGTCCGGTGGGTGCTTCAGCGGCGAGCTGCAACGGGTACTGGTAGAAGCCGCCCTCCCCGGCTTCCCAGACGAAGCGGCGGCTGACCTGTTCGTCGGGTCGGCGTACTTCCACGGTCACCGGCTGGCCCGCCACCGCGCGGCCATCGGCATCGCGCAGCAGGGCGTTGAGTAGCACGGTCTCCCCCGGACGGTAGAGGTCGCGCGGGCCGAAGACGAAGAACTGCAGGGCGTGGCTGGCCGGGCCGGCGATGTCGAACTCGGCCAGGTCCAGCGCGGGCGCGGACAGGCGCAGCAGGCTGGTCTGCTCATCCTTGCGGGCGATCAGCACTTCGGCCTTGGGCGGCAGCGGCAGTTCGGCGTGGCCTTTGCCATCGGTCTTGCCTTCGGCCAGTACGCGGCCTTCGCCGTCCAGCAGTTCCAGGGCGATATCGGCCTGGGCGGCGCCCCCTTCCAGGGCCTGGGTGAAGACGTCCAGGCGGTCGCGGTAGCGGTGGGCGGAGAGGCCGATGTCGCTCAGGGTGAAGAGCGTCGCCGGGTTGGAATAGGTGTAGCTGCCGGCTTCCTTCATCACCGCCAGGTAGACACCGGGCTGCTTCATCGGATCAAGGTTGGCGATGGGCAACAGCAGGGTTTCGCGGGTGTTGCGTGCGGGCTTCAGGTCGAAGCGGCCGGTGTAGACCAGGTCGGCCATCTTCAGCAGTTCGCGGGCTTCCCAGACGTCCAGGGCACCGCGCTTGCCCCAGCGGGCGAGAAAGCCCGGCAGGGATTCGGTCTTCACGCGGAAGAAGTCCACATCGACCTTGTCGACGTTCAGCGCGATCACCGGCAGGCCTTCGGCCAGGCGGGTGGGCAGCAGCGAGCCACGGCTGGCGAAGCCGACGGTGGCTTGCAGGTCGCGGGTTTCCAGGCGGGTGATGTGCTCTTCGGCCAGGCGCGCGTCATTCACCGCACGCAGGCCGGGGTCGATGGTCAGCACCAGTTTGCGCTTGGGCTCCAGATGGCGCAGGCGCAGCTCCATCAGATTGTCGGAGAGCTCCCAGGCGCCGTCCACCTTGCCGTCCTTGCTGTCCACCAGGTGCAGGCGCTCGGCGAACGTCTGCTCCGGGTCCAGCGGCACCGAGAAGGTCACCGACAGCGCACTGGCGCCGTCGATCTGCACTTCGGATACGTCGATCACCTTCAGCTCGCGGCCGGCGTAGCGCGTGGCCAGGGCGGCGGTGTCGACGGCCGGGCGAGCCGCCTGCTCGATAGCGGCAGGCGGCGACTTGCTCGCCGGCTGCTCGGGGGTGGAGGAATCGCAGGCGCTGAGCAGGCTCAGCACCACGGCCAGAAGTAGTCCTTTCTTCGGCATGGCAGGCTCTCGATGGGGAGTGCGTATAGGCGGCGAACTATAGACCAGCGTGGCGCTCCGGTGGCATCCGGATGACGGCAGGGGCGATACGCCTCTCGAAACGTCGCGCCGCTATACTGCGCGGCTTGACTGGAGCCCTGCATGAGTCTGTTCCTCGACGCCTGGCGGCATTCCCCGACCCACAAGAAGGTCTGGGCGCTGGCCGCTCCCATGATTCTCTCGAACATCTCCGTGCCCCTGGTCGCCCTGGTGGACAGCACGGTGGTGGGCCACCTGCCCCACGCCCACCAACTGGGCGCGGTGGCAGTCGGCAGCACCCTGTACATGCTGTTGCTCGGCGTACTGGGCTTTCTGCGCATGGGCACCACCGGCTTCGCCGCCCAGGCAGCCGGCCGCGCGGACGGTGGCGCCCTGCGCCAGGTGTTGTTGCAGGGGCTGGGCCTGGCCTTGAGTCTGGCCCTGCTGCTGGGCCTGCTGGCAGTGCCTTTCAGCGACCTGGCCCTGGGGCTGATGAACCCGTCGGCCGAGCTGGACGCACTGACCCGCGAATTCTTCCACCTGCGCCTGCTCGGCCTCCCTGCCGCGCTGGCCAACTACGCCCTGGTCGGCTGGTTCCTTGGCACGCAGAACGCCCGCGCGCCCCTGGCCATCCTGCTGGGCACCAACCTCGCCAATATCGCCCTGGCGCTGTGGTTCGTGCTCGGACTGGACTGGGGCGTGGCCGGTGCAGCGCGGGCGGCGGTGATTGCCGAGTGGAGCGGCGCGCTGATCGGCCTGGCGCTCACCCGTGGCGCCCTGCTCCGCCACCCCGGCCGCATCGATTGGCCGGCGCTGCGGCTGTGGCGCAACTGGCGGCCGTTGCTGGCGGTCAACCGCGACATCTTCATCCGCTCCCTGGCACTTCAGCTGGTGTTCTTCCTGCTGACGGTTCAGGGCACGCGGATGGGCGACGCCACGGTGGCGGCCAACGCCTTGCTGCTCAATGGCCTGCTGGTGACCGCCTACGCCCTGGATGGCCTGGCCCATGCCGTGGAAGCCCTGTGCGGGCACGCCATCGGCGCCCGCGACCGCCTGAGCCTGCGGCGCTCCCTGCTGGTGGCCGGTGGCTGGTCGCTGCTGGCGAGCCTGGCCTTTGCGCTGTTCTTCGCCGTTGCTGGCGGCCTGTTCGTTGATATGCAGAGCGATATCACCGCCGTGCGCGAGGTGGCTCACACCTACCTGCCCTACCTGGCGCTGCTGCCGCTGATCGCGGTCTGGAGCTACCTGCTGGACGGCCTGTTCATCGGCGCCACCCGTGCCCGGGAAATGCGCGATGCCATGCTGGTGGCAGTCGCCCTTAGCCTGCCATTGGGATGGGGGCTACAGTTTCTCGGCAACCACGGACTCTGGCTGGCCTTCCTCGCCTTCATGGCAGTGCGCGGGCTCAGCCTCGGTACACTGGCATGGCGTCTGAACAAGCGCGACGCCTGGTTCGCCGGTGCCCGAGGAGAAGAATGACCCTAACCACAACGAACCTGATGACCTGAAGGAGCTCCCATGGGACAAGCTGTCGCCGCGTACCTGCATTTCCTGTCGATCTTCGCGCTCTTCGCCCTGCTCGTCCTGGAGCATCGACTGTTCAAACTGCCGCTGGACCTCGAACGCGCCCGCAGCCTGGTGCGCATCGACATCGCCTACGGCCTGGCCGCCGGTGCGGTGCTGGCCACCGGCCTGGCGCGGGTGGTCTGGTACGGCAAGGGACTGGACTACTACCTGGGTAACGCGATGTTCCACGCCAAGATGGGGCTGTTCGTGCTGATCGCCCTGCTCTCCAGCTTCCCGACCTTCGTCTTCCTCAACTGGCGCAATACGCTGAGCGCCGGGCAAGTGCCGGAGATCAGCCCCGGCAAGGCCAAGGCAGTGATCATGGTGATCCGCCTGGAGCTGCTGCTGGCATTGATCCTGCCGCTGTTAGCGGTGCTGATGGCGCGTGGCTACGGCGTGATCGGCAGCTAAGGCTGCAAGCGGGCCCAGGCAGGACTGCGTCCTGCCTGGCGAATGAATTCGCCCCTAGAGGACCACGTCGGGGAAAGGTTCGGGGGCGAAGACTGGATTGAACGACAGGCGCTCCCGCGCCTGTTGCAGCGCCGCCGCCACGGCTTCATCGCCATCGGCCAGGCCCTGCAGGTGGACGTACTCCACATGATGCAGGCCGATGATGCCGAGCACATGACGCAGGTAGGGGGAAAGGAAATCCATCTGCTTGGCCTTGGCCCCCAGGTAATGCCCACCCGAACTCAGCACCACGAAGGTGGGCCGGTCTTCCAGCAGGCCGTCGCGCCGGCCGTCGTGTATCTCGAAGGTACGATGGATGCGCACCACGTAGTCCAGCCAGAGCTTCAACGCCGCCGGCACCATGTAGTTGTGCATCGGTGTCGAGATGATCAGGTAGTGGCTCACCTCCAGCTCACCGATCAGTTGCTCCGAAAGCGTGAAGGCTGCCTCCGGGCAATCCGACTTTCCCACCACCGCCTCGGCATAACCTGCACAGAGCGGCGGCAGCGGCTCGCGCACGAGGTTGCGCACGATGACCTCGGCCTTCGGATGGATGCGCCGAGCCATTTCCCGGGCCAGTTGGCCGCCGGGGGATGCCAGGTCGTTGGGGCTACATTCGAGCAGGAGGACGCGCGGCATTTGAGGTGCTCCGGACAAACCAGAATTGGCTGGCGGAAATGAAAGCGCCGGATTGGGGAATTTGCCAGGGGGTTGGTCGGATCGCGGCCCAAGAAAAAGCCCGGCGCGGAGCCAGGCTTTTTCATTCACTCGCCCATCAGGGCCTGTTCACGATTGTGCGAGCTAGAGAAGAACAAGGCGAAACTGGCGGAGGAAGCGGAGTTTACGACTGTAAATGAGCATTCCGAAGCCAGTTTCAACGCAGTTATTCCGTCGCGCAGCCAATCGCGGACCGACACTCAGGACGACAGGTAGGACGAGCGGGTCAGCCCCAGCCGCAGGGCGTCGATGTACTGGGTGCGCTCGCGCGGGCTCAGTTTGGCGCTGGCCACCTTGTCGCGGTAGTGCGCCATCAGCTCTTCGGGAGACAGGTGCACATAGCGCAGCATGTCTTCGATGGTGTCGTGGGTTTCGATGCCGGCGTGATACGCGCTGCCGTCATCATTCTGGTAGACGTTCACCGAGTCGGTGTCACCGAAGAGGTTGTGCATGTCACCGAGGATCTCCTGGTAGGCACCTACCAGGAATACGCCGAGCAGGTAGTCCTCACCCTCGCGCACCTCGTGCACCGGCATGCTGGTCTCGATGCTCTGCTCGTCCACGTACTGGTTGATCTTGCCGTCGGAGTCGCAGGTCAGGTCCTGCAGCACGGCGCGGCGCAGGGGCTCCTCGTCCAGGCGGTGCAGCGGGATGATCGGCAGCACCTGGCCGATGGCCCAGGTGTCCGGCAGGCTCTGGAACACCGAGAAGTTGCAGATGTACTTCTCCGCCAGCTTGTCGTTCAGTTCGTCGAGCACCTGGCGATGGGAACGCTGGCGCGCCTTGAGCTGGTTATGCAGGCGACGGCAAATGGCGAAGTAGGTCTGCTCGGCCAGGGCCTTCTCGGCGAGGGTCAGTTTGCCTTCGGCGTATTGAGAGGCGGCATCCCCCATGTAGTGAGTGGCGCGCCAGTAGGTCTCGGTGACCATCTCGGCATCGGTCGGGCCGAGCAGGTCCATCAGCCAGCGGACGATCTCCGGCTGTTCGGCGACGTTGTCGATCTGAGGCACGGCGTCGTTGTGGCGTTCGACGTCAGTCACCTGCATCACCAGCACGGCGTGGTGCGCGGTCATGGCGCGGCCGCTCTCGGAGAAGATGTGCGGGTGCGGCAGGCCCTGGGCGTCGCAGAACTCCTTGAGCATGCCCACCACCACGCCGGCGTAGTCGTCCATGTCGTAGTTGATGGAGCTGGCGTTGCGCGAGTGGGTGCCGTCGTAGTCGACGCCGAGGCCGCCGCCGACGTCGATGTGGTCGACCGGCAGTCCGAGGTTGCGCAGCTCCGCGTAGTAGCGGATGGCTTCCTTGAAACCGTGCTGGTAGTCGGCCAGGTTGGCGATCTGCGAGCCCATGTGGAAGTGCAGCAGGCGCACGCCCTGGTCCAGGCCAGCCTTGCGGAAGCGCTCGACCACGGAAAGAATCTGCGCGGCGGAAAGGCCGAATTTGGACTTCTCGCCACCGGTGTCGGCCCACTTGGAGGACGCCAGGGACGACAGGCGCACGCGCAGGCCCACCTGGGGTGCGACCTTGAGCTCGGCGGCGATATCGATGACGAACTCCACCTCGGCTTCCTTCTCGATCACGATGAAGACGTTGTGGCCGAGCTTCTGGCCCATCAGTGCCAGGCGGATGAACTCACGGTCCTTGTAGCCGTTGCAGACGATGGTGCCGCCCTTCGGCGCCAGTGCCAGCACAGCCAGCAGCTCGGGCTTGGAACCGGCTTCCAGGCCGATGGAGACGTTCTGGGTGGCGATGATGTTTTCCACCACCGCTTCCTGCTGGTTGACCTTGATCGGGTACAGGGCGGTGTAGCGGCTCTGGTACTCCAGACGCTCGATATTGGCGTCGAAGGCGCCGGTCAGCTGGCGCACGCGCTCTTGCAGGATATCCGGGAAGCGCACCAGCAGCGGCAGGCTGAGGCCTGCCTCGCGCAGGGTGTCGACCTGCTCGAAGAGATCGATCGGCGCACTGCCGGGACCGCGCGGGCGTACTTCGACTCGACCCGATTCGTTAATCGCGAAAAAGCCGGCCCCCCAGTGGCGAATGCCATAGACACTGCGGCTGTCGGCCACGGTCCAGCTGGTGCCATCGTCCTTGCGCGTGCGTCGTGCAGACATCGGTTTCCCCCTATGGGATAGAAAAGGGCCATGCCCGCCGGATCGTGCCGGGCGGGCGCTGACAGGTTAATTCGGTCGTGTGACGTTGGAGTGTTGACCGCTGCTATGACGGTCAGTTTAGAAAGCCGTGGCTCAGCCGCCGGATTTCTTGGCCTTGAAGCCGCGCTTGGCGAGTTCTTCAAGCAACAGGTCCACGTGGTCGCCCTGGATCTCGATCACGCCGTCCTTCAGGGCTCCACCGGTTCCACAACGACGCTTGAGCGCACTGGCCAGATCCTTCAGGGCATCTTCGGCCAGCGGTACGCCGCTGACGGTGGTGACGGTCTTGCCGCCACGGCCCTTGGTTTCACGGCGCACGCGCGCAATGCCATCACCAGCAGGCACGGCGGCTTGCTTGCAGACACAGGCGTCGAGAGGCTGGCGGCATTCCGGGCAGTGCCGGCCGCTGTCGGTGGAGTACACCAGGCCGCCCAGGGCGGCAAAGGACGAAGCTTTCTTGACCACCGGCTTTCCTCGTAGGGGTCAGGATAGCGACTGGTCGGCGGGGAGCCGACCGCGAAGCCCCACTCTGGCAGGGGCAGCGCTGCCTGGCTGGGAGGCCAGGGTTGAAAGGCGGCGAAATTTAGCAGTTATCGCGGCGAATGCTAAGTACGAAAATGCGCCATTGATCGACAGATTGGCGACCTCGTGCAGCATCCCGCACGAAAGGGTCCGGGATTCTGCACAAACCCGCGCCTGGCGCGGGTTTGGCAGAAGTGTGAGCGGCGTTTCATTGTGGGGGCGATTTCAATCGCTGAGGGTTGCGCAGCAACCCCAATGGCCCGCGAGGGCAGCTCTGCGGGCTGCTTAGCGAATGAATTCGCCCCCACGCCACTCCACCTACAGCGTGGCGAGGTAGAGCTTCAGTGCCTTGAGGGAGTCCGGACAGCAAGGCTGCTGGACCAAAGCGTCCTGCACGTCCATGAACCGCGCGTCCATTACCTCCTCCGGCTGCAGCTTGAGCGGCGCGTCGGAAACAGCGGAGAACACGGCACCCCAGAGGCGGTTGCCCGGCTCGTCGAAATAGAAGCGGCCATGTTCGTGCAGCGGCACGCCACCGATGCCGAGTTCCTCTTCCAACTCGCGGGCAGCGGATTCTGCGTACTCCTCGCCTTCCTGCACCATGCCCCCGGCGGCCACATCCCAGTAGCCCGGATAAAGCGCCTTGCTCAGGGTGCGGCGATGCACGCAGAGCTGGCCGGCGGAGTTGAACAGCAGGATGAAGGTACCGCGCGAGATCAGTCCGCGCTCGCGCAACTCGGCGCGAGGCAGACCGCCGAGCGGGCGGTCATCCTCATCGACCCAGGCCACCCGCTCGGCGTCGGAGGCGGCACGATGGGCCGCCTCGCGTTCGTCGATCACCATCAGCCCTGCTCCAGCAACTGGCGCAGGTCGATGACGGCGGCATTGGCGCGGGAGATGTAGTTGGCCATTACCAGCGAGTGGTTCGCCAGGATGCCGTAGCCGCTGCCGTTCAGCACCATGGGGCTCCACAGCGGCTCCTGGGCAGCCTCCAGCTCGCGGATGATCTGCCGCACGCTGATGGTGGCGTTCTTCTTCGCCAGGACGTCGGCGAAGTCGACTTCGATGGCGCGCAGGATGTGCGACAGCGCCCAGGCCTGGCCACGGGCTTCATAGAAGACGTTGTCGATCTGCAGCCAGGGCGTCTCGACGACTTCTTCGCTCACGGCTGGTACCTGGCCACTGACCGCGGCAGCTTCCGGGCTGATATCGGTATTCAGGCGCACTCGGCCGACGCTGGCGGACAGGCGTTGGGACAGCGAACCGAGACGGGTGGCGACGTCGCCCAGCCAGTTGTTCAGGTTGTCGGCACGGGAATAGAACTGCGCGTTGGGCTGCTTGGGGTCGGAGAGGCGGGCCAGGAAGCGATCCAGGGAACGGATACCTTCCTTGTATTCGGCCTCTGCAGCGGGCAACGCCCAGCTCTTGTTATCGAAGTTGAAGCGCGGCTCGGCCTTGGCCAGGTCCGGGTCCTCGGTGGACTGGGACTGGGAGCGGGCGAAGTCCTTGCGCAGGGCGCGGGACAAGTCGCGCACCTGGACCAGCACGCCGTATTCCCAGCTGGGCATGTTGTCCAGCCAGAGGCCAGGCGGGGCCAGGTCGTTGGAGAGGTAGCCGCCGCTCTTGTCGAGCAGGGTCTGAGCCACGGTCTTGAGGGCTTCCACCGTGGTGTAGCCGTTGACCATCTGGCGACCGGCGCGCTCGGCAGCCGCCTGGGCGTCCTGCTGCACGGGGAAGAGGTCGGGCTCGCGGCTCCAGTACCAACCCACCACCACACAGGCGAGCAGGTAGATCACCAGCAGGCTGCCGAGGGCGCGGCTCAGCCAGATCCCGCCGAAATAGCTGCGCACATCCTCAACCGAATCATCGACGCGCTCGCGTGCGTCGCCCATACGCTTCTTCCAGTCCAGCATGGCAGTGTCCTTCGAATTTCGATCAGCACGGAAAAGTTCGACCACGCCCCGCCAAGGGTGTCGTGGGCGAGTCCTGCACTATAAGGGATGCGCGGGCGCGGCGCAGTGGCCGCGAGCCAAACCATCATCCGGTGCGCGCGCCTGTTTCGGCCCTGTGGCCGCCGGTTGACGAAATTTACCCCGCATTTCGTGCAAAACCGGGACAGATAGCACTGGCGTACCGACAACAAAGTGATAGCATGGGGCCATCATCTAGATCGTCTCCAGGCGACACCCCCGGCCATGACCGAGCACGAAGATCCCAGTCGCGACAGACTCAAGAACCACTTCGCCCAGCGGGTGATCAACCAGGCGCGACATGTCCTGGAGATCTGGCAGCGCCTGCAACGCAGCGAGTGGAGCACGGTCTGCATGACCGAGCTGGCCGAGGCCAGCCTCTACCTGCAGCGCTATGCCGAACGCTTCGAGCAGCCCGAGCACACCCGCCTTGCGATGGCCATCGGTAATTGCCTGCGCGGCGTCGAGGAGAATCGCGGCCGCCTGTCGAGTGACCTGATCACTGAACTCAGCCTGCTGATGCAGCGCCTGTCGCGCACCGGCCTGCGTCATGGCGACCAGTTCGAGCAGACCTTCCTGCCGCCCTTGCGCAAACCGGTTTACCTGGCGCTGCAAAGTAAGGAGCGCGCCGAGCGCCTGACCCAGCAACTGGAGTTCTTCGGCCTCAACGCGCAGCTCTGCGAGAGCGCCAACGCCTTCCGTTCGGCCATGGCCGAACGGCATCCGGCAGCCATCGTGCTGGAAGTGGACTTCTCCGGACCGGGCCAGGGCCTGGAGCTGGCACGCGAGGCCCAGCAAGGGCTGGAACAGAAGCTGCCGATCATCTTCTTCAGCCATGACGAGGCCGACGCCCCGACCCGCCTGACTGCCGTGCGCGCCGGCGGCCAGGAGTTCTTCACCGGCGCCCTGGACGCGTCCAGCCTGCTGGAGAAGCTGGAAACCCTGACCCGCACCGCTCACTACGACCCGTTCAAGGTGCTGGTGGTTGACGACTCCCGAGCCCAGGCCACCCATACCGAACTGGTCCTCAACTCGGCCGGCATCGTGACCCGCGTCATCACCGAGCCGGTACAGGCCCTGTTGGCCCTGGCCGATTTCCAGCCAGACCTGATCATCCTCGACATGTACATGCCCGAATGCCTGGGCACCGAACTGGCCAAGGTCATTCGCCAGCACGAGCGTTACGTCAGCGTGCCGATCATTTATCTGTCGGCCGAGGACGACCTGAATAAACAGCTGGACGCCATGAGCGAGGGCGGCGACGACTTCCTCACCAAACCGATCAAGCCGCGCCACCTGATCGCCACGGTGCGCACCCGCGCCAAGCGGGCGCGCAGCCTGAAGGCGCGCATGGTGCGCGACAGCCTCACCGGGCTGTTCAACCACACCCACACCCTGCAGTTACTGGAAGACGCCAGCTCCCGGGCACGCCGGGACGGCAAGCCGCTGTGCTTCGCCATGCTCGATATCGACCACTTCAAGAAGGTCAACGACACCTACGGCCACCCCATGGGCGACCGGGTGATCAAAAGCCTCGCCCTGTTCCTCAAGCAACGCCTGCGCAAGACCGACCACATTGGCCGCTACGGGGGCGAGGAATTCGCCGTGGTACTCCCCGATACCGACCTGGCGGCTGCGCACCGCGTGCTGGAAGAAATCCGCCGCCGCTTCGCCGAGATCCGCTACCCGGCGCAACCCCACGACCTGTCCTGCACCTTCAGTTGCGGTATCGCCCAACTGCAGGACGGCCTCGACATCAACCAGCTCTCCAAGCAGGCCGACGAAGCGCTCTACCGCGCCAAACACGGCGGGCGCAACCGGGTGGAGTTGCACCAGGACTGACCTCCCTGCAGTCACGGGACTGTCACTAAACCGCAATATCATCTGGCCATCCCTCAGAAGCCTGTCGAGGACAAGATGCGCCTGAAACTGCTCACCAACCTCATTACCCTGCTGCTGGTCACTGTGTGCCTCGCATTGGGGGCCACCCTCTGGTGGTCGCAGCAGGCCCTGCAGCGGCCCTACCAGTTGATGGAGCAGTACCTGGAACTGGCCCAACGCTTTCGCGGTGAAGTGGCGGACAACGTCCAGGCCTATCTCAATAGCGGCGACGCCCTGCGTCACAGCGCGGCCAGCCAGGGCATCGACAACCTGGAACAGCGCCTCGGCCAGCTTCCCGAGGAGTTCACCCGCGACCTGCTGCCCAGCTTCGTCGAGTTGCGCGAATTCACTCGCGGCGAACTGCTCGCCGCCGGCAAGTTGGCAGGCGACCCCCAGGGTCTGCTGATCCAGGCCGAGCGGGAAATCGCCGGTTCCCTTGATCAGCTCGCCCGGTACGCCGACTCCGCCAGCACCCCGACCGCCGGCGACTACCGCGCGCCGCTGTTTGCCGCCGCCCAGCACCTCAATCGCCTCAGCCAGGCCCGGGCCAAGCTGGTTGCCAGTGGCCGCGACGAGTTGGCCGCCGATGTCGAGCGCGAGCTGGAAGCCCTGGGCCGCGACAGCGCCCAGCTGGAACAACTGCCCCTGCTCGGCGTAGCCGACAGCAGCGACTCGGCCGCCAACGACTTCGCCGCCATGATGGGCCTGGAAAGCAGTAGCGAAACCAGTCAGGCCGAGGACCGGGGCATCGCCCTCAAACGCGAGCTGGCCGGCCTGCTCAAGCGCTACCCGGGTGAACTGACACGCACTCGCGAACTGATCCAGCGTCGCGCCGAACTGGCCGCCGCCACCGTCCAGCGAGTGGATGCCCTGCAGGCCGCACTGGCTGCGCTGGAGCCGCAAGTGCGCGCCGAGCACGGCCGCATCCAGGGTGAGGTCCGCCTGATGCAGGGTCTGATGATCGGCCTGATCCTGCTCATCGCCCTGTGCATCGACCGCATCCAGCGCCGTCTGACGCAGGTCCTCGGCCGCCTGGTGACCGCCCTGGGTGCCTGGGCCGCCGGCGACTTCAGCCGCCCCATCGCCCTGGGCTCCAACACCCTCGACCTGCGCCGCATCGAAGACTCGCTCAACCGCTTGCGCGATTACCTTGGCGAACTGGTCGGCACCATCCGCCAGCACGCCGAACGGGTGGCCGGCAGCAGCAGTGCCCTGGCCGACCTGAACAACGGCTTGCACGCCGGCGCCGAAGACCAGGCCGGCGGCACCGCACAGATACGCGACGCGCTGGGCGAGCTGGAAAGCACCATCCAGCAGGTGGCCGGTGACGCCAGCCTGGCCGCGGATGCCAGTCGCGACGCCGGGCTTGCCGTGGAGCAAGGCCAGAGCGTGATCGACCAGAGCCTGGCCGGCCTGCACCAACTGGTGGGCGAAGTGCAGAACAACGCGCAGGCCGTGGAGCGCCTGGCCGAAGAGACCGAAACCATTGACAAGGTGCTGACGGTGATCCGCGGCATTGCCGAGCAGACCAACCTGCTGGCCCTCAACGCCGCCATCGAAGCCGCCCGCGCCGGAGAAATGGGCCGTGGCTTCGCTGTCGTTGCCGAGGAAGTACGCTCCCTGTCCCAGCGCACCACCGGCGCCACCACGGAAATCCAGCAACTGATCGCCCGCCTGCAACAGGCGGCGCGGCAGTCGGTGGAAGCCATGCGCATCCAGGTGGAGCACGCAGAAGCCAGCGCCGAGCAGGCCGCGGCCGCCGACGGCGCGCTGGTGGAAGTGGTCAGCGCCATCCGCACCATCGCCAGCATGGCCGAGCGCATCGCCGACGCCACCGCCCAGCAGAGCGGTGCGGTGAGCGACATCCGCGACCACAGCGAGCAGATCCATCAACTGGGCGGCGACAACCTGGCACGCATCAGCGAAAGCCGCAGCCAGGGCGAGCGCCTGCTGCAGCTGGGTGGCGAACTGCATACGGCGGTGCAGGCCTTCCGCGTCTGACGCTATGGCGCGACGGATTGTCGCGCCGGAGCTTTCTCCTACCCTCCACCCCCAGACCTTTCAGCCCGAGGACAAAACCGCTTACAGCCTGGAGCCTGCAGGAAGGCGCCGAGGTTCGCTATGATGCGAGCACTTTCTGCCCAAGAGACTTCCATGCGCCGCCTGCTGAGCCTGATCCTGCTGCTGGTGGCCCTGCCCGCTAGCGCAGGGTTGCTGGACAACCGCCCGAACCCGAACCTGGGTGCCTCCCTCAATAACAGTGGCGATTTCCTGCCGGTGCGCGAGGCCTTCCGCCTCAGCCTGGTGGAAAGCACGCCTACCTCGGTGAAGCTGCGCTTCACCAATGCCGAGGGCTACTACCTCTATCGCCATCGTTTCCAGTTCCGCGCCGAACCCGCCGACAGCGGCCTGGGACAGCCGGTGCTGCCCGCCGGCGAGCACAAGACCGACGAGTACTTCGGTGATGTGGAGGTCTATTACGGCGTGCTGGACGTGGACCTGCCGGTAGACCCGGCCCGCAAGGCACCGACCGAGTTACGCGTGACCTACCAGGGCTGCGCCGACAAGGGCCTGTGCTATCCGCCGGAAACCGAGGTGCTGAAGCTGGCCGCTGGCGCGGCGGGCGGCGACGCGTCTGGAATTGGCGGTACCGCCACGGGCAAAGGCTGGAGCTGGCACGAACTGGCGCTGTTCTTCCTCGCTGGCCTGGGCCTGACCTTCACCCCCTGCGTGCTGCCGATGCTGCCGATCCTCTCCGGCGTAGTACTGCGCGGCCAGGCGGGTGGCAGCCGCGGCCTGGTGCTGTCATTGGCCTACGTGCTGCCGATGGCTGCCTGCTTCGCCCTGCTGGGCGCGCTGATGGGCGTGTTCGGTGCCGAACTCAACCTCCAGGCGCGACTGCAATCCCCCTGGGTACTGGTGCCTTTCGCCGCCTTCTTCACCGCCTTTGCCCTGGCCATGTTCGGCCTCTATGAACTGCGCCTGCCGCGCTTCATCAGCGGCCCGCTGGACACCCTGGCCGGCAGCACCAAGGGCGGTTCGATCTGGAGCGCCGCACTGCTCGGCGTAGTCTCCAGCCTGCTGGTTTCCCCTTGTGTTTCCGCACCGCTGGCCGGAGCGCTGCTTTATATCAGTGCAAGCGGCGATGCCCTGGGTGGCGGCCTGAAACTCTTCGCACTCGGCCTGGGCATGGGCGCTCCCCTGGTGCTGTTCGCCACTGGCGGTGGCGCGCTTCTACCCAAGGCCGGCCAGTGGATGGTCGCCGTACGCAACGCCTTCGGCGTGCTACTGCTGGCGGTGGCGGTGTGGATGCTCGAACGCGTCCTGCCCGGCCCCCTGGCCCTAGGCCTCTGGGGCCTGCTGGCCGGCGGCGTGGCGCTGTTCCTCGGGGCCCTGGAGTTCACTCCCAAGGCGCCCCGCGAGCGCCTGGCGCAGCTCGGCGGCCTGGTCCTGCTGGTGTACGCCGTGGCCGCCTGGGCCGGCGCCCTTCAGGGTGAAACCGACCCGTTGCGCCCACTGGGCCGCACGCACCTGGTTGGTGCGCCGTCTGTCGCGCCAGCCACCGGGCAATGGCAGACCATCAAGACCCCGGCGGAACTCACCGGTGCCCTGGCCGAAGCCAAGGGCTCTGGCCAGCCGCTGCTGCTGGACTGGTATGCCGACTGGTGCATTAGTTGCAAGGTGATCGAGCGTGAAGTCCTTACTGCCACGGAGGTTACCTCGCAGCTGGGCGGCTACCGCCTGATCCGCTTCGACATGACCGAGAGCAACGCGGAACAACGCGCGTTACTCGACCGCTACAAGCTGTTCGGACCGCCGGCCATCCTGTTTTTCAACGGGCAGGGTGACGAACTGGCCGATCTGCGAGTCGTAGGTGAAGTCGATGCCAAGGCCTTTGCCGCTCGTCTGCAACAGGCGAATGCATCGCGCTGATGCATGCAACGTCATATATTTGCCGTAAACACCGGGCATCTTGTCGACTATTGTTGACAACTGGACAGCCTTTCCGGCTATCCGGCATAGTGCCGCCTGGCCTCCAATAAGGAACAAAACAGCATGGCCACCCTGCTTGTCCTGCATGGCCCCAACCTCAACCTGCTGGGGACCCGCGAACCCGACAAATACGGGGCTACCACCCTGGCCGAGATCAACCAGGACCTGGAGCGCCGCGCCCGCGAAGCCGGACACCATCTGATGTACCTGCAGAGCAATGCCGAGTACGAACTGATCGACCGGATTCATGCCGCCCGTGGTGAAGGAGTGGACTTCATCATCATCAATCCTGCGGCTTTCACGCATACAAGTGTCGCCCTACGTGACGCATTGCTCGCAGTGAGCATCCCATTCATCGAAGTGCACCTGTCCAACGTGCACAAGCGAGAACCTTTTCGCCATCACTCCTACTTTTCCGACGTTGCCGTGGGAGTGATCTGCGGTCTGGGTGCCACCGGCTACCGCCTGGCCCTGGACGCGGCGCTAGAACACCTTGAACGCCCCTGACCTCACCCTTGGGAGTTGATGATTAATGGATATCCGTAAAGTCAAGAAACTGATCGAACTGCTGGAAGAGTCCGGTATCGACGAACTGGAGATCCGCGAGGGCGAAGAGTCCGTGCGCATCAGCCGTCACAGCAACAAGGCCTTCGCGGGTCAACCCATTTACGCTGCCGCCCCCGCGCCAGTAGCTGCTCCGGTCGCTGCTGCCCCGGCCGCCGCTGCTGAAGCCGCGGCCCCGGCTGCACCGAAGCTGAATGGCAGTGTCGTGCGCTCGCCGATGGTCGGCACCTTCTACCGCTCGCCGTCCCCGACGACTGCTTCCTTCGTCGAAGTCGGCCAGAGCGTGAAGAAAGGCGACATCCTCTGCATCGTCGAAGCCATGAAGATGATGAACCACATCGAGGCCGAGACCAGCGGCGTGATCGAATCCGTCCTGGTGGAAAACGGTCAGCCGGTTGAGTACGACCAGCCGCTGTTCACCATCGTTTGAACCGCGGAGAGCCTGCGATGTTGGAAAAAGTCCTGATCGCCAACCGTGGCGAGATTGCCCTGCGCATCCTGCGCGCCTGCAAGGAGCTGGGCATCAAGACGGTGGCAGTGCACTCCACGGCCGACCGTGAGCTGATGCACCTGTCCCTGGCCGATGAGACCGTCTGCATCGGCCCGGCTTCGGCAGCCCAGTCCTACCTGAGCATCCCAGCGATCATCAGCGCCGCCGAACTCACCGGCGCTACCGCGATCCACCCGGGCTACGGCTTCCTCGCCGAGAACGCCGATTTCGCCGAACAAGTGGAGAAATCCGGTTTTGCCTTCATCGGCCCGAAAGCCGACACCATTCGCCTGATGGGCGACAAGGTTTCGGCCAAGGACGCCATGAAGCGCTCCGGCGTACCG
Organism: Pseudomonas sp. D(2018); assembly: GCF_005502555.1. NCBI lineage: Bacteria > Pseudomonadati > Pseudomonadota > Gammaproteobacteria > Pseudomonadales > Pseudomonadaceae > Pseudomonas > Pseudomonas sp. D(2018). The sequence continues at coordinate 67,198 of NZ_SCOK01000003.1, forward strand.
ACCGTACCGGGCTCCGACGGCCCGCTGCCGGAAGACGAGGAAACCGCACTCGCCATCGCGCGCGAAGTGGGTTACCCCGTAATCATCAAGGCAGCCGGTGGCGGCGGTGGTCGCGGCATGCGCGTGGTGCATGACGAAGAAGAACTGATCAAGTCGGCCAAGCTGACCCGTACCGAAGCCGGTGCGGCGTTCGGCAACCCCATGGTCTACCTGGAGAAGTTCCTCACCAACCCGCGCCACGTCGAAGTCCAGGTCCTGTCCGACGGCCAGGGCAACGCCATCCACCTCGGCGACCGCGACTGCTCCTTGCAGCGCCGTCACCAGAAGGTGCTGGAAGAAGCCCCTGCCCCGGGCATCGACGAGAAGGCCCGCGCCGAAGTACTGGACCGTTGTGTCCAGGCCTGTATCGAAATCGGCTACCGCGGCGCCGGCACCTTCGAGTTCCTCTACGAGAACGGTCGCTTCTACTTCATCGAGATGAACACTCGCGTGCAGGTAGAGCACCCGGTTACCGAAATGGTCACCGGCATCGACATCGTCAAGGAAATGCTCAGCATCGCCGCCGGCAACAAGCTGTCGATCAAGCAGGAAGACGTGGTCATCCGTGGCCATGCGCTGGAATGCCGGATCAACGCCGAAGACCCGGACAACTTCATGCCCAGTCCCGGCAAGGTGACCTACTTCCATGCCCCGGGCGGAAACGGCGTTCGCGTCGACTCGCACCTGTACAGTGGCTACGCGGTTCCGCCGAACTACGATTCGCTGATCGGCAAGCTGATCACCTATGGCAAAGATCGCGACGAAGCCATGGCGCGCATGCGCAATGCGCTGGACGAGATCGTCGTCGACGGGATCAAGACCAACATCCCGTTGCACCGCAACCTCACGCGCGACAAGGGTTTCTGCAAGGGTGGTATCAACATCCACTACCTGGAAAAGAAACTCGGTATGGACAAGCACTGATCACCGTCGGTGCCTGATCCACGACACAAGGGCTGCCAACTGGCGGCCCTTGTGTTTTTCCGGCCTGTGCTCAAGTAAGCTTGCGCGCCTGCCGCGTGTGCACGCTGAATATTCAAGAGGTCCCGCCATGCCCTGGTTACAAGTTCGTCTCGCCATCACCCCGGAACAGGCGGAAACCTACGAAGACGCCCTGCTGGAAGTGGGAGCGGTCTCAGTGACCTTCATGGATGCCGAGGACCAGCCGATTTTCGAGCCGGACCTGGGCACCACCCCGCTCTGGACCCACACCCACCTGCTGGCCCTGTTCGAGGCCGACACCGACGAAGCCAGCCTGGTGGCGCACCTTGAGCTGCTGACCGGCGGCACGCTGCCGGAGCACCTGATAGAGCGCATCGAGGACCAGGATTGGGAACGCAGCTGGATGGACAACTTCCAGCCCATGCGCTTCGGCCGCCGCCTGTGGATCGTACCGAGCTGGCATGAAGCGCCCGAACCGGGCGCGGTGAACCTGCTACTGGACCCTGGCCTGGCCTTCGGCACCGGCACCCACCCGACCACCGCCCTGTGCCTGGAATGGCTGGACGACCAGAAGCTCGACGGTTGCGAAGTACTGGATTTCGGCTGCGGTTCGGGCATCCTCGCCATCGCTGCTTTGCTGCTGGGCGCGCGCCAGGCCGTGGGCACCGACATCGACCCCCAGGCCCTGGAAGCCTCTCGCGACAACGCCTCGCGCAACGGCATCGACCCGGCGCACTTTCCGGTCTACCTGCCTGCCGACCTGCCGGCCAAGCCCGCCGAAGTAGTGGTGGCCAACATCCTCGCCGGCCCGCTGGTGTCCCTGGCGCCGCAGATCACCAGCCTGGTGGCACCGCGCGGACGCCTGGCCCTGTCCGGCATCCTCGCCGAGCAGGCCGAGGAAGTACGCGCCGCCTACGCCGACGCATTCGATCTCGACCCCACGGCAGAGAAGGACGGTTGGGTACGCATCAGTGGCGTGCGCCGCTGAAGCGCTGGAAACCCAATGGATCGAGTAAAATAGCCTTTAGTTTCGACCGGATCGCCGCATGACCGACAGTTTCGTCACCCAATGCCCACAATGCCAGACCAGTTTCCGCGTCAGCCGCGCCCAACTGGCCGTGGCCCATGGCGCCGTGCGCTGCGGAGCCTGTCTGCATGTGTTCAATGCGGCGCAACAGCTGTTGGCGGCGAAGGGCCAGGCGGCTCCGACGGCCAGTAAGCCCAAGGCACCAACCCCGGCCCCTGCGCCCAGGACAGAGGCGCCCCAGGTCGCAGTCCCCAGTGTCGCCACCGTGCTCAATCAGCCGGTTGCACCGCAAGCGCCGGCGCCAGCCAAACCGGCCGGCAGCGAAACCCTGTGGATCCACGACGACCTGGACCTCGACAGCCTCGACCTGGATGAGGAGCTGGCCAAGCTGGAACAGGAAGAACAACGCCTGTCCCGTGACTTGCTCGACCCTAACGCACCGGCACGAGCCGAAGCGCAACCAGCACCCCGTCATGATGAAGGCTGGGCCGAAGCCCTGCTGGAAGCCGAAGAGCACAAGGCCCCTTCGGCACCCGCCTCCGAACCGGAGCCGGAGCCGGAGCCCGACTTCGAACGACGTGCCGAGCCCAGTGCCGAACCGGTCGGTCGCAGCCCGGAGGAGCCACCCAAACCGGCCCCGCGCACCGAGCCCAGCCTGTCCATGGACCTGGTGGAAGACGAGCCCGGCCCGGACTTCAGCCTCGGCTCCGCCCGCGACGACGAGCCCGACGACCTGGACAACGACGTCGACGATGACCTCGACGAGCCGCAAACCGCAGCCCCCTCACGCCAGCAGCCCCAGCGCAGCGAGCCCGGCCTGCGCGAAGAAGGCCTGCTTGACCTCAGCGACGAGCCCCTGCAACTCGACTGGCAGGAATCCAGGCGCCCCTGGGGCCGCTGGATCGGCTGGACCCTGCTGAACCTGTTCGGCGCCTTCGCCCTGGCCACTCAGTACGTCTGGTATCACTTCGACGAATTGGCGCGACAGGACCAGTACCGCCCCTGGTTCCAGCAAATCTGCCCGGAGATCGGCTGCCAGTTGCCTTCCAAGGTGGACATCGCGCTGATCAAGAGCAGCAACCTGGTGGTCCGCAGCCACCCCGAGTTCTCAGGCGCCCTGGTGGTCGACGCGATCCTCTACAACCGCGCCGCCTTCGCCCAGCCGTTCCCGCTGCTGGAACTGCGTTTCGCCGACATCAATGGCCAGTTGCTGGCCAGCCGCCGCTTCAAGCCCGGCGAATACCTCTCCGGCGAACTGGCCGGGCAGGCAGAGATGCCGCCGCAGACCCCCATCCACATCAGCCTGGACATCCTCGACCCGGGCACCAAGGCCGTGAACTACAGCCTCAGCTTCCACTCCCCCGAATAAGCCGCAAGCGCCGGATTCCGGCGCCTCCAGGGCATTTCTAACTCCCGGCAATAAGCGCAGGGCTGTTCAGAATTTGTTCAAAACAGCCTTTATCCAGTCATCGAGAGCGGGTATCATGCCCACCCTTTTTCGAACTCCCCCAGCACTCATCTGAGCAGGCCCCAAACAGGGAAGACCTATGTCGGCGGTTAGCATTGGCCCTTATGCCTTGCCCAATCAGGTGATACTCGCCCCCATGGCGGGTGTGACCGACCGGCCGTTCCGTCTGCTTTGCCGCCGCCTCGGCGCCGGCATGGTGGTATCGGAAATGGTCACCAGCGACGTGCGCCTGTGGAACAGCCGCAAGTCGCGACTGCGCCTGCTCCACGAAGGGGACCCGGAGCCCCGCTCCGTCCAGATAGCCGGTGGAGATCCGGACATGCTGGCAGAAGCGGCAAGGGCCAATGTTGAACTCGGTGCGCAGATCATCGACATCAACATGGGCTGCCCGGCGAAGAAGGTCTGCAACAAGGCCGCCGGCTCGGCGCTGATGAAGGACGAAGCCCTGGTGGCCGACATCCTCAACGCCGTGGTCAAGGCCGTCGACGTGCCCGTCACCCTGAAGATCCGGACCGGCTGGGACCGATCGAACAGGAACGGCATCACAGTGGCGAAAATCGCCGAACAGGCTGGTATTCAGGCCCTGGCCGTCCACGGCCGGACCCGCGCCGACCTGTACACCGGTGAAGCGGAGTACGACACCATCGCAGCGATCAAGCAGGCGGTGTCGATTCCGGTCTTTGCCAACGGCGATATCGATTCGCCACAGAAAGCCAGACAGGTCCTCGACGCCACCGGCGCCGATGCCCTGCTGATCGGTCGAGCGGCCCAGGGGCGACCCTGGATCTTCCGCGAGATCGCGCATTACCTGGCGACCGGTGAACTACTGCCGGCGCCGGGCTTGATCGAGGTGGAACGGATACTGCTGGAACACCTGGCCGCACTGCACGCCTTCTATGGCGACGAGATGGGCGTTCGCATCGCCCGCAAGCATGTCGGCTGGTATCTGGCAACCCTGCCGGGCGCCAGGGAGTTTCGCGCCAAGTTCAATCGTTTGGAGTCCACGGACGCGCAGTGCGCCAACGTTCGGGAGTTCTTCGCCGAGCGTCACAACGAAGGGGAAAAGGCCGCATGACGACGATGACCGAGAATTTTTTTGATGGGGCAACACCCGTGAGCGACAACGCTAACCTTAAACAGCACCTGACGGCGCCCACCGCAGAGGGCCAGACCCTGCGTGGCAGTGTCGAAAAGGCACTGCACAACTATTTTGCCCATCTTGAGGGCGCCGCCGTCACGGACGTGTACAACCTGGTGCTTTCCGAAGTGGAAGCGCCGTTGCTGGAATCCGTGATGAACTACGTCAAGGGTAACCAGACCAAGGCTTCCGAGATGCTCGGCCTCAATCGGGGCACGCTGCGAAAGAAGCTCAAGCAATACGACCTGCTCTGAATCTGAAGGTCGGGCGCTGGAAGCCGGAAGCTTGAAGCGGGACGCTCCCCGACGGTCAAGCTTCCGGCTTCCAGTTTCAGGCCTAGCCGCTAAATCCTCTCCCACTCGAATGGTTCCGAAATGACCGACCAGACCACCCGCCTTCCCGTTCGCCGCGCCCTGATCAGCGTCTCCGACAAGACCGGCATCGTCGAATTCGCCCGTGAACTGGCTGCCCTTGGCGTGGAAATCCTCTCCACCGGCGGCACCTACAAGCTGCTCAAGGACAACGCCATCGCCGCCGTGGAAGTCGCTGACTACACCGGCTTCCCGGAAATGATGGACGGTCGCGTGAAGACCCTGCACCCGAAGATCCATGGCGGCATCCTCGGCCGTCGCGACCTCGATGGCGCGGTGATGGAACAGCACGGCATCAAGCCGATCGACCTGGTCGCGGTCAACCTCTACCCCTTCGAGGCCACCGTCGCCAAGCCTGACTGCGACCTGCCCACCGCCATCGAGAACATCGATATCGGCGGCCCGACCATGGTCCGCAGCGCCGCGAAGAACCACAAGGACGTCGCCATCGTGGTCAACGCCAGCGACTACGCCAGCGTCCTCGAAGGCCTGAAAGCCGGCGGCCTGACCTACGCCCAGCGCTTCGACCTGGCCCTCAAGGCGTTCGAGCACACCTCCGCCTACGACGGCATGATCGCCAACTACCTGGGCACCATCGACCAGGCACGTGACACCCTGTCCACCGAAGGCCGTGGCGCCTTCCCGCGCACCTTCAACAGCCAGTTCGTCAAGGCCCAGGAAATGCGCTACGGCGAGAACCCGCACCAGAGCGCGGCGTTCTACGTGGAAGCGAAAAAGGGCGAAGCCAGCGTCTCCACCGCCATTCAGCTGCAGGGCAAGGAACTCTCCTTCAACAACGTGGCCGATACCGACGCCGCGCTGGAGTGCGTGAAGAGCTTCGTCAAGCCGGCCTGCGTCATCGTCAAGCACGCCAACCCGTGCGGCGTGGCCGTGGTACCGGAAAACGAAGGCGGCATTCGCAAGGCCTACGACCTGGCCTACGCCACCGATACCGAATCCGCCTTCGGCGGCATCATCGCCTTCAACCGCGAGCTGGATGGCGAAACCGCCAAGGCCATCGTCGAGCGCCAGTTCGTCGAAGTCATCATCGCGCCGAAAATCTCCGCCGCCGCTCGTGAAGTGGTCGCTGCCAAGGCCAACGTACGCCTGCTGGAATGCGGTGAATGGCCGGCTGAGCGTGCCGCAGGCTGGGACTTCAAGCGCGTCAACGGCGGCCTGCTGGTACAGAGCCGCGACATCGGCATGATCAAGGCGGAAGACCTGAAGATCGTCACCCAGCGCGCCCCGAGCGAGCAGGAAATCCACGACCTGATCTTCGCCTGGAAAGTGGCCAAGTTCGTCAAATCCAACGCCATCGTCTACGCCAAGAACCGCCAGACCGTCGGCGTCGGCGCCGGACAGATGAGCCGCGTCAACTCCGCCCGCATCGCCGCCATCAAGGCCGAGCATGCCGGTCTCGAAGTGAAAGGTGCGGTCATGGCGTCCGACGCCTTCTTCCCGTTCCGCGACGGCATCGACAACGCAGCCAAGGCCGGCATCACCGCGGTGATCCAGCCGGGTGGCTCCATGCGTGACAACGAAGTCATCGCCGCCGCCGACGAAGCAGGCATCGCGATGGTGTTCACCGGCATGCGCCACTTTAGACACTAACGGTCGCCCTCGAGCAGGCATCTGCTGTGTTGCACGCCCCGTCCCCAATGCTCATTGCCAGAAGGCAACTCCGCTTGGTGACGGGGCAGGCGCCTTGCATCTACCAGCTCGATCGCAACCTCGACATTCGTAGGTTGGGTGGCGCGAAGCGATACCCAACGATCCGGCTCCAATCGGAGCAGATCAGGAGAACGCAATGAACGTACTCATCATCGGCAGCGGCGGTCGTGAACACGCCCTGGCCTGGAAAGTGGCCCAGGACCCGCGCGTGGCGAAGGTCTTCGTGGCCCCGGGCAACGCCGGCACCGCGACCGAAGCCAAGTGCGAGAACGTCGCCATCGACGTGCTGGCCCTGGAACAACTGGCCGATTTCGCCGCCAAGAACGTCCAGCTGACCATCGTCGGCCCGGAAGCGCCGCTGGTGAAAGGCGTGGTCGATCTGTTCCGCAGCCGTGGCCTGGACATCTTCGGCCCGACTGCCGGCGCCGCCCAACTGGAAGGTTCCAAGGCTTTCACCAAGGACTTCCTGGCCCGCCACAAGATCCCCACCGCCGACTACCAGAACTTCACCGAAGTGGAGCCGGCCCTGGCCTACCTGCGCGAAAAAGGCGCTCCCATCGTGATCAAGGCCGACGGCCTGGCCGCGGGCAAGGGCGTGATCGTCGCCATGACCCTGGCCGAAGCTGAAGACGCCGTGCGCGACATGCTCGCCGGCAACGCCTTCGGTGACGCCGGTTCGCGCGTAGTGATCGAAGAGTTCCTCGACGGCGAAGAAGCCAGCTTCATCGTCATGGTCGACGGCCAGAACGTGCTGCCCATGGCCACCAGCCAGGACCACAAGCGCGTTGGCGACGGCGACACCGGCCCCAACACCGGCGGCATGGGCGCGTACTCCCCCGCTCCGGTGGTCACCGCCGACGTGCACCAGCGCGTGATGGACGAAGTCATCTACCCGACCGTGCGCGGCATGGCCGAGGAAGGCAACATCTACACCGGCTTCCTCTACGCCGGCCTGATGATCGACAAGAGCGGTGCGCCCAAGGTCATCGAATTCAACTGCCGCTTCGGCGACCCGGAAACCCAGCCCATCATGGTGCGCCTGGAGTCTTCCCTGGTCCTCCTGGTGGAAGCCGCCCTGGCCAAGGCCCTGGACAAGGTCGAAGCCACCTGGGACCCGCGCCCCACCGTGGGCGTGGTTCTGGCCGCCGGCGGCTACCCGGGCGACTATGCCAAGGGTGACGTGATCGAAGGCCTGGACGATGCCGCCGCCCTGGACGGCAAGGTGTTCCACGCCGGTACCGCGCTGAAGGACGGCCAGATCGTCACTGCCGGTGGTCGCGTACTCTGTGCCACCGCCATCGGCGCCAGCGTGTCCGACGCCCAGCAGCAGGCCTATCGCCTGGCGGAGAAAATCCGCTGGAACGGGTGTTTCTACCGCAAGGACATCGGCTACCGCGCCATCGCCCGGGAACGCAACGACGGGTAAAAGGTCGGAAATAGTGCTCACCAAGGCGGCCAGTGGCCGCCTTGGTCATATTCCGCACAAGAGGGGCTTGGCTATAATCCGGCCACTCACCCACGAAGGGACCTCGACCGTGCTTCGGCTCAGGATTGCCACAGGATTGATCGCCAGCCTGCTACTGGCCCTGCTCCATCTGTTGCCTGCCCAGGCGGCGGAAGAGCGGCAGTGGAGCATGCTGCTCGACCCCAGCGCCAACCTGCAGCTGCAGGAAGTCCGCACCCAGCAGGCCCTCTCCCAGTTCACTCCGGTCGACCTCGACGAGCTTTATACCCCCGGTGGCAGCAGCGCCCTCTGGCTTCACTACCGGCTTGCACCCAGCCAGCATGAACAGCTGCTGCGGGTCTTCGCTCCTTACCTGGCCTATCTCGACCTCTACGTCCTCAAAGGCGATGAGCTGGTCGCCCATACCCGCACCGGCAGTCGCCTACCCTTCAGCGAGCGTCCGCTGCCCAGCCGGGATTTCCTCCTGCCCCTGCCGGTTCAGCAGGAGCCCCTGGACCTCTACCTGCGCATGGCTTCGGAACACGCCCTGCGCCCCACGGTGACGCTGCAGTCTTCGGCGCTGATGGCCGCCGACGATACCCGTCCGCTGCTCTTCGGGCTGATGCTCGGGGGCCTTGGCATGCTGGTCTATTACAACCTGGTGCGTTACGCCTACTCCCGTGCCGCCGTCAGCCTTTGGCTGGCCGCCGCGCAGAGCTGCCTGATCGTCACCAGCGTCAGCCTGCTGGGCATCAGTTCGCCCTGGTTGGGTGACTGGCAGAGCGCGCAACCGCAAATTGCCAACCTCTCGATGCTGATGGCCATGGTCTGCGCCCTGGCCTTTACCGTCAGCTTCTTCCACAAGGTCTGCCCGAACACGCCACTGGCGCTCCTGTTGCTGGGCGAGATCGTGCTGATCTCCCTCACCGCCGCCCTGCTGCTGATCGTCACCGACCTGCAGTTCAACCAACTGGTGTATGGGCTGGCCGCCATCGCCAGCCTGAGCATGTTCGCGTACGCCCTGGTCCACTGGCACCAGGGCTACCATCCGGCGCGGCTGTTCAGCCTGGCCTTGGGCGTGTTCTGCGTGGCCATCCTCGGCGCCCTGCCGGCGCTGTTCGGCTACTGGCACCTGCAATCCGACTGGCTGGCCTACACCCTGCTGGCGATCTCCACCGTCAGCGGCGTGTTCCTCAGCATGGCCCTGAGCGAACGCCAGCGACGCCTCCAGAACGAAGCCTTCAGCGCCAGCCGGGCCCTGGCCGCCAGCTCCGCCGAACTCAAGGCCAAGGGTGAATTCCTCGCCAAGATCAGCCACGAAATCCGCACCCCGATGAACGGTGTGCTGGGCATGACCGAGCTACTCCTGGGGACGCCGCTGTCGGCCAAGCAGCGCGACTACGTGCAGACCATCCACAGTTCCGGCAACGAACTGCTCACCCTGATCAACGAAATCCTCGACATTTCCAAGCTGGAATCCGGCCAGATCGAACTGGACGACGTGCAGTTCGACCTCAACGCCCTGATCGACGACTGCCTCGACATCTTCCGTGCCAAGGCCGAACAGCAGCGCGTTGAGCTCATCAGCTTCATGCAGCCCCAGGTGCCCCGCGTGATCAGCGGCGACCCTACACGCCTGCGGCAGATCCTCCTCAGCCTGCTGGACAACGCCTTCAAGCAGACCGACGAGGGCGAAATCCTCCTGGTGGTGGCGCTGGACAACAGCTCGGCCCGCCCCCGCCTGCGCATCGCGGTGCAGGACAGCGGCCGGCCCCTGGAGGCCGGCGAGCGCGAAGCCCTGCTCAACGCCGAATTGCAAAGCAGCGACTTCCTCGCGGCGTCCAAGCTCGGCGGCCGCCTCGGCCTGGTCATCGCCCGACAACTGGCGCGCCTGATGGAGGGCGAATTCGGTATCCAGAGCGGTGCCGGCCAGGGCAGCACCCTCTGGCTGACACTGCCCCTGGACAGCCAGCACCTGGAGCGCCCCGTTGCCGACCTCGACAGCCCGCTGGAAGGCGCACGCCTGCTGGTCGTGGACGACAACGACACCTGCCGCAAGGTGCTGGTCCAGCAATGCAGCGCCTGGGGCCTGCAGGTCAGTGCCGTACCGTCCGGAAAAGAGGCCCTGGCCCTGCTGCGCACCAAGGCGCACCTGCGCGAGTACTTCGACGTGGTCCTGCTGGACCAGGACATGCCCGGCATGACCGGCATGCAGCTGGCGGCCAAGATCAAGGAAGACCCGAGCCTCAACCACGACATCCTGATCATCATGCTCACCGGCATCAGCAATGCGCCGAGCAAGATCATCGCGCGCAACGCCGGCATCAAGCGCATCCTCGCCAAGCCGGTGGCCGGCTACACGCTGAAGACCACGCTGGCGGACGAGTTGAACCAACGCAAGGCCGGCGGTTCCATCTCGCTGCCGGGCTCCCAGGTCAGCGAACCGATCCACGTCCCCAATGACTTCCGCATCCTGGTGGCCGAGGACAACAGCATCTCCACCAAGGTCATCCGCGGCATGCTGAGCAAGCTCAACCTCGAGCCAGATACCGCCAGCAACGGCGAGGAAGCCCTGAGCGCCATGAAGAACCAGCACTACGACCTGGTGCTGATGGACTGCGAGATGCCGGTACTGGATGGCTTCACCGCCACCGAGATGCTGCGGAACTGGGAAAACCTGGAGCAGCGCCCGCGCACACCGGTAGTCGCCCTCACCGCCCACATCCTCAGCGAACACAAGGAACGCGCCCGTCAGGCCGGCATGGACGGCCACATGGCCAAGCCGGTGGAACTCTCGCAACTGCGCGAACTGATCAAATACTGGGTCGCCGAGAAGGAAATGCGCGAACGGCATGCGATGCATAGCTGACACTTGGCGCTAGCACACCTCAATGGTGGGCTGAAGCCCACCCTACAATTCCACGCGTCCGGGCCTACCCAAACCTCACCGCGAAGATCGGCGGCAGGTGCCCCGCCACCAGGTTCCAGCTATCGCCCTGATCCTCCGATACCCACAGATGCCCCGTGGTGGAACCCATCACCAGGCGCTGGCCGCTCTCGTCCACATCCAGCCCGTGGCGATACACCAGGTCGTAGCAGAGTTGCTGCGGCAGGCCCTGCTCCAGTACGTCGAAGCGCTTGCCACCATCACGGGTGCGCGTAACGCGTAAACGCTGGTCGGCGGGGACGCGGCATTCGTCCTTCACCGCCGGCACGAACCAGGCACAGTCCGGCTCGGAGGGATGCACCGCAACGGCGAAACCGAAGGTAGACGGGCCGGCCTGCGGGATCTCCCGCCAGTTCAGCCCTCGGTCGTCGCTGACGAAGATGCCGTTGTGGTGTTGCACCCAGAGTCGCTCCGGATCAACCGGGCAGGCCACCATGCGGTGCGGGTCCTGGATGTCCGGCTCCTCGGCGCGCTCCGGCGGCATGTACGCGGCGCGCATGCCACGGGTGCGGTAGCTCCAGCTCGCCCCCTCATCCTCGCTGTGCCAGACGCCACCGCAGGACACGGCCAACGTGAGGTGCCGGCTGTTGCGCGGGTCCACGCAAATGGAGTGGATACCCGGCTGGTCATAGCCACCCCCGAACCAGTTGGCCCGTTCCGGGCGCTGCCACAGGCTGTCCACCAGGGCCCAGGAACTGCCATGGTCGCGAGACCTGAACAAGCCACCGGGAATGGTCCCTGCCCACAGGGTGCCAGGCTGGTCGGGGCCGCCGGGCTCCAGGCACCAGATCATCTCCACCGACGGCCCGTCCTCGCCCTCCGCCGCCTGCGCAAAGGCCGGGGCGGCGATCTCTTCCCAGTTGAGTCCCGCATCAACCGAGCGCCACAGCTTGGGGCCGAAGTGGCCCAGATGCAGGGCAGCGTAAAGATGCCCGTCGCGCGGATCGGCCAGCAGCATGCTCACCGGTTCGCCCAGGAAATCCTGACGCGCCAGGCGCCAGCCACCACCCTCAGGCTCGAAACGCAGCAGGCCCTTGCGGGTCGCAACATGGATGCATCGGCTCATGGTCCTTCTCCTTGCTCCGGCTCAACCACCGGACAGCGCCTGGACGACGAAGATGTCGCTGGCCGCCCCGACCGGGTCGCTGAGCCGGCGGCGGTCGCTGACTTGCTGGGCGTCGACGAACACCGCCACATGCCGGCGCAGGTGACCCTGGTCATCCAGCAGGTAGCTGCGCAGCCGTGGATTGGCGGCGAAAGCGGCCTCCAACGCCTCGGCCACAGAAACGGCCATGACATCCAGCTCGGGGACATCGAGGTGACGCTGCAGGTTGGGGGTGAAGCTGATGTGCGCCATCAACGGCTCCCTGCGCGACGAAACGACCCAGTGGGAGAAGGTATAGCCGACCGCGGCGGGGCGGTTATAGTTGTGCGCCCAATGGCAGGGCAGCCTCTACACTGAGGAACGGCCCTCGCAGTCACGAACGGATGCCCCCATGCTCGAAAGCCTTTCCAGCCTGTACCTGAAGATGCTGGTGCTCTATAGCCCCTTCTTCGTGCTCTCCTGCTTCATCAGCCTGACCCGTGGCTACACGGTGAAGGAGCGCAAGAGGCTCGCCTGGAAAGTCGCCCTCGGGACCCTGGTCGCCAGCGCCCTGCTCTACCTGTTTGGCCAGGCCATCTTCAATGTCTTCGGCATCACCATCGACGCCTTCCGCATCGGCGCCGGTACCGTTTTGTTCATCTCCGCCCTCGGCATGGCCCAGGGCAAGCCGGCGGTGCAGGCGGACAACGTGCAGCAGGATGTCACCATCGTGCCGCTGACCATCCCCCTCACCGTCGGCCCCGGCACCATCGGCGCCATGCTGGTGATGGGCGCGGGCCATGTGCACTGGGACGACAAGCTCACCGCGCTGTTCGCCATTGCCATCGCCAGCGTAACGGTGGGCGCCATTCTCTATCTCTCCGACCATATCGAACGCCTCCTTGGCGACCAGGGCCTGCAGATCGTCAGTCGCCTGATGGGCCTGTTCGTCTGCGCCCTGGCCGCGCAGATCATCTTCACCGGGGTGAAGAATTACCTGGTGCTGTAGCTTCGTGCGTGATGCCCAACGCGGCGTTGGGCTTCGCTTCGCTCTGCACCAACCTACGTCCTGATTCCCTACCCATGCCCTGGCGCGGTGCGAAACTAATCGCATCGAGAACACCAAAATTCCGACTTAAGCCCAGCAATGACAGGGCTTTCCCGGTTCTGGCACCACCTTTGCTCAAGGGAATTCCAACTTGGATACAAGATGGAACTCCAGAGCATGTCCGACGCCCCCAACGCCTTTACCCTGGCCGACTGGCAACAGGCCTATCGCGATCAACTGCAACCTGCCGACCTGCTGCACGCTCTGCGCCAGCGTCTGAGCACGGATGACAATGCCTGGATCAGCCTGGTCAGCGCCGAACAGCTGGACGGCCAGCTCGCCGAACTGGCTACCCTGCTCGCTGCCGCCGAAGGCCGTCAGGAGCGCCTGCCGCTGTACGGCGTGCCCTTCTCCATCAAGGACAACATCGACGCCGCCGGCTGGACCACCACGGCTGCCTGCCCCGAATTCGCCTACCCGGCCAGCGAGGACGCCACGGTGGTCGCCCGCCTGCGCGCAGCCGGCGCCATCCTCATTGGCAAGACCAACCTCGACCAGTTCGCCACCGGCCTGGCGGGCACCCGCTCGCCCTACGGCGCGGTAAGCAACGCCTTCAACCCCGAGTACGTCAGTGGCGGCTCCAGCTCCGGCTCGGCCTCGGTGGTCGCTCGCGGCCTGGTGCCCTTCTCCCTCGGCACCGACACCGCCGGCTCCGGCCGCGTGCCCGCCGGCTTCAACAACATCGTCGGGCTGAAACCCACCAAGGGCTGGCTGCCCAACACCGGGCTGGTTCCGGCCTGCCGCACGATCGACTGCATTTCGGTGTTTGCCCTGACCGTGGCCGACGCCGAGACCGTAGCGCGCATTGCCGGCGGCTACGACGCCCTTGATCCCTACTCGCGGAATAACCCCAACAGCGCGCCGGTGGGCATGGGCGTCAAGCCGAAGTTCGCCATACCGGATGCGCTGGAGTTCTTCGGTGACGAGCAGACCCGCGCCGTCTTCGAGACCGCGCTGGACAAGCTCCGCGCCCTCGGTGCCGAAATCACGCCGATCGACTTCAGCCCCTTCCGCCAATTGGCCGAGCAGCTCTACCAGGGCTCCTGGGTGGCCGAGCGCACCGTGGCGGTCGAGGGCGTCGACCCTGCGCACATCGACCCGGTGGTGCGCGGCATCGTCGAGAACGGCCAGAACTACAGCGCTTGCGACGCCTACAAGGCCGAGTACCTGCGGGCCGAACTGGCGCGCCGGATCAACCTGGCTCTGGAACCCTTCGATGCCCTGGTAGTGCCCACCTCGCCCACCATCCGCCGCATCGCCGAAATGGCCGAAGAACCGGTGCTCTTCAACGCCCAGTTCGGCACCTACACCAACTTCACCAACTTCTCCGACCTCAGCGCCCTGGCCCTGCCCGCCGGGTTTCGTGCCGACGGCCTGCCGGCCGGCATCACCCTGCTCGCCCCGGCCTGGCACGACGCCGCCCTGGCCGCCTTCGGCAAGCGCTGGCAAGCCAGCCTCGACCTGCCGCTGGGCGCCACCAATCGCGCCCTGCCTGCACAGGCGCCGGCCAAGCAGGCCCCTGGCTGCGTGCGGGTGGCGGTAGTGGGGGCGCACCTCACCGGCATGCCGCTGAACTTCCAACTCACCCGCCGCGACGCCGTACTGGTGGAAGAAACCCGCACCGCCGCCGATTACCGCCTGTTCGCCCTGCCCGGCACCGTGCCGCCCAAACCGGGCCTGGCCCGCAGCCAGGACGGTGCGCCGCTGATCGTCGAGCTTTGGGACATCCCCCTGGCGCGCTTCGGCGAATTCGTCGCCGAGATTCCTCCGCCACTGGGCATCGGCAACCTGCAGCTGGAAGACGGCCGCTGGGTGAAAGGCTTCATCTGCGAGCCCTACGCCCTGGAAGGCGCTCGCGACATCACCGGCTTCGGCGGCTGGCGCGCCTTCATCGCCAGCCAGCAGCGCTGACCATGCAGCTCGCCAGCACCACTAACGGGCGCCGCGAGCGCCCCGAAAGTCTCGCCGGGCGCATCTACGCCCGGCTCAAGAGCGAGATCAGCGAGTTCCGCCTGCTGCCCGGCGACCGCTTCAGCGAGGGCGATGTGGCCGAGCGCATGCAAGCCAGTCGCACGCCTGTACGACAGGCCCTGCACCGCCTGGAGCGCGAGGGTTACCTGGAAGTTCGCTTTCGCAGCGGCTGGCAGGTGAAGGCTTTCGACTTCGACCATTTCGAGGAGCTGTACGAGCTGCGCATCGTCCTCGAACTGGAAGCGGTACGTCGCCACTGTGCGCGCCCCACACAGGAGCAACCCGAAGCACTGCAACGGCTCAGTCGCACCTGGTTGGTGCAACCGCAACCACAAGACGGCTTCGAAGTGTCGCGCCTGGACGAGGACTTCCACTGCCATCTGGTGGAAGCCGCAGGCAATCGCGAGATGGCCCGTATCCACCGCGAAGTCAGCGAAAAGATCCGCATCATCCGCCGCCTGGACTTCACACAGGCGCCGCGCATCGACGCCACCTACCGGGAGCACGCAGCGATTCTCCAGGCCATTGGCGAGCGAAAGTGCGAAGAGGCACAGCAATTGCTGAGGACCCACATCGAAACGAGCAAGGCCGAAGTACGCAAGATCACCCTGCACATGTTGCACAGCGCTCGGCAAAGACCGCAGCCGGCCCAAGGGTGACGAGGAAGACCCTTTGAAAACTGCCCGGATAACAAGCCAATAAACGCAGTAATTTCAAATACTTGTGAGAATGGAGACCGACCCCATGCAACGTCGCAGCCTGATCAAGGCGTTCACCCTTTCCGCATCCATTGCCGCCATGGGCATGTCCTGGTCCATCCAGGCGGCCGAGACCATCAAGGTCGGCATCCTGCACTCGCTGTCCGGCACCATGGCGATCTCCGAGACCTCGCTGAAAGACATGGCGCTGATGACCATCGACGAGATCAACGCCAAGGGCGGCGTGAACGGCAAGCAGCTTGAACCGGTGGTGGTCGACCCGGCTTCCAACTGGCCGCTGTTCGCCGAGAAGGCCCGTCAACTGCTGACCAAGGACAAGGTGGACGTAGTCTTTGGCTGCTGGACCTCGGTATCGCGCAAGTCCGTGCTGCCGGTGTTCGAGGAGCTCAACGGCCTGCTCTTCTACCCGGTGCAGTACGAAGGTGAAGAACTCTCCCCCAACGTCTTCTATACCGGCGCCGCGCCGAACCAGCAGGCCATCCCGGCTGTGGAATACCTGATGAGCGAAGACGGCGGCAGCGCCAAGCGCTTCTTCCTGCTGGGCACCGACTACGTCTACCCGCGCACCACCAACAAGATCCTGCGCAGCTTCCTGCACAGCAAGGGCATCGCCGACAAGGACATCGAAGAGGTCTACACCCCCTTCGGCCACAGCGACTATCAAACCATCGTCGCCAACATCAAGAAGTTCTCCGCTGGCGGCAAGACTGCAGTGATCTCCACCGTCAACGGCGACTCCAACGTGCCCTTCTACAAGGAACTGGCCAACCAGGGCCTGGAAGCCACCGATGTGCCGGTAGTGGCCTTCTCGGTGGGCGAAGAGGAACTGCGCGGCATCGACACCAAGCCGCTGGTGGGCCACCTGGCCGCCTGGAACTACTTCGAGTCCGTGGATAACCCGGTCAACGACACGTTCGTCGAGCAGTGGAAGGCCTATGCGAAAGCCAAGAACCTGCCCAACTACCAGACCGCAGTGACCAACGACCCGATGGAAGCCACCTACGTCGGCATCCACATGTGGGCCCAGGCCGTCGAGAAGGCCGGTACCACCGAGGTGGACAAGGTGCGCGAGGCCCTGGCCGGCCAGTCCTTCGCCGCGCCGTCCGGCTACACCCTGACCATGGACAAGACCAACCACCACCTGCACAAGCCGGTGATGATCGGTGAAATCCAGGAAGACGGTCAGTTCTCGGTGGTCTGGCAGACCGAAGGCCCGCTGCGCGCCCAGCCCTGGAGCCCCTTCATCCCCGGCAACGACAAGAAGCCGGACTACGCGGTGAAGACCAACTGAGTTGAACGAGGACGTCCGGAGACTGCGCTGACCCTGACTCCCCTCACCCCTAGCCCCTCTCCCGTAGGGAGAGGGGCCGGGGGTGAGGGAGGTGCCTGCTGGCACAACCCTCTCTCCGCGCCATGAACCAGGACCACCCAATGCCGACAGTCCTCTACCGAATCCTCCTCGCCCTGGCCCTGCTGCTTCCTGTCGAAGCACTGGCCGGCGACGCCAACGACTTCGCCGCGGCCAATCCGGCGCAGCAGGCGAAACTGCTGGAGCGCTGGGCCGCCGAGCCCGACGCCGCGCGCCAGCCGCTGCTCGATGCCCTGCAGCAGGGCCGCTTCGCCGTTGACGCCAAGCAGGCCTTCCTCGAACAGGATGGCGCCTTCAGCGCCGCCGAAGGTGACGCCGCCCCCAGCGGTACGCCGAAGAAACTGCGCCTGAACAACCGCCTGCGCGGCCTTCTGATTACCGCCCAGGCCAGCCACCAACTGCTTGCCGCCGAACCCACCATTCGCCTGGACGCCGCGCGCCAACTGCAGAAGAGCGCCAAGCCCGCCCAATTGCCCCTGCTCAACCAGCGCATGGTGGCCGAAGAGGATGCCGGCGTGCGTGACGCCCTCTCCCTCGCCCTGGCCAACCTGCAGCTGGTCGACCCGGACCCGGCCATCCGTCTCAACGCCGTGCGCCTGCTCGGCGAAACCGGCGACCCGCTGGCTCGCACCCGCCTCGAAGCCCTGCTCGATCCGGCCGTGGAAACCGATTCGGGCGTACGCACCGCTGCCGAAACCAGCCTGAGCCAGGTCAAGCGCCGGTTGCTGGTGGGCGAGTTGCTCGGCCAGGCCTTCAGTGGCCTGTCGCTGGGCTCCATCCTGCTGCTCGCCGCACTGGGCCTGGCCATCACCTTCGGCCTGCTCGGGGTGATCAACATGGCCCACGGCGAGATGCTGATGCTCGGTGCCTACGCCACCTACATGGTGCAGCTGGGCTTCCAGCGCCTGGCGCCGGAGATGCTGGCCCTGTATCCGCTGGTGGCGCTGCCCGTGGCCTTCTTCGTCACCGCCCTGGTGGGCATGGCGCTCGAACGCACGGTAATCCGCCACCTCTATGGCCGTCCGCTGGAAACCCTGCTCGCCACCTGGGGCATCAGCCTGATCCTGATCCAGCTGGTGCGGGTGATCTTCGGCGCGCAGAACGTCGAAGTGGCCAACCCCGCCTGGCTCTCCGGTGGCGTGCAGGTCCTGCCCAACCTGGTGCTGCCTTACAACCGCATCGTCATCATCGGCTTCGCCCTCTTCGTGGTGGCGCTGACCTGGCTGCTGCTGAACAAGACCCGTCTCGGCCTCAACGTCCGCGCGGTCACCCAGAACCGCAACATGGCCGCCTGCTGCGGCGTACCCACCGGCCGTGTGGACATGCTGGCCTTCGGGCTCGGCTCGGGCATCGCCGGTCTTGGCGGCGTGGCGCTGTCGCAGGTCGGCAACGTCGGCCCCGACCTCGGCCAGGGCTACATCATCGATTCGTTCCTGGTGGTGGTGCTGGGCGGCGTCGGACAACTCGCCGGCAGCGTCATGGCCGCCTTCGGTCTCGGCGTGGCGAACAAGATCCTCGAACCGCAGATTGGCGCCGTGCTGGGCAAGATCCTGATCCTGGCGCTGATCATCCTCTTCATCCAGAAGCGCCCGCAGGGACTCTTCGCACTCAAAGGAAGGGTGATCGACTGATGACTCAACCCCTCAACCAGACCCTGCTCGCCCGCGCCACGACCACCCTCGGCCCGCGCGTGTCGCTGGCCATCGGCGCCGCGGTACTCGCTGTCCTGCTGGCCCTGCCGCTGCTGCACCTGCTGCCCGCGGACAACCCGCTGCAGGTCTCGGCCTACACCCTGACCCTGGTGGGCAAGATCCTCTGCTACGCCATCGTCGCCCTCGCCCTGGACCTGGTCTGGGGCTACGCGGGGCTGCTGTCCCTCGGTCATGGCTTGTTCTTCGCGCTCGGCGGCTACGCCATGGGCATGTACCTGATGCGCGAAGCGGCCGGTGACGGCCTGCCGGCCTTCATGAGCTTCCTCGCCTGGACCGAACTGCCCTGGTACTGGGCCGGCACCCAGCACTTCCTCTGGGCCCTGTGCCTGGTGGTGCTGGCACCCGGTCTGCTGGCGCTGGTGTTCGGCTTCTTCGCCTTCCGCTCGCGGATCAAGGGCGTGTACTTCTCGATCATGACCCAGGCATTGACCTTCGCCGGCATGCTGCTGTTCTTCCGCAACGAAACCGGTTTCGGCGGCAACAACGGCTTCACCGACTTCCGCCGCATCCTCGGTTTCGACATCACGGCGCCGGGTACCCGCGCCGTGCTGTTCCTCGCCACCGTGGCCCTGCTGGTGGGCAGCCTGCTGCTCGGCTGGCGCCTGGCGCGGAGCAAGTTCGGCCGGGTGCTCACCGCCCTGCGCGACGCCGAGAACCGCCTGATGTTCTGCGGCTACGACCCGCGCGGCTACAAGCTGTTCATCTGGGTGCTGTCGGCCGTGCTCTGCGGCCTGGCCGGCGCGCTCTACGTGCCCCAGGTGGGCATCATCAACCCCAGCGAGATGTCGCCCACCAACTCCATCGAGGCGGCGGTGTGGGTCGCGCTCGGCGGACGCGGCTCGCTCATTGGCCCGCTGCTCGGCGCAGGCCTGGTCAACGGCATGAAGAGCTGGTTCACCGTGGCCTTCCCGGAGTACTGGCTGTTCTTCCTCGGCGCCCTGTTCATCCTGGTCACCCTCTATCTGCCCAAGGGCGTGATTGGCCTGGTCAAACGGGGAGACAAGTAAATGCGTGCAGCCCCGGTACCCGAACTCATGCTCGAGCCCGCCTTCGACCCCAACCGCGATGCCGGCAGCGGCCGCGACTCGCTAGGCCTCGGCCGCACCGCCGGCCAGGGCCTGGACGTGCGCCACGGCACCATCCTCACCCTGGAAGACATCAGCGT
This sequence comes from Pseudomonas sp. D(2018), assembly GCF_005502555.1. Taxonomy (NCBI): domain Bacteria; kingdom Pseudomonadati; phylum Pseudomonadota; class Gammaproteobacteria; order Pseudomonadales; family Pseudomonadaceae; genus Pseudomonas; species Pseudomonas sp. D(2018). The sequence goes on from NZ_SCOK01000003.1 coordinate 87,373, forward strand.
CAGCTTCGATGGCTTCAAGGCGCTGCGTGACCTCAACCTCTACATCGGGGTCGGTGAGCTGCGCTGCATCATCGGTCCCAACGGCGCCGGCAAGACCACGCTGATGGACGTGATCACCGGCAAGACCCGCCCCGACACCGGCAAGGCCTGGTTCGGCGAAACCCTCGACCTCACCCGCATGAGCGAAGTGGAAATCGCCCAGGCCGGCATCGGCCGCAAGTTCCAGAAGCCCACGGTGTTCGAGGCACTCTCGGTGTTCGAGAACCTGGAGCTGGCACAGAAGACCGACAAATCCGTCTGGGCGAGCCTGCGGGCGAAGCTCACCGGCGAACAGAAGGACCGCATCGACGAAGTGCTCGCGGTGATCCGCCTGGAAGCCTCGCGCAATCGCCCGGCCGGCCTGCTTTCCCACGGCCAGAAGCAGTTCCTCGAGATCGGCATGCTGCTGATGCAGGACCCGCAATTGCTGCTACTCGACGAGCCGGTGGCGGGCATGACCGACGCCGAAACCGAGTTCACCGCCGAGCTGTTCAAGAGCCTCGCCGGCCAGCATTCGCTGATGGTGGTGGAGCACGACATGGGCTTCGTCGGCTCAATCGCCGACCACGTCACCGTGCTGCACCAGGGCCACGTCCTGGCCGAAGGCTCGCTGGCCGAGGTGCAGGCCAACGAACAGGTGATCGAGGTCTACCTCGGCCGCTGACCCGTTGCAGGACGATTTCCCCGTAGGTTGGTGCAGAGCGAAGCGAAGCCCAACAACCGGTCCGCAGGACCGGCACCGGGGACCTGATGAACACACAGGAGCGCGATGCGCTCCCCGTTGGGCTTCGCAGGCTCAGCGCCAACCTACGGAAAGGCAGCGCCATCCAAGGGGAACCAACACATGCTCCAAGTCGACAAGCTCCACCAGTACTACGGCGGCAGCCACATCCTCCGCGGCCTGTCGTTCGACGTGAAGATCGGCGAGGTTACCTGCCTGCTCGGGCGCAACGGGGTGGGCAAGACCACCCTGCTGAAATGCCTGATGGGCCTGATTCCGGCCAAGGAAGGTGCGGTGAACTGGGAAGGCCGCGCCATCACCGGTTTCAAGCCGCACCAGCGGGTGCACGCCGGCATCGCCTACGTGCCCCAGGGCCGCGAAATCTTCCCGCGTCTGACGGTGGAAGAGAACCTGCTGATGGGCCTTTCCCGCTTTCCCGCCGGCCAGGCCAAGGCGGTGCCGGAGTCCATCTACGAGCTCTTTCCCGTGCTGCGGGAGATGAAGCACCGCCGCGGCGGCGACCTCTCCGGCGGCCAGCAACAGCAACTCGCCATCGGCCGCGCCCTGGCCAGCCAGCCGCGTCTGTTGATCCTCGATGAACCCACCGAAGGCATCCAGCCCTCGGTGATCAAGGAAATCGGCGCGGTGATCCGCAAGCTCGCCGAGCGCGGCGACATGGCCATCCTGCTGGTGGAGCAGTTCTACGACTTCGCCGCCGAACTGGCCGACCAGTACCTGGTGATGAGCCGGGGCGAAATCATCCAGCAGGGACGCGGAGAAAACATGGAAGCCGAGGGCGTGCGCGGCCTGGTGACCATATGATGTACCCGAACCTTTGCACCGCGTGGGTTACGCCGCTTCGCGGCTAACCCACCCTACAAGAACGATCCATGAACGCACCTGCCGATACTGCCCTCTTCACCCCCAGCTGGCACGCCGAGCTGGAGCTGGCCTATGCGCTCGACGGCGCCACCACGCGCCCGGTACAGCGTCGCCACATCGGCCCGCTGCGGGTGCAGAAACACCTGCACGCCGAAGGCCCGCAGGTGTGCCAGCACATCATCGTCCACCCGCCCGGCGGCATTGCCGGCGGCGATCGCCTGGACATCTCCGCCCGCGTCGGTGAAGGCGCCTGGGCGCAGCTCACCAGCCCCGGCGCAGCCAAGTGGTACCGCGCTGCCGGCCCGGCCTTCCAGAGCGTCGAGCTGAGCGTTGAAGCGGGCGCGACCCTGGAGTGGCTGCCCCAGGAAACCATCGTCTTCTCCGGCGCCCAGGCCGAACTCGAGACCCGCATCGAACTGGCCGACGACGCCCGCCTGTTCTATTGGGACATGGTCGCCCTCGGCCGCCCCGCTGCCCGCGAACGTTTCGCCGAAGGCCACTTCCAGGCGCATCTGGATATCCGTCGCAACGGCACCCTGATCTGGCATGAACGCCAGCGCATCGAGGGCAACGACGGCCTGCTCGATTCCCCCATCGGTCTCGCCGGCCAACCGGTGTTCGCCACCCTGATCGCCGCTGGCGAGATCGACTCCGACCTGCTCGAACGTTGCCGCGAACTGCCCTGTGCCGGGCGCGGCGACCTGACCCAATTGCCCGGCCTTCTGGTGGCCCGCTGCCTCGCTGCCGAGGCGCTGCACGCCCGCGCCTGGCTGATCGACCTCTGGCGCCTGTTGCGCCCTGCCTTGCTCGGCCGCGAGGCCGTGCCTCCTCGCATCTGGAGTACCTGATGGACCTCACCCCAAGAGAGAAAGACAAGCTGCTGATCTTCACCGCCGGCCTGGTGGCTGAACGGCGCCTGGCCCGTGGCCTGAAACTCAACTACCCGGAAGCCATGGCGTTCATCTCCGCCGCTCTGCTGGAAGGTGCCCGCGACGGCCGGACCGTGGCCGAGCTGATGCACTTCGGCACCACCCTGCTCGCCCGTGACCAGGTGATGGAAGGCGTGCCGGAGATGATCCCGGAGATCCAGATCGAGGCCACCTTCCCCGACGGCACCAAACTGGTGACCGTGCACCAGCCGATTGCCTGAGGCCCGTTATGTCTTACGTGATTCGCGATGCCGTCGAGGCTGACCTGCCCGGCATCCTCGCCATCTACAACGACGCCGTGGAGTACACCACGGCGATCTGGAACGAAACCCTGGTGGACCTGGCCAATCGCCGCGCCTGGCTGGCCGAGCGCACAGCCGCCGGCTTTCCGGTGCTGGTGGCGGTGAACCAGGCAGACGATGTGCTGGGCTACGCCAGCTACGGCACCTGGCGCACCATCGAGGGCTTCCGCCACACCGTGGAACATTCGGTCTACGTGCGCGGTGACCAGCGCGGCCAGGGCCTCGGGCCTGCGCTGATGCAGGCGCTGATCGAACGCGCCCGCAAGGCTGGCCTGCACGTGATGGTGGCCGCCATCGAGAGCGAGAACGCCGCCTCCATCCGCCTGCACGAACGCCTCGGCTTCGTCACCACCGGGCAGATGCCCCAGGTGGGCCGCAAGTTCGAGCGCTGGCTCGACCTCACTTTCATGCAACTCATCCTGGAGTGACCTGATGATCCCCGGCGAATACCAGATCCAGGACGGCGAGATCGAACTCAACGCCGGCCGCCGCACCCTGACCCTCTCCGTGGCCAACACCGGCGACCGGCCGATCCAGGTCGGCTCCCACTACCACTTCTTCGAAACCAACGACGCGCTCGCCTTCGACCGTGCGGCCGCGCGCGGCATGCGCCTGAATATTCCGGCCGGCACCGCCGTGCGCTTCGAGCCCGGCCAGAGCCGCGAGGTGGAGCTGGTCGACCTGGCCGGCGCCCGCCGCGTGTTCGGCTTCGCCGGCCGGGTGATGGGCGACCTCTGATCGCCCCTCGACATTTGTAGGATGGGTCGGGCGGCGCTCCGCGAGCGTAGCGAAACCCATCACTTCTCAGTGCCGATGGGTTACGCCACTTCGTGGCTAACCCATCCTACGGACAGGACCCACGATGAAGATTTCCCGCCAAGCCTATGCCGATATGTTCGGCCCCACCGTCGGCGACAAAGTGCGCCTGGCCGACACCGACCTGTGGATCGAAGTCGAGAAGGACTTCACCACCTACGGCGAAGAAGTGAAGTTCGGCGGCGGCAAGGTGATCCGCGACGGCATGGGCCAGGGCCAATTGCTGGCCGCCGAGGTGGTCGACACCCTGATCACCAACGCCCTGATCATCGACCACTGGGGCATCGTCAAGGCCGACGTCGGCCTCAAGGACGGCCGCATCGCCGCCATCGGCAAGGCCGGCAACCCGGACATCCAGCCCGACGTCACCATTGCCGTCGGCGCCAGCACCGAAGTGATCGCCGGCGAAGGCATGATCCTCACCGCCGGCGGCATCGACACCCACATCCACTTCATCTGCCCGCAGCAGATCGAAGAAGCGCTCATGAGCGGCGTCACCACCATGATCGGCGGCGGCACCGGCCCGGCCACCGGCACCAATGCCACCACCTGCACCTCCGGCCCGTGGCACATGGCACGCATGCTCCAGGCCGCCGACGCCTTCCCGATGAACATCGGCTTCACCGGCAAGGGCAACGCCAGCCTCCCCGAGCCGCTGATCGAGCAGGTCAAGGCCGGCGCCATCGGCCTCAAGCTGCACGAAGACTGGGGCACCACGCCGGCAGCCATCGACAACTGCCTGTCGGTCGCCGACCAGTACGACGTACAGGTGGCCATCCATACCGACACGCTGAACGAATCCGGCTTCGTCGAAACCACCCTGGGTGCCTTCAAGGGCCGCACCATCCACACCTATCACACCGAAGGCGCCGGCGGCGGCCACGCCCCGGACATCATCAAGGCCTGCGGCTTCTCCAACGTGCTGCCCAGCTCGACCAACCCAACCCGACCCTTCACCCGCAACACCATCGACGAGCACCTGGACATGCTCATGGTCTGCCACCACCTGGACCCGAGCATCGCCGAGGACGTGGCCTTCGCCGAGAGCCGCATCCGCCGCGAGACCATCGCCGCCGAAGACATCCTCCATGACCTCGGCGCGTTCTCGATGATCAGCTCCGACAGCCAGGCCATGGGCCGCGTGGGCGAAGTCATCACCCGCACCTGGCAGACTGCCGACAAGATGAAGCAGCAGCGCGGCGCCCTGCCCGAAGACGCTCCCGGCAACGACAACTTCCGCGCCAAGCGCTACATCGCCAAGTACACCATCAACCCGGCCATCACCCACGGCATCAGCCATGAAGTGGGCTCGATCGAGGTGGGCAAATGGGCCGACCTGGTGCTCTGGCGCCCGGCCTTCTTCGGTGTGAAACCGACGCTGATCCTCAAGGGTGGTGCCATCGCCGCCAGCCTGATGGGCGACGCCAACGCCTCCATCCCCACCCCACAGCCGGTCCACTACCGCCCGATGTTCGCGAGCTACGCCGGCAGCCGCCACGCCACCAGCATCACCTTCATCAGCCAGGCGGCGTTCGAGGCGGGCGTGCCCGCGCAGCTGGGTCTGCAGAAGAAGATCGGCGTGGTGAAGGGCTGCCGCACGGTGAAGAAACAGGACCTGATCCACAACGACTACACCCCGACCATCGAGGTCGACCCGCAGAACTACCAGGTGAAAGCCGACGGCCAGTTGCTCTGGTGCGAACCGGCGGACGTGTTGCCGATGGCGCAGCGGTATTTCCTGTTCTGAAATCGGCCAGTGGGTTTCGTTGCGCTCAACCCAACCCGCAGCACTTGAGTCAAGCCAATAAAAAGACCAGAATTTGGCTCCATATATAGGAGCCAAACTCATGCAAAACGTTCTTGCCGACGTTGCCGTCAGCGTTTCCGAGTTGAAGAAGAATCCGTCTGCCGTGGTGTCCCAAGCCAAAGGTTCCCCCGTCGCGGTTCTCAACCACAACAAGGTCATGGCCTACATGGTTCCGGCTGAAACCTTCGAAGCCTTGATGGAGTATTTGGACGACCAGGCGCTGGCGGAAATCGTCCGCAGCCGCGCCCACGAGAAGGGAGTGAAAGTCAGCCTCGATGACCTATGAACTGGAGTTCCTGCCCTCGGCGCTCAAGGAATGGCGCAAGCTCGGCGACACCGTCCGGGATCAATTCAAGAGAAAGCTGAAAGAGCGTCTGCAACGGCCGCGAGTTCAGGGCGACGCCCTTCATGGGATGCCTGACTGCTTCAAGATCAAACTTCGATCAGCCGGATATCGCCTGGTGTATCGCGTCGAAGAGGGGCGAATCACTGTGGTGGTGATCAGCGTCGGCAAACGCGAACGTGGTTCGGTCTATGAGAGCGCCCGGAACCGACGCTGAGACCGCCGCTCAACGCAACTGACTATCCTTGCTCCCCCGCCGGTTGTACCCGGCATAGGCAGCGCTTTCCCGGTCGTGCTCGGCCTGGCAGTTGACGCACAGGCGCACGCCGGGGACGGCCTTGCGCCGGGCTTCGGGGATAGCGGCATCGCACTCTTCGCAGTGCGTCAGGCTTTCACCCTTCGGCAACTGGCTGCGCGCGCGCTGGATGGCATCTTCGATAGTGCTGTCGATCTGTTCCTGGACGGCGCCGTCGCCGGCCCAACCACTGGCCATACTGACCTCCCGCTTGCTCAAGGCCCAGTGGAAGATGTGGGCTTTCTTCCGGCCTTTTGCAAGGGGGGCGGTCGCAAGGCGACAAGTGGAGGTCGCGCTATTCCTTCACGTCCATGAACTCCTCGGCCCAGATGATGTAGTCCTCGGGCAGGGTGTACTTGTGGGTCAGTTCGGTGGCGGTGAGCTCAGTGCCGGTAGCGATCTGGCGCTGCTCGCGCAGGCAGTCGTAGGTGGCCTTGATGGCGGCGAAGTAGGCGGCATGGCCGTTGACCACGATGCGCACGCCAAGACGGGCGAGGCGTTCGTTGTCGCGCAGCTTCGGGTTGCCGTAGGTGACCAGCATCAGCGGGATGCTCAGGTGCTCGGCGATCTTTTCCAAGTGTTCGAAGTCGGTCACGCCGACCATGCAGATGCCGTCGGCACCGGCAGCCTGGTAGGCCTTGGTGCGCTTGATCACTTCTTCCACGTCCAACACCCCGGCGTGGGTGCGGGCGATGATGGCGAGGTCGGTATCGACGCGCGCCTCCAGGGCTGCGCGGATCTTGCCGACGCCCTCTTCCACCGGGATCAGGTCGGTGGACTTGCGGCCGAACTGGGCCGGCAGCAGGGTGTCTTCGATGGTCAGTGCGGCGATGCCGGCACGTTCCAGCTCGACCACCGTGCGCATCACATTGAGCGCGTTGCCGTAGCCGTGGTCGGCATCGGCGATCACCGGCAGGCGCGAGACGCGGCCGATACGGGTGGCCTGCTCGACGAATTCGCTCAAGGTGATCAGCGCGAAGTCAGGAGCGGCAAGCACCTGCAGGGAAGCGACCGAACCGCCAAGGATGCCGACTTCGAAACCGAGGTCAGCGGCGATGCGGGCGGACATGGGGTCGAACACCGAAGCGGTGTGATAACAGGAATCCGAGTCCAGCAGCGCACGAAAAGCCGTGCGCAACTCGTGATGAGAAGCTCTACGCATAAAGGGCACCAAAGATCAGAGGGGGTCAGGATGAAGCCGGCTCCGTAACTCTGGAGTCGACGCCCCCGTTTTTCCATTGTCAGACTGCGCCCATTCTAACGGATCAGTCTTTCAGTTCGCTTAAAGGCCTTTCGGCTTGTCCGGCCAATCGTCGGCCGCCACACTGACGCCCCCTTTCTCCGAGACACCTACGTGCTGGCACTCACCGCCTACTTGGGCCTGTTCCTCTCTGCCTTCGGCGCCGCCACCCTGCTGCCCCTGCAATCGGAAGCCGTGCTGGTCGCCCTGCTGCTGGGCAAGTCCCATCCGGCCTGGGCGCTGGTGGCGGTGGCGACCTTCGGCAATGTGCTGGGCTCGCTGGTGAACTGGTGGCTGGGGCGCTACCTGGAGCACTTCCATGACCGCCGCTGGTTTCCGGTGAAGCCGGCGCAGCTGGCGAAGGCACAAGCCTTCTACCACCGCTATGGACGCTGGTCGCTGTTGCTGGCCTGGGTGCCGCTGATCGGCGATCCGCTGACCCTGGTGGCGGGCGTGATGCGCGAGTCCTTCTGGGTATTCCTGGCGTTGGTGACCCTGGCCAAGGCGGGGCGCTATCTGATGCTTGCGGCGCTGACGCTTGGCTGGAACTGATGGGTTTCGCGGGCTCTACCCCTCATACGTGGATGCGCCGATGGTGGATATGAATAGCGATTTCCCCCTACGCCCGCGAGGCCCGCCATTGTGTTTCGGGATACTGCCCAGGCGGCGGCAAGTGGGTAGAGCGCCTACGCTTTCCGGGTCGCTGACTGGAGGCCAACGCCATGAGAAAACTTGCCCTGCTGCTCGCCTTCTTCGCCCTGGTGCTTGGCGCCACGGCCGCCTTCGCCCATCACGGCTGGAGTTCCTACGACGCCGACAAGCCGCTGACCATCGAGGCCCCCGTCAAGGAACTCTCCTACCGCAACCCCCACGCCCATCTCACCATCGACTACGACGGACGCGAGTGGCACGTGGTGCTGGCACCCATCAGCCGCATGTCGGCGCGTGGGCTGCCCGAGGCGGACCTCCTGCCCGGCAAGCGAGTGACCATAGTCGGCTACCCGCGCAAGGACGGCGAGGCGGAAATCCGCGCCGAGCGGGTCATCGTCAACGGACGCACGGTAGAGCTGCGCTGAGGCGCCGATGGAGTTCATCCTGCCTTGGGCGGAACGTCTGGAGGCATCCACCTTCGGTGCGCTGATGCGCGAGTCGACGCTGCTCTACCCGACGGCCAACCTGCTGCACCTGGCAGGGCTGGTGATGTTGCTGGGGTCGATGATTCTGCTCGACCTGCGTCTGCTCGGTATCGCTCGTGAAGTTCCGCTACCGGAAGTCTCCCGCCGCCTCACCCCGATCGCCATCGCCGGACTGCTGCTCCTGCTGCTCACCGGTTTTTGTCTGTTCGCCGCCGACGCCGGGCCGCTCACTGGCAATTGGCTGCTGCAGCTCAAGCTGCTGCTGGTGGGGCTGGGGATCGTCAACGCCTTGCTGTTTCGCGCCAGTTGGGCCCAACGCCTGGACGACTGGGACCTGCGGCCGCCCCCCGCGGGACGACTGCAGGCAGCGCTGTCGATCCTGATCTGGTGCGGTGCAATGTCGGCGGGGCGGCTGCTGGCCTATATCTAGTCCGCCTTCAGGTAACAGCTCACGGACGAACTGCGCCGGACAACCCCGCCTTGCTCGCGTAAACTGCGCGGCCGTTTTTTTGCCGGAACACCCGCGACATGAGCAACGTCCTCCCCGCCCAGGCCCTGGGCATCGACTTCGGAACCTCCAACTCCACCGTTGGCTGGTGGCGCCCGGATGCGGAACCGCTGATCGCCCTGGAGGACGACAAGATCACCCTGCCCTCGGTGGTGTTCTTCAACACCGAGGAACGCCGCCCGGCCTATGGCCGCCAGGCCCTGCACGAGTACCTGGAGGGCTACGAAGGCCGCCTGATGCGCTCGCTGAAGAGCCTGTTGGGCTCGCCCCTGCTGAAGAGCGAGACCACCGTGCTGGGCAGCGCCCTGCCCTTCAAGGACCTGCTGGGCCTGTTCATCGGCCAACTCAAGCAAAGAGCCGAAGCCGCTGCTGGCCGCGAGTTCGAGCGCGTGGTGCTGGGCCGTCCGGTGTTCTTCGTGGATGAAGACCCCGAAGCCGACCAGGAGGCCCAGAACACCCTGGTGGCAGTCGCGCAGAAACTCGGCTTCAAGGACGTGTCCTTCCAGTACGAACCGATAGCCGCGGCCTTCGACTACGAGCGCGGTATCGAGCGCGAGGAGCTGGTGCTGATCGTCGACATCGGCGGTGGTACCTCGGACTTCTCCCTGGTACGTCTGTCGCCCCAGCGCCGTGAAGTGGCCGAGCGCCAGGACGACATCCTCGCCACTGGCGGCGTGCACATCGGCGGTACCGACTTCGACAAGCAGCTGTCGCTGGCCGGCGTGATGCCGCTGTTCGGCTACGGCAGCCGGATGAAGAGCGACGCGCTGATGCCCACCAGTTACCACCTGAACCTGGCGACCTGGCACACCATCAACGCCGTGTATGCGCAGAAGTCGCAGCTGGCGCTGAAGAACATGCGCTACGACATCGTCGACGCCACGGGCATCGACCGCCTGTTCAGCCTGATCGAGCAGCGCGCCGGCCATTGGCTGGCCATGCAGGTGGAAGACAGCAAGATCGAACTGACCGAAGCGGAGAGCCGCCGCATCGACCTGGCGCGCATCGAGCCGGGCCTGGACGTGGAGCTGACCCGCGCGCTGTTCGAAAGCGCCATCGACGACCTGCTGGTGCGCATTCGCGCCAGCGTCGATGGGCTGCTGGCCCAGGCCGGCGTCAGCGCCGACCAGGTCGACACCCTGTTCTTCACCGGCGGCTCCAGCGGCATCCCAGCGCTGCGCCAGAGCGTTGCCGCCATGCTGCCCAATGCCCGCCAGGTGGAGGGCAACCTGTTCGGCAGCATCGGCAGTGGCCTGGCCATCGAGGCAAAAAAGCGCTACGGCTGACTGATCATCGACACGCCGTCCCGACGCCAGCCGCCGGGACGCAGCGGCCACTCAGGTCGTTTTTCCAGGTGCCTGCTAGGCTCAATCCCATCGCGGGGCAAGCCCGCGCCAGATAGGGAAGATCCGCCATGAGCAAGCAAGCGATCCTGCTGGCCTGCGCCCTGGCCTCCACGGTCGGCTGCGCCAGCAAGATGGAAAACCCCACCGATTACTACACCTACCGCAACCAGCCGCTGGTCAAGCAGGTGGACGAAGGCATGACCGAAACGCAGGTGCGCAACGTCGGCGGTCCGCCGTCTTCCTCGATCCGCCGCAAGGTCAACCCGGGCGTCTGCAACAACTACATCCTCAATCAGGACGGTCACCAGCAGGCCTACCACGTCAGCTTCGACGGCAGTGGCCGGGTCGAGGAGCAAGGCTTCATGACCTGCGAGCAGCGGGAGCAGCTCGAACTCGAGAAGGCGCAGAAGAAGGTCGAGCACGGCGGCGGTTATTGATCCGCCTTGTCGAGGTCGCCCAGGCGAAACCCATCAGTTTGCCATCACCGTATCTGGAAGCCTCGCCAGCCGGGGCTTCCAGGCTTCTCCTCGGGCATTTAGCCAGCTACTGGCGCAATGCCGTCCATCGCCTGATCGTCCTCCCGGCGTTCTCGGGCGAACTCTCCCCACTTTCCGATGTTCCAAGCGCAGTGTTTCAACTGCGTTAACCTTGAGGACCCATGATGTACAAGCAAGCGCTTGTCATGGCTTGTGCCCTGGCATCGATGGCGGGCTGCGCCAGCAAGATCGAAAACCCCACGGACTACATCACGTTCCGCAACCAGCCTCTGGTGAAGGAAGTCGAACCCGGCATGAGCCGACAGCAGGTGCTGATCATCGGCGGGCGCCCCTCCTCCATCGTCCAGCGCAGCGTGCATCCGGGCTCCTGCAACAACTACATCCTCAACAAGCAGGGTCACCAGCAGCCCTACCACATCAGCTTCGACAGCACCGGCCGGGTGCGCCATAAGGGCTTCATGACCTGCAGCCAGCGCGAACAGGCCGAACGCGACCAGCTCTGACGCGCCCTAGCGCTTACCCATCTGCTTGAGCAGCCTGCCCACCAGGTAGTTGCCGACGTTGATACCGGCGATCTCCATCAGGTTGCGGCTGATGGTGCCGTCATTGACCAGCATCTGCAGATTGCCGTTGGCCGTGCCCAGCAATGCCCTCACTGAGTTGCCGGTGCCTGAGACATCCACATCGACCCGCAAATGCGCAGAGATGCTCCGCGCCATGGCCGGAAGCCCATTGCCCGAATCGAAAAATTGCCGCAAGGCATTGATTATAAAGCGATCACCTGGCCATCAACGACGTTGATGGTCTCTATCTGGAGTGATCACTTCTTAATCAACACCCCATCCGTAAGATTGGCTCCGTACCCAGTTTCCAGCCCCCTTGAGGAGCCCACGATCATGAAAAACCAAGCCTTCGCCGCCCTGTTCATCACCGCCCTGAGCACCTCCGCCTTCGCCCTGCCGTCCGACGATCAGCCGGTGCTGGGTGAATCCCGGGAAGCCACCACTATCCAGGTCATCGAGCCGGTGGCTGCTGAAGGCAGCTTCATGGTGCTGGACCGCGTTGCTGAAGGTGGCGCAGATCGCACCGGTGCCAACCGCATTGCCGAAGGTGGTTCCGACCGCACTCAGGGCTTCCGCGTAGCCGAAGATGGCTCCGACCGTACCCATGCCTTCCGCGTAGCCGAAGGCGGTTCGGATCGTCTGCTGCAGGCCCAGCGCGTCAGCTGATCCCAGCTCGCACCCCCCCTTCAAGCCCGGCGCGTGTCGGGCTTTATTGTTTGATATCCGAAGCTGGATGAACCTTCCCCTGTAGGGGCCAATTCATTCGCGACATCACGCCAGCCGGTACGTCCAGATCCGCCGCACGACACTGCCGAACTGCACCGACAGACGCCCGCTGTTGTAGACCTGCCCATAACGCCCCGCGATTTCACGCACTGCCTTGGCCATCTCGGCGTAGCGCCGCGCCGGCAGGTCGGGAAACAGGTGGTGTTCGATCTGGTGGCTGAGGTTACCGGTCAGGATATGGAACAGCGGCCCACCCTCCAGGTTGCTGGAGCCACGCAGCTGACGCAGATACCAGTGACCGCGGCTTTCCCCTTCCAGCACGCTGGGCGGGAACACCGCCGCACGCTCGGTGAAGTGGCCGCAGAAGATCACGGTGAAGGTCCAGAGGTTGCGGAGCAGGTTGGCCAGCAGATTCCCCGCCAGTACCGCCGTCACGCTGCTGCCCACCAGCAGGGCCAGGAGGGGAAAGGCCAGATAGTCCTTGACCGACTGGCGCAGCACCTTGGCCTTGAACTGGCGCAGTCGCGGGCGCAGTTCATCAGCGCTCATGCGGCCCTTGAAGTACTGGTCCAGGCGCAGGTGCTGTACCGCCACCGAATACTGGAAGAGCAGCGCCTGCAGCGTTACCCACAATGGCTGCCAGCGGTAGAAGGGTTTCCAGCGTTGCTCGGGGAAGAGCCGCACCACGCCGTAGCCGACGTCGTCGTCCATGCCCAGCACGTTGGTGTAGCTGTGGTGGATATGGTTGTGGGTATGCCGCCAGAAGTCCGAGGGGCCGGCAATGTCCCACTCGTACGTGGTGCCGCGCAGTTCCGGGTCGTTCATCCAGTCGTACTGGCCGTGCATGACGTTGTGGCCCAGTTCCATGTTTTCGAGGACCTTGCCCAGCCCGAGCAGGGCCACGCCCAGCAGCCAGGTGGGCGGGAACCAGCCGAGCAGCAGCAAGGCGCGGCCGCTCCAGCAGCAGAAGCGCACCGTTGCACGAATGCGGCGGATATAGCGGGCATCACACTCGCCCAGGTCATCCAGGGTGCGCTGGCGCAGGGCGTCCAGTTCTGCGCCGAAGGCATCGAGTTCGGTTGGGGAAAGTTCGCGGTCGCTTCGCATCTCGAGTCCTAGAGGTCCAGTTCCACATCGCCCACTGGCGCGCTGACGCACAGGCGGATCGGCAGCCCCGGCCCGTGGGTCAGGGCATCGGTGCGCAGGTCGCGAACGCTGCCGGCAAGCAGTTGGCTGGTACAGCCGACGCAGATGCCCTGGCGGCAGCCATGGGCCGGACGCAAGCCATGGGCTTCGGCCTGCTCCAGCAGATTCGCAGCGCTGTTGCCCGGCACCTCTTGATGGGAACGGGCGAAGCGCAAGCGGACCGCCTCGCCGGTCTCGATGGAGGGAGCCGGTGGCGTGAACGCCTCCACCTGCAAGCGGCCTACGCGGGGCGCTGCCTGCCACCAGTCATGCACGTCAGCTACGAAACCGTGGGGCCCGCAGGCCAACGCGCTATGAGCCGGCACCCCGTCCAGGTGATCCGCCCGAAAGCGCCCAGCCAATTCATCGGCTTTCGGTGCCTCACCGCTGATGGCCCAGCGCACCTGGACGTTGGGATGGCGCGCCATCAGCGCTTGCAGCTCCTCACTGAAGGCACGCTGAGCACGCTGGCGCACGTAATGCAGCAGCGTCACCGGTGCCGAAAATCCACAGGCCAAGGCCTGGCGCAACAAGCCGAGCAAGGGCGTGATGCCGCTACCGGCCGCCAGCAGCAGCACGGATGACGCGTCTTGCGGCCAGTCCAGTTCGCCCTGGGCCGAGTCCAGCTCCAGCACCGCCCCCACTTCCAGCCTGTCCAGCAGCCAGTTGGACAAGCGTCCTCCGACCTGGCGCTTCACCGCCAGTTCGATGCGCCCATCGGGCTGTACCGCCACCAGGCTGTAGCTGCGGCCCTGTCGCACCCCATCCAGCTCCAGATACAGGCGAACATGCTGGCCCGGCCGCCAGCCGAGCGCATTGCCGTTGGTGCGCAGGCTGAGGGCGAGCATGTCGTCGGCCACCCAGCGGCGGGCATCAACCCACGCGAACACCCGGTTCAGGCGCAGCACCGGGTGCACATGGCGCAGCAGGCAGTCCAGTTCGGCTTCCTGCAGCCAGCCGCGGGCAGCCAGCGCACGCAGGGGCCTCAGCGCAGGGCCGGCACGGCGCGCCAGGGAAAGGGGAATGAGGGGCATGGAATGGCTCTAGTGAACAGTTGTGCACTAGGCTGCACGAATTTCCGAATTACAGTCAACACTTGTTCACTGAAGCAGGTTCGACGCCCGCAAAGTGCTTTGCTAGAGTGCGCCGCACATTCGCCAACGGCCGCGCCCCATGACCCAACGCTCGGAACAGAAGCAGCAGACCCGCCACGCCCTGATGGACGCCGCGCGCATCCTGATGGACAGCGGCCGCGGCTTCGGCAGCCTGAGCCTGCGGGAGGTGGCACGCAACGCCGGTATCGTCCCCACCGGCTTTTATCGCCACTTCAACGATATGGACGAGCTGGGCCTGGCCCTGGTCGAGGAAGTCGGCGAGACCTTCCGCGCCACCATCCGCGTGGTGCGCCACAACGAATTCGAGCTGGGCGGCATCATCGAAGCCTCCGTGCGCATCTTTCTCGATGCGGTGCTCGCCAACCGCGGCCAGTTCCTCTTCCTCGCCCGCGAGCAGTACGGCGGCTCCCAGCCCGTGCGCCAGGCCATCGGCGCATTGCGCCAGCGCATCACCGACGACCTGGCCGCCGACCTCAAGCTGATCAACCGCATGCCGCATCTGGATGACGATTGCCTCGACCTGGTGGCCGACCTGGTCGTGAAGACGGTGTTCGCCACCCTCCCCGAGCTGATCGACCCGCCTGCGGACAACCTGCCGCCGCATCTACTGCCTGCCGCCAAGATCACCCAACAGCTGCGCTTCATCATGATCGGCGGCAAGCACTGGCTGGGACCGGGCAAACCCAAAAACTGACCGCCCCGACAATACCCGCGCACCGCATCGGTGCGAGACGCACCATATCGGACCACCCTCGCGCCCCACAGACAGGCACACCCCCGCGAAAGCCCCCATGAACAGGCGCTAAGCCATCTTGGCAAGGGCCTTGCTCAGCACCCGGCACTGCACACTGCCGGATTCACCCGATGCTGGTCATCCACGAACGAATTGAAGCCCAGCCCAGCTGGGACGAAGAGCTGCTGCTGACCTACGAGGCGCGCAGCAAGAGTCGCCTGCGCTGCTTCACCGCCCAGGGCGAGGACGTCGGCCTGTTCCTCGAACGTGGCCAGCCGCCGCTGCGCGACGGCGATTGCCTGCGCAGCCAGGATGGCCGCGTGGTGCGGGTCAGCGCCCGCCCGGAAGCGCTGCTCCATGTCACCTGCGCCAGTGCCTTCGAGCTGACCCGCGCGGCCTACCACCTCGGCAATCGCCATGTCGCGCTGCAGATCGGCGACGGCTGGCTGCGACTGCTGGACGACTACGTGCTCAAAGCCATGCTCGAACAACTGGGTGCCTCGGTAGAAAACATCGAGGCCGGCTTCCAGCCCGAGCACGGCGCCTATGGCGGCGGCCATCACCACTCTCACCAGCTGGAGGCGGACTTCAGCTACGCGCCACGCCTGCATCAATTCGGTGTGCGCAAGTGAACAAGGCGTGGCAGCTGCTTCGGCTCGCCAGCCCTCAACTGCCCATTGGCGGCTACAGCTACTCGCAAGGACTGGAGCTGGCCGTGGACAGCGGACACGTGCATGACGCGGACAGCGCCGCATGCTGGATCACCGACCAACTGCTGCTCAACCTGGCGCGCTTCGAGGCGCCCCTGCTGCTGGCCCATTGTGAGGCGGCCGCGCAGGGGGACTGGGCGGAGTTGAAGGCCCTGGCCGAACGCCACCGCGCCAGCCGCGAAACCCGCGAGCTGCAGCTGGAAAGCCGGCAGATGGGCTACTCCCTGCGCCAGTTGCTGAATGACCTGCCCGAGCAGGACGACGCCGCACGCGCCCTCTTTGCCGAACTGGACGAACCCGGCCTGGCCGTGGCCTGGGCCCTGGCCGCACGCGCCTGGTCCATCGACCCGCAGGACGCACTCGCCGCCTGGCTCTGGGGCTGGCTGGAGAACCAGTTGGCGGTGCTGATGAAAACCCTGCCGCTGGGCCAGCAAGCCGCCCAGCGCCTGACCTCCGCCCTGCTGCCCTGCCTGGAGCAAGCCCAGCGCGCGGCCCGTGAAATCCCCCCGGCACGCTGGGGCAGCGCCGCCTTCGGCCTGGCCCTGGCGAGCATGGCGCACGAGCGCCAATACAGCCGTCTGTTCCGTTCCTAGGAGATGCACAGCATATGAACAGCCAACCCCTGCGCGTCGGCATCGGCGGCCCGGTCGGTTCCGGCAAGACCGCCCTGACCCTGGCCCTTTGCCGCGCCCTGCGCGACCGCTACAACCTGGCGGTGGTGACCAACGATATCTACACCCAGGAAGATGCCCAGTTCCTGGTGCGCAACGAGGCCCTGGACCCTGAGCGCATCATCGGCGTCGAGACCGGCGGCTGCCCGCACACGGCCATCCGCGAGGACGCCTCGATCAACCTGGAAGCCGTGGAGCAGCTCAACCGCCGCTTCCCCGGCCTGGACCTGATCCTGGTGGAATCCGGCGGCGACAACCTGTCCGCCACCTTCAGCCCGGAACTCTCCGACCTGACCATTTACGTGATCGACGTCTCCGCCGGCGACAAGCTGCCGCGCAAGGGCGGCCCCGGCATCTGCAAGTCGGACCTGCTGGTGATCAACAAGGTGGACCTCGCGCCCATGGTCGGCGCCTCGCTGGAGGTCATGGACCGTGACGCCCGCAAGATGCGCGGCGAGCGCCCCTTCGTGTTCAGCAACCAGAAGGTCGGCCAGGGTCTCGACGAGATCATCGCCTTTATCGAGAAACAGGGCCTGCTGACCCATTAACTCCCCTCTCCCACTGGGAGAGGGGCCGGGGGTGAGGGAGGTAATCCCCCACTCCCGTTCTCATGTGAAAGGAGCTTCACCATGAACCTGCGCAAGTCGCTTTTCGCCATCGCCCTGTTCCTCACCCCGGCCATGGCGTTCGCCCATGCCGGTCACGATCATTCCGGCCTGATGGCGGGTGTTGCCCACCCGGTCACCGGCCTCGATCACCTCTTGGCCATGCTCGCGGTCGGCCTCTGGGCAGCGCAGCAGCAGGGCAAGGCGCGCTGGGCGCTGCCCCTGACCTTCGTCGGCACCATGCTGCTGGGCGGCCTTGCCGGCTTTGCCGGTGTGGAGATGCCGCTGATGGAAACCGGCATTGCCGGCTCGGTGCTCGCCCTCGGCCTGCTGGTGGCCGTGGCGGTGCGTCCGCCGCTGTGGCTGGCCATGGGCCTGACCGCCCTGTTCGCCCTGGCCCATGGCGTTGCCCACGGCCTGGAACTGCCGGACCTGGCCAGCCCTTGGGGCTACGCTGCCGGCTTCGTCGCCGCCACCGCCGCCCTGCATGCCGCCGGCTACGGCCTGGTGCGAGCCCTGCCGCAAGCCGCCGCACCGCTGGTGCGCATCGCCGGCGGTGCTTCGGCCGGTGCCGGGGTGTGGTTGTTGGCGGGCTGAGCAAGGCCTGCCACCCACCTCTGTGGGGGCGATTTCAATCGCCCCCACAGGAAATACCCAGATCCCAACTCTTCGCCTTCCCCCTCGCCTCCCCGTCACGTCTTTGTCATAGTCCCCGCGTTTGATTCGGCACGCCCGTCCACGTCTTACGGATAAGAACAACATGAAGCGCTTCGCCCGATTCTTTCTCGCTCCGCTGTTTCTCATCGTCGTCGTCCTGCTGGCACTGGCCCTGACCAGCCGCCCGGCGGAACGTCCCGCGGTGCTCGCCGGCTTTGGCGACCAACCCCTGGTGATCGCCCATCGCGGCGGTCGCGGCCTCTGGCCGGAAAATACCCTGTTCGCCTTCGAGCGTGCCGCCGCCCTCAAGGTGGACATGCTGGAAATGGATATTCGCCGCACCCGCGATGGCGAGCTGGTGGTGTTGCACGACGCGCACGTGGATCGCACCACCAATGGCGACGGCAACGTGGCGGAGCTTTCGCTCGCCGAGGTGCAGGCCCTGGACGCCGGCTACCACTGGAGCGCCGATGGCGGCGAAAGCCATCCCTATCGCGGTCAGGGTATCCGTATCCCGACTTTCGCCGAGGTGCTGGAGCGCTTTCCAGAGCACCCCAAGGTCGTGGAGATCAAGGTGCCGGATGCCGGCATGGAGGAGCAGGTCTGCGCCCTGCTGGACAAGCACGAACAGCGTGAGCGGGTGCTGGTGGGGAGTTTCTACGAGCGCAGCCTGAGCCGCTTCCGCGAAGTCTGCCCCGGCGTCGCCACCTCGGCCGGACCGACCTCGGTGCGCCTGCTGGTGGCGCTGAACTGGATCGGCCTGGGCAGCCTGGTCAGCCCGTCCTACCAGGCCCTGCAGATTCCTGAACACAGCGGCGGCCTGCAGGTGGCCAGTGATCGCCTGATGCGAACCGCGCTGCAACGCGGGCTGGCAGTCCAGATGTGGACCATCAACGAGCAACCGGCCATGCGCCACCTGCTGGACATGGGGGCGAATGGCCTGATCACCGATTACCCGGATCGCGCCCTGCAGCTGCTAGGGCGCTCCACCCGCATCACTTCGCTGAGCGATCAATAGCGAAGCCGGCCCAGGTCTGGCTCACCGGCATCAGCTCGAGGGTGTTGATGTTGATGTGAGCCGGCTGGTTCATGATCCAGAAAATGGTTTCGGCGATGTCGTCCGGCTGGATGGCTTCGGCACCGGCGTAGGTCGCGTCGTACTTGGCCTGGTCGCCGCCGAAGCGCACCAGGGAGAACTCGCTCTCGCACAGGCCCGGTTCGATGTTGGAAACGCGCACGCCAGTGCCCACCAGGTCGTTGCGCAGACTCAGCGAGAACTGGGCGACGAAGGCCTTGGTGGCGCCATACACGTGGCTGCCCGGATAGGGCCAGTTGCCCGCTACCGAACCCAGGTTGACGATGCTCGCGCCACGGCCGTGGGCGATCAGGCGCGGCAGCAGCAGGCGGGT
Source organism: Pseudomonas sp. D(2018) (assembly GCF_005502555.1). Taxonomy (NCBI): domain Bacteria; kingdom Pseudomonadati; phylum Pseudomonadota; class Gammaproteobacteria; order Pseudomonadales; family Pseudomonadaceae; genus Pseudomonas; species Pseudomonas sp. D(2018). The sequence continues at coordinate 106,608 of NZ_SCOK01000003.1, forward strand.
GCTGTACATCAGGCCCTTGATGTTGGTGTCGACCATGGTGTCCCAGTCATCCAGGTCGCACTTGGGCGCCGGGTCGGCCCCCAGGGCCAGGCCGGCGTTATTGATCAGGCCACGAATCTTTTCATACTTCGCCGGCAGGCCGGCGATGGCCGCTTCCATGGCCTTGCGATCACGCACGTCGAGTTCCAGGGTGTGCACGTCGGTCAGGGCCGACAGTTCATCCTTCAGCGCCTGCAGGCGCGCGGCGCGGCGGCCGGTCAGCACCAGCGACCAGCCGGCCTGGGCGAAGCGCCGGGCGCAGGCCTCGCCGAATCCCGAGGTGGCGCCAGTGATGAAAACGGTGGAAGTCATGCTGTTCTCCTTGCTCTGGGGCACGGGCCCGTTGCGAATAAACCGGCATAGGTTACGCGATCCACAGGGACGCGCTCCTGGCGAAAAATTCATCATGACCATGAACAGCGCGTCAGCAGTGGCTTGCCGCATGTATTCCCAAGCTTATCCACAGTTTTTCACACAGCAGACGGGGACAACTTGGCAGGCGTCGTGCGGCGGTGGATGAATGCTGCAAGCCACGGTTTTCATGGGAAAAACAATCACTGATCAGAATCTGAGCAACTGCTTGCCCAGTACGTAAACCGCTGCCTGGAGAGAAGTGCCACCAAGTTATCCACAGAACGCTGCACAGAGATTGTGATCAATTCCGCCGCCGCGCCATCGACTCGCTGTGGATATCGCCACTTCGGACAGACGGGGCCGGCACTTTTCCCCATGGACCTAGACTTCCCTGCCTAACCACAGAGGAGATCGAGCCATGGTCAAAGTCGCCTTGCTGGTACGCCTGGAAGCCAAGCCCGGCAAAGTCGCCGATGTGGAGGACTTTCTCCGCGACGGCCTGCCTCTGGTGCAGGAGGAGCCCGATACCACGGTCTGGTTCGCCCTGCGCATGGGGCCGCATAGCTTTGGCATCTTCGACGCCTTCGACAGTGACCGGGGCCTGCAGGCGCATATGACCGGCAAGGTCGCGGCAGCCCTGATGGAACGCGCCGGGGAACTGTTCAGCGAGCCACCAAAGATCGAGCGGGTTGAGGTGCTGGCCTCGAAGTTGCCCTTTGCCGACGCAGGGCTGTAGGGGCGAATTATTCGCCCCTACAGAGAAACCCTCTACGCAGCGATGGACAGCAGCAACTGCGCGGCAATCAGGTCTTCCAGGGCATAGCCCACGGATTTGAACAGGGTGATCTCGCTGTTGGTCTGGCGGTGGCCACGGCCGTGCAGCAGGTCGGCCAGCTCGAAGTGGAGGCTCTGCTCGGTGATGACGCCGTCGGCGATGGCGAAGAGCAGGTCACCGGCTTCTTCCAAGGCTCCCGCACGGGTATCGACGACAATGCGCGAACGAGCGACGGCGGCGCTGTCGGTTTCACGCATGCTCGGCAGGAACGCCCCCACCAGGTCGAGGTGGGTGCCCGGCCGCAGCCAATCCCCGAGGATCAGGGGTGAGGTGGAGGTGGTGACGCAGCTGATGCAGCCGGCTTGTTGGGCGCAGGTCTGCAGGTCGGGGGCGACATGCACCGGGTAGCCTTCTTCTGCCAGTTGGCGCACCAGCTCAGCAGCCTTGTCAGGATGGCGGCCCCAGATATCCACACGCTCGTACGGCCGCACCACGCTGTGGGCACGGACCATGTGCGCGGCGAGTGTACCGGTGCCCACCACCAGCAGGCGACTGGCGTCGTGGCGCACCAGCGCGCTGGCGGCCAGCGCCGAGGTGCAGGCGGTGCGCCGGGCAGTGAGTTCGGAGGCCTCCAGTACCGCCAGGGGGCGGCCGGTGGCGTCGTCGAACAGGGTGAAAAGTGCAGCGACCGAGGGCAGGCCCTTCTCGCCGTTGTGGGGATACACGGTCACCAGCTTCACGCCAACGCCCTGCCCTTTCTGCCAGACCGGCATGCACAGCAGCGAGGCGTCGTCGGGCAGCGCGTGACAGGCGCGAACAGGGGCCTCGGCCGGGTTGGCCAGACCGTGGCGCAGAGCGTCGATGAGTTGTGGATAAGTCAGCGCCGCGGCGACGTCGGCGTTGGTGAAGAAGCGCAGGGTTTGCATGGGAGTCTCCTTGGCAGGCTCGGAGCGCGAGAGGCTTCCCTCACCCCCGGCCCCTCTCCCAGAGGGAGAGGGGAGCAACGGCGGTCAGTGACCGCCCAGGTAGGCGTTGCGGACGTCCTGGTTGCCCAGCAGTTCCTCGCCCGTACCGCTCATGCGGATTTCCCCGGTGACCATCACGTAGGCGCGGTCGGAGAGCCGGAGCGCGTGGTTGGCGTTCTGCTCGACGAGGAAGATGGTCATGCCGGTCTGGGCCAGTTCCCGCAGGGTCTGGAAGATCTGCTTGACCACGATGGGCGCCAGGCCCAGCGAGGGCTCATCGAGCAACAGCAGCTTGGGTCGGCTCATCAGCGCACGGGCGATGGCGAGCATCTGCTGCTCGCCGCCGGACATGGTCATGGCGCGCTGATTGCGGCGCTCCTTCAAGCGCGGGAAGAGATCGAACATGCGCTGCATGTCCTCGTCCGCATGGTCCGTGCCGATGGGGATGGTGCCCATCAGCAGGTTCTCCTCCACGCTCATGTCGGGGAACACCCGGCGTCCTTCCGGGGACTGGGCGACGCCGTTGGACGCCACGTAGTGTGCCGATTTGTGGGTGATGTCGGTGCCCCGGTAGACGATGGCGCCATTTGCCGCACGTGGCTGGCCGAAGATGGACATCAGCAGGGTCGACTTGCCCGCGCCGTTGGCGCCGATCAGGCTCACCGTCTCGCCTTCGTTGATGTGCAGGCTGACGCCCCGCAGGGCCTGGATGGGGCCGTAGAAGACGTCGACTTCCTTGAACTCCAGGAGAGGCGCACTCATGCCACTTCCTCCTCTTCGGCACCGAGGTACGCGGCGATCACCTTGGGATCGTGGCGGATGTCGTGGGGGTTGCCTTCGGCAATCACTTCGCCGTGGTCCAGCACCACGATGTGGTCGGAAATGCTCATCACCATGCCCATGTCGTGTTCGATCAGCAGTACGGTCTGGTCGTGTTCGTCGCGCAGCTTGCGGATGATCCGGCTGAGCGCTTCGGTCTCCGCCGGGTTGAGGCCGGCGGCCGGTTCGTCGAGGCAGACCAGTTGCGGCCGGGTACACATGGCGCGGGCGATCTCCAGGCGGCGCTGCTGGCCGTAGGAGAGCTCGCCGGCCAGGCGGTTGGCGCAGTCCACCAGGTCCACCACTTCCAGCCAGTAGAAGGCGTGGTTCAGCGCGTCTTCCTCGGACTTGCGGAAGCCCGGGGTATTGAACACACCGGCCAGCAGGTTGCGGTTGACCCACATGTGCTGGGCCACCAGCAGGTTCTCCACCACCGACATTTCGCGGAACAGGCGGATGTTCTGGAAGGTCCGCGCAAGCCCCGCGCGGTTCACCAGGTGGGTGCCGCCGAACATCTTGTAGCGCAGGCGGCTGGCGAACTGCGCCGGGTTGACGAAGTCCGTGGGCTGGAAAGGCTCGCCGAGTACCTTGATCACGTCCGTGGTGGTTCCACGGGCATTGAGCTGGATGCGCCCGCCGGTGGCCTTGTAGAAGCCGGTCAGGCAGTTGAACACGGTGGTCTTGCCGGCACCGTTGGGGCCGATCAGCGCGGAAATGGAGCCGCGCTTGATCTTCAGGCTGACGTCATTGAGCGCCTTGATGCCACCGAAGTGCATCATCAGGTGCTCGACGCTGAGGATGTATTCGTTGCTCACGGGGCGACTCCTTTACGCGGGGTGAAACCGGCGCGGCTGATTCGGATCAGCCCGCGCGGCCGCCAGATCATCATCAACACCATGAGTACGCCGAACAGCAGCACGCGATAGTCGGCGAAGGTGCGCAGCAGCTCCGGGGCCACGGTCAGCACGAAAGCAGCGATCACCACGCCGACCGTGGAGCCCATGCCACCCAGCACGACGATGGCGAGGATCAGCGCCGACTCGAAGAAGGTGAAGGACGACGGGTTCACGAAGCCCTGGTAGCTGGCGAAGAACACCCCGGCCAGGCCGGCGGTGGAGGCGCCCAGCATGAACGCCGAGAGTTTCACCAGCACGTGGTTCAGGCCCATGGCGCGGCAGGCGATTTCATCCTCGCGCAGCGCTTCCCAGGCGCGCCCGACCGGCATGCGGGTCAGGCGGTGCTTGATGTAGAGCACCAGCATCACCACCAGGAACAGCACCACGTAGATGAACAGGAACTTCAGGTTGGGGTTGTAGGCAACGCCGAAGAATTCGTGGAAGGGCACTCCGCCATCCTTCGCTCGCCGGCCGAACTCCAGGCCGAGGAAGGTGGGCGCCGGTACCGACATACCGTTCGGGCCGCCAGTGAAGCTCAGCCAGTTGTTGAGGACCAGGCGAATGATCTCGCCGAAGCCCAGGGTCACGATGGCCAGGTAGTCGCCATGCATGCGCAGCACCGGGAAACCCAGCAACGCGCCGGCCAGGGCGGCCAGCAGGGCGGACAGCGGCAGCACGGTCCAGAAGCCCAGGCCCAGGTGCTCGTAGCCCAGCGCCAGGCCGTAGGCGCCGATGGCATAGAAGGCCACGTAACCGAGGTCGAGCAGGCCGGCGAGGCCGACCACGATGTTCAGGCCCAGGCCCAGCAGCACATAGATCAGCCCGAGGATGACCACGGTGAGCAGGTACTTGCTGGCGAAGAACGGAAAGACCACCGCGGCGACGATCAGCAGCGGGATGATCCAGCGCAGGCGGCTCTGGTAGTCAGGGGCGCGCACATGCACGCCGGAACCCGTGGTCTCGAAGCGCTGCATCAGTGTTTCGCCGCGTGGCGTCTGCAGGTAGAGGCTGAGGAAGAAACGGCCGAGCATGACCACGCTGATCATCACGCCGACGCGCTTGAAGTCCAGGTTGAAGCTGTAACCGTCCAGCACCACGCCCATGATGGGGCCGAAGACGATAAGGGCGAGCAGACCGGCGACGACGGCGTCGATCAGGCTCTTCTTGATATCCAGGGGTTTCCTGGCAATGGCAGAAGTCATGATTACACCTTGGCGACGTGCGGACGGCCCAGCAGGCCCTGGGGACGGAAGATCAGGATCAGCACCAGCAGGGAGAAGCTGAACACGTCCTTGTAGTCGGTATTGACCATGCCGGAGAACTGCGCCTCGGCGACGCCGAGGATGATGCCGCCGAGCATCGCGCCGGGCAGCGAGCCGATGCCGCCGAGCACCGCCGCGGTGAAGGCCTTGATGCCGATGATGAAGCCGGCATAGAAGTCGAAGGTGCCGTAGTTCATGGTGATCAGCACACCGGCCAGGGCGGCCATGGCGGCGCCGATGACGAACACGTAGGAGATCACCCGGTCCGTGTTGATGCCGAGGATCGACGCCATCTTGCGGTCCTGCTGGGTGGCGCGGCACATGCGGCCGAGCTTGGTGCGCTGGATGATGTAGGTCAGCAGGCCCATGCCGACGAAGGCCGCTATCAGGATGAATACCTTGGTGTAGGTCAGCTGCACGAAGCCGTCGCCGATGTGGAACTTCAGCGCGCCGTCGAGCAGCGTGGGCACGCCCTGCTGACGGGCACCCTGGCTGAGCTGCACGTAGTTCTGCAGGATCAGCGACATGCCGATGGCGGAGATCAGCGGCGCCAGGCGGGTGGAGTTGCGCAGCGGCTTGTAGGCGATGCGTTCGATCACGAAGCCGTACACACCGGTCACCAGGATGGTGAACAGCAGGGTGCCGAGGATCAGCAGCGGGAAGGACTCGACCCCGAAGAAGGCCAGGATGGCCAGGGTGATCGCGGCGAGGTAGGCGGAGATCATGTACACCTCGCCGTGGGCGAAGTTGATCATGCCGATGATGCCGTAAACCATGGTGTAGCCGATGGCGATCAAACCGTAGACGGACCCGAGGGTCAGCCCGTTGATCAGCTGTTGCAGGATAATACCGTCCATCACTCAGTCTCGTCTTTTGGGGGTCCGGCCTTGGGTTCGGCCAGCTCCCGCGAGTGGAATCAGACGGGCACCACTGAATTACCGTGTCAAATCGGGCAGTCACCCACCCGGCTCAAGCAAAAAAGGACTTCAGCAGTTTCCCGGAATGCACCGACCGGCCAGGCGCGGGTGGCGCCTGGCCGGTCAGCCGAGCTAGCAAACAGTGTCGATTCAGGATCGGGCGAGCCAGAGCCAGGCCGCAGACGATCCCGGCCGACACTTACTGCTGGGAGTACTTACCCTTGTCGTCCCACTCGTAGATCACGTAGTCGGAAACCTTCAGGTCGCCCTTGGCATCCCATTCCTTCTTGCCCATCACGGTCTGTACCGGATTGGCCTTCAGCCATTCACTGGCCTTGGCCGGATCGTTCGCGCCTGCGCCGTTGAAGCCGGCCGCCAGGGCTTGCAGGGTGGCATAGGCGTAGAGGGTGTAGCCTTCCGGCTCGAAGCCGCCGGCGCGGAACTTCTCGATCACAGCCTGGCCGTCAGCGATCTTGCGCGGGTCGGCGCCGAAGGTCATCTGCACGCCCTTGGTGTATTGCGGGCCGCCGGCGGTGGTAACCAGTTCGTCAGTGACGATGCCGTCGCCGGAGAGGAAGACAGCCGTCAGGCCCTGTTCGCGCATCTGGCGGACCAGCGGGCCGGCTTCCGGGTGCAGGCCGCCGAAGTAGACGACCTCGGCGCCGGTGGCGCGGATCTTGGTGACCAGGGCGTTGAAGTCTTTCTCGCCACGGGTCAGGCCTTCGTACAGGACTTCCTTCACGCCGCGCTTGGCCAGCTGCGCCTTGGTGGCGTCGGCCAGGCCCTGACCGTAGGTGTCCTTGTCGTGGATGATGGCGACCTTGGTGGCCTTGAGCTTGTCGACGATGTAGTCGCCGGCGACGATGCCCTGCTGGTCGTCACGGCCGCACATGCGGAACATGCCGGAGAGGCCGCGCTCGGTCACAGCGGGGTTGGTGGAGCCAGGAGTCATGGCGATGATGCCCGCTTCGTCGTAGACCTCGGACGCCGGGATGGTGGAGGAGGAGCAGAAGTGGCCGACGACAGCGATAGCCTTGTCCTGGTCCACCAGACGGTTGGCAACGGAAACGGCCTGTTTCGGCTCGCAGGCATCGTCAGCCTTGACCAGCTTGATCTTCTCGCCGTTGACGCCGCCAGCGGCGTTGATGTCCTCGGCGGCCTGGGAGGCGCCGCGCCAGTATTGCTCGCCAAAGGAGGCGTTTGCGCCCGTGTGCGGGCCAGCGACACCAATTACAACATCAGCCTGTGCAACGGAAGAAACGCCCAGCGCGGTGGTAACCGCCAGAGCCAGAAAGCCTTTTCTGAAAATCTTCTGCGACATGGAGTTTTGCTCCTGAGGTTTTTAGGGTTAGCGCTCGTGTTCAGCAAGTGGCGTGCCATTAGTTCTTGTAGTTGCTCCGCGCCCTGAAAGGCCCTTCCCACCTCCTACTCTTTTTATTTTTATTGTTTTAAATCAATAACTTCCAAACAAACGCAAAAAAACCATGGGCGAGTCTGGAAGCCGCACGGCATCAGTGTGCCAGCAGGTCCGGTAACAATAGACTCGCGGTACTTATTTGCACGTCACTGGTGCGCGAATTTTCCCACTCCGCACTGTTACTGCCCGGCCTTTGATCCCCCCATCCTGCAAGAAACAACCCGTTGCCTCAAAGCTGTGCAACGCACTTTTTTTGCGACCTATATCACTACGCGCAAACATTGACCGGCGTGGTAGAGCGAGAAACCGGCTTCATAAAGCGAACTTCTGAGCCCCACCGCCGAAACGGCGCGCATGGGCTGGAATGGCATGGGCAGAACCTCTTCATTGCCGCTCAAGAGGTAATCGGCGAAGGCCTTGCCCACCACGCTACCGGTGGTCACGCCACGGCCGTTGTAGCCCGTGAAGGCGAGCAGGCCAGGCGCCGGTTCGTAAAGGCGCATCAGATGATCGGGCGTGAAGTCGATGCAGCCCGTCCAGGTGAACTCCCAGTCCACCTTGCCCAGATAAGGGAAGTAATGCCGCTGGATACGATCGGCCCAGGCGCGCAGGAACCAGTCCGGCTTGCGCGAGCCATTACCCAGGCTACCGAGCAGCAGGCGACCGTCAGCATCGCGGCGGATGCTGCTGAGTACCTGGCGGGTATCCCACGAACCCTGGCCGCCCGGCAGGATGCGCGCAGCCGCCTCGCCCGAGAGCGGCGAGGAAGCCACCTGGTAGTAGTAGCCAGGGAAGAAGTGGCGGCGCAGTTCGGTCCACTCGCCTTCGGTGTAGGCATTGGAGGCGATCACCACCTGCGGTGCGATAGCCACACCGTGCTCGCTGACCACGCACCAGTTGGTGCCCTGGCGCTCCAGGCGCAAAACCTTCGAATGCTCGAAGAGCTGGCCGCCGAGGTACTTCACCGCGCGGGCCAGGCCGCGGGTGTAGCCCATGGGATTGAGGGTGCCGGCGCGGCGGTCGAGCAGCGCGGCGGCGATCTTGTCGGTGCCGGTGGCCTCGCGGCAGGCGGCGCCGGTCAGCAATTCAACGGGTGCGCCACGGCGCTTCCATTGCTCGCAACGGCTGGCGAGGTCAGCCTGGCCGCGGGCGTTGTGGGCCATGTGCAAGGTGCCTTCGCGGCGCAGCTGGCAGTCGATGTCGTAACGATCGACCAGGGAGAACACCAGCGACGGCGCAGCGCCCAGCGTGCGGTTGAGGCGGTCGCCGATCTGCTGGCCAAGGCCGGCCTCGATCTCGTCCGGAGGTATCCACATACCGGCGTTCACCAACCCCACGTTGCGCCCGGAGCCGCCGTGGCCGGCGGTGTGGGCTTCCAGCAGGCAGACGCGCTTGCCCGCCTCCAGCAGATGCAGCGCGGCGGAAAGGCCGGTGAAACCGGCCCCGATCACGCAGACATCGACCTTGACCTCGCCATGCAGCACGGGGCTTTCCGGCAGTTGTGGCGTCAGATACTCCCAGAGGCATTCCTGGCGCAGGGTCATGGGGTGCAGTCCTTAGGGCCTTAACCCACTCAGTCGAAGGTGATGCCCTGGGCCAGCGGCAACTCGTGGGAATAGTTCACGGTATTGGTCTGGCGGCGCATGTAGGCCTTCCAGGCGTCCGAGCCGGATTCGCGGCCGCCGCCGGTTTCCTTCTCGCCACCGAAAGCACCGCCGATCTCCGCGCCGCTCGGGCCGATGTTGACGTTGGCGATGCCGCAGTCGCTGCCCACTGCCGACTGGAACAGCTCGGCCTCGCGCACGTCGGTGGTGAACACGCAGGACGACAGACCCTGGGGCACGGCGTTGTTGAGGGCGATGGCGTCGTCGAAATCGCGATAGCCGATCACGTAGAGAATCGGGGCGAAGGTTTCATGGCAGACCACGGCGCTCTGGCCCGGCATCTCGACGATGGCCGGCGACACGTAGTAGGCGTTGGGGAACTGCGCTTCGAGCTGGCGCTCGCCACCGAACACCTTGCCGCCTTCAGCACACGCCTGCTCCAGGGCTCGCTGCATGCCGTCGAAGCTTGGCTTGTCGATCAGCGGACCGATCAGGCTGCCCTCCAGCGGGTGGCCGATGCGCACTTTGGCGTAGGCCGCCTTCAGGCGCTCGACGATCTCGGCCTTCACCGATTCGTGGGCGATCAGCCGGCGCAGGGTGGTGCAGCGCTGGCCGGCGGTACCGACGGCGCTGAAGAGAATGGCGCGTACGGCCAGGTCGAGGTCGGCGCTGGGCGCGAGGATCATCGCGTTGTTGCCACCCAGTTCCAGCACGCTACGGGCGAAGCGAGCCGCCACGCGCGGGGCCACTTCGCGGCCCATGCGGGTGCTGCCGGTGGCACTGACCAGTGCCACACGCGGATCGTCCACCAGGGCTTCGCCCGCTTCGCGGGCGCCGATCACCACCTGGCTGAGGTAGGCCGGGGCTTCGCTGAAATTCTTCGCCACGCGCTCGAACAGCGCCTGGCAGGCCAGGGCGGTGAGCGGGGTCTTCTCCGAGGGCTTCCACACCACCGGGTTGCCGCAGACCAGCGCCAGCGCGGCGTTCCACGACCAGACGGCGACCGGGAAGTTGAACGCGCTGATGACACCGACCACACCCAGCGGGTGCCAGGTTTCACGCATGTGGTGGCCAGGGCGCTCGGAGGCGATGGTCAGGCCGTAGAGCTGGCGCGACAGGCCGACGGCGAAGTCGCAGATGTCGATCATTTCCTGCACTTCACCCAGGCCTTCCTGGGTGATCTTGCCGGCTTCCCAGGACACCAGTTCGCCCAGCTCGGCCTTGTACTGGCGCAGCGCTTCGCCATATTGGCGGATCAGCTCGCCGCGACGCGGCGCCGGGACCTTGCGCCAGGCCTGGAAGGCCTCGGCAGCGCGGGCGATCTTCTGTTCGACTTCGGCGCGGCCTTCCAGGTGCACGGTGCCGATGCGGCTGCCGTCGATGGGCGAATGAACGGCGTGATCGCCTTGCTGGTAGAGGGATGAATCGACACCGAGGCGGTCAAGCAGTGCGGCAACCATGGGAACTCCTGTTTCGGCGAGTAATGGCACGGTCCCGGTAGGCGCCAGCTTGCTGGCGAACGCTTCGCGAGCAAGCTCGCTCCTACCGGTTCGGTGCTGAATCGGAACAGCGTCAGTAATAGCCGCGAAAAGGGCTTGCCAACAAACGACCTTTCCGACACATATCATTCCGTTAATTCATGATCCGGCCCGCCCCGAGAAATTCCGATGCTCAAACGCCACATGCCCTCGATCACCGCCCTGCAATGCTTCGAAGCGGTGGCCCGGCACCTCAGCTTCACACGTGCGTCCGAGGAGCTGAACCTGACCCAGAGCGCGGTGAGCAAGCAGGTGGCGCAGCTCGAAGAACTGCTCCAGCACTTGCTGTTCCGCCGCGTGCGCCGACGCCTGCAGCTGACCCCGGCGGGCTCGCTGTACCTCACCGAGGTGCGCAAGATCCTCGCCCAGGTGGAGATGTCCACCCACTACATGCTGTCCTACGGCGGTGATACCGAAGTGCTGCGCGTGGCCACGCCACCCACCTTCGGCGCGCGCTGGCTGATCCCGCGGCTGAAGGGCTGGCGCCTGCGTCACCCGAATATTCACCTGGACCTGCGCAACGAGCTGGAGCCCAACGCCCTGGTCCAGGGCCGTAGCGACGTAGCCTTCTATTTCGGCCATGGCGCCCTGCCCGGCGCCGAGTGCATCCGCCTGTTCAGCGAGGAAGTGGTGCCGGTCTGCGCGCCCGGCTCGATGCCCGAGCGGCCCTTCACCGAGCCGACCCAGCTCACCGAACTGGTCCTGCTGCAGAACGCCACCCGCCCGGAGGCCTGGCACGAATGGTTCCAGAGCCAGGACCGGCAGACCGAGCACAGCTACCACGGGCCGCGCTTCGACACCTCCTACATGTGCATCCGCGCCGCCCAGGCTGGCTGCGGCGTGGCCCTGTTGCCGCGCTTCCTGGTGGAAGAGGAACTGCAGGAAGGCAAGCTCGTGATCCCCTGGGACCACCCCATGCCCAGTCGCAATGCCTATTACCTGGCCTACCCTGAACATGCTGCCGAAGTACCGAAGGTGCGCGACTTCGTGCGCTGGATGCTGGAGCAGATGGATCAGGAATAAACGGGGCCGCTGCGCTGCCCTTGGCGATGAATTCGCCCCTACATTGAATGTGCTTGCCACCGCGCATGGCATCAGGAAAAAACGGAATGAACCCACCGGTTTTTTTCGTTTGCCCCAACGCAGTCGGGCTGCTTGGATAGACTCACCTTTCTCCATCCCGGAATCGTTCCATGCCTGCCAACGAACGCCTGTTTGCCCTGGTCGCCAGCGTGATCGGCGAGCCCGCCGCCCGCTGGGTCGAAGCCCATGTGGAAATCCCCGCCGGCCTGTCCGCCTTTCCATTCAGCGACGCCGCCGTGCACCGCGCCTGGCTGGCCGAGGCGCTGAACCTCTGCCTGTTCCACAAACTGGTGGAGGCAGTGCCTATTGGCCGCACCTATGTGGAGGAGCAACAGGCCAAGGGGCGCCAGGTGGTGTTCGACCATGGTGCCATTCGCACCGTCGACTGGCCGGACAACGGCGCCCTGCCCCGCGGCCGCCAGGCATTCGCCCGGTTGCTGGAGCCCCTGGGCTTCGCCGATGTGCGCACGTATCCGCTGACCAGCCTGAAGATGACCGGCTACGCCTACCGGCAGATGGACCTCCCCGAGGACATCGCCCAGTTCTTCGTCTCGGAACTGCATCCGGGTCGCTTCAGTGAAAGTTTCCAGTTGGCGGTGAGCCGCGTAGTGGGCGACAGCCGTGACCCGCTGGACGCCGGCCACAAGGCCATCCTCGATACCCTCTGGCGCCAGCGCCAGTGCAGCTACGCCGAGGCCATGCACCTGCTGCCAGCGCTCTATCGAGCCTTCGACCGCCAGCACGGGGTCGTGCATGACCACGACTATCACCTGCTGCGCGAGGAAAGCGTGGAAATGGCCTGGATCGCCACCGAGGGGAATATGTTCAACCACCTCACTGACCGCGTCGTCGACCTGCAGGCGGTGGTGGATGAACAGAACGCCAAGGGCCGACCGATGAAGGCCAGCATCGAAGTCTCGACCTCCGGCCGGGTGATGCAGACCGCCTACCGCGCGGTGCAGGTGCAGCGGGATTTCATCGACAGCAGCGGCCGCGCTGTACAACGTGAAGTGCCGGGCTCCTTCGTCGAGTTCATCCAGCGCAAGCTTGACCCGGAAACCACGCGCCTGGACCTGAACTTCGACAGCAGCAACGCCCAGGGCATTTTCAAGATGACCGCCGGTTCGTAGGGGCGAACTCCCTCTGCACAAATGAAAAGGCCGCTACACGGAGCGGCCTTTTCGCATTCACCTGGAGGTCAGTCGACCAGGGCCAGGGTTCCCTTCATCATCGACACGTGGCCCGGGAAGGAGCAGAAGAACTCATAGCCGTCACCGGCCGCCAGCTTGGCCACGTCGAAGGTCACGCTGTCGCTCTCGCCGCCGCCGATCATCTTCGTATGGGCGATGATGCGTGGGTCGTCAGCCTTGAGGTAATCCTTGTCGAGGCCGACCGTGATGCCTTCGGAGGCGATCGACGTGGCATCGGCGGTCTTGCTCAACACCCAGTTGTGGCCCATCACGTTCCTGGGCAGCTTGCCGACGTGCTTGAGATTCACGGTGAAGGTCTTGCAGCTTTTGCTGACCTTGATTTCCTTGGTATCGAAACTCATCTGGTCAGTGCCTTGCACATCCACGGCACACTCGGCGGCCAGCAAAGGCGCACTGGCCAGGGCCAGCACGGATGCGACGGCGAACTTGCGAATCATTGGTGTCTCCTTGACGTTCCGGGCAATATGCCCGGGCCGAAGACTGCCCCAGGGGAGCGCCTACCCCCATGACCTGAGGCAATGAACCTCCACTTCAGCCTTCAAGGGAACTGATTCATGCTGTCCTTCTTCATTGCCGCCATGCTGCTTGGCTTCGTATTCAATGCCGCGCCCGGCGCTGTCTTCAGCGAGACCCTGCGGCGCGGCCTGCGGGACGGCTACAAGCCCGCACTGATGGTGCAGATCGGCTCCCTGGTGGGCGATGCCACCTGGGCCGCCCTGGGCCTTACCGGCCTCGCCCTGCTGCTGGACAGCGCCGCAGTGCGCTACCCGTTGACCATCGCCAGCGCCCTCTACCTGGGCTGGCTCGGCCTGCAGTCCCTGCGTGACGCCCGTCGCCCGCCGCAACCTTCGACCGAGGAAGCAGGTGCCAGCGGCGGCGCCTTCGCCTCAGGCGCGGCGCTGTCACTGACCAATCCGCAGAACATTGTCTACTGGGCCGCAATGGGCGGTGCCATGGCCGCGATCGGCGTGGCCGAGCCAACGCCGACCCACCTGGCGGTATTCTTCGCCGGTTTCATGCTGTCTTCGCTGCTCTGGTGCTTCATCTGCGCCGGCCTGGTGGACTGGTTCCGCCGCGCCGCATCCACCCTCTGGCATCGCCTCACCTACCTGGCCTGCGGGCTCTGCCTGCTGGGGCTGTCGGGGATGACAGCGGCGGAATTGCTGAAGCTGGCCTAATCTATCGCCGCAATCGAAGCAATCAACCGGCGGACCACCGGACGCCGCTCTAACATGGCGCCATTCATCCAGAAGGAGATGCGCCATGAACTTCCTGCAAAGCCTGCTCGCCGCCTATGCCGCCGGGGCCTGCGGCGCTTCCGCCGATTAATCCTTCCCCCTACCGTTCGGAAGCTGACCACTTACGCAGCTTGGAGCACGAGAACGAAGCCGGTACTCTTGCGCGCTTTTTTCGCACCAGGAGTCCCCCATGTCCTTGCGTTCCATCTGTGTGTTCTGCGGCGCCAGCCCCGGCGCCAAGCCGATCTACCGTGAAGCAGCCGCCCTCCTGGGACACACCCTGGCCGAACGCGGCATCACCCTGGTCTACGGCGGCGGCGCAGTCGGCCTGATGGGCACCGTGGCCGACGCAGCCCTGGCTGCTGGCGGCGAAGTCATCGGGGTGATTCCGCAGAGCCTGATGGACGCCGAGATCGGCCACAAAGGCCTGACCCGCCTGGAAGTGGTGGACGGCATGCACGCTCGCAAGGCGCGTATGGCAGAACTCAGCGATGCGTTCATCGCCCTGCCCGGCGGCCTGGGCACCCTGGAAGAGCTGTTCGAGATCTGGACCTGGGGCCAACTGGGCTACCACAGCAAGCCCCTGGGCCTGCTGGAAGTGAACAGCTTCTACGACAAGCTCACCGACTTCCTCGACCACCTGGTGGAAGAACGCTTCGTGCGTGACCAGCATCGCGGCATGCTGCAGGTAGGCGGTCACCCCGAAACCCTGCTGGACCGCCTGGAAGCCTGGCGCCCCAGCAGCGCACCCAAGTGGGTCGACCGCAAGCCGCACTGACCGCGTGCGCGTCCCGGCCTTAGACTGTCGGGACGAACCCATGAGCAGGAGCGCCCCATGGAAGACGACGAGCGGATCAAGGTCTACTACAACAGCGCCTGCCCGGTGTGCAAAGCCGGGATCGAAGGCCAGATGGGCAAGACCACCGCCTGCCAGGTGGAGTGGGCCGATATCCACCAGGACAACAGCGCGGTGGAGGAAATCGGCGAAAATCTCGAGTACGTCCGCGAACGTCTGCACCTGGTGGACGAACTGGGCGTCAAGCACATGGGGATGGACGCCTTCATCGTGCTCTGGCGCCACTCGCCGCGCGAGCGCTGGAAGGCGTGGCTATTCTCCCTGCCGGTGATTCACGGCCTCGCGCAACTTGCCTACAAGGCCTTCGCCCGCCTGCTGTATCGCTGGAACAAGGCCAAGCATCACTGGTGACATGGATGACCCCTGCAATCGAAACCCTGACGATCCTCTCTCCCACCGACCGCCAACGCCTGGTGGAGGTCTGGGAAGGCGCCGTACGCGCCACCCACCACTTCCTCTGCGAAGACGACATCCAGTTCTTCAAGCCCCTGGTACGGGATGCCTACCTGGATTCGGTAGAGCTTGCCTGCCTGCGGAATACCGATGGCTGCATTGCCGGCTTTGTCGGCACCGACGGGACGAAGGTGGAGATGCTCTTCGTCGATCCGGCCCAACGCGGCCAGGGAATCGGTCGCGCGCTGATGGAGCACGCAATGGCGCTTGGCGCGCGCAGCGTCGACGTGAACGAACATAATCCGCAGGCGGTGGGCTTTTACCTGCGCCTGGGGTTCGTGCAGTACGACCGCTCGGAAGTGGATGGTTCGGGGAAGCCGTTCCCGATCCTGCATCTGCGCAAGGACTGAGCGGCGGCCCCGTAGCGTGGACCAAGCGTCACCGGTCCACCTTTCCGACACCCTCTCCCAGAAGGGATAGGGTGCGGACCATGCCAAGGTTAGGCTGAGCGCGTTTCCTGTAGGGGCGAGTTCATTCGCCAAGCAGGCCGAAGGCCTGCCACAGGTCAAGCCTGCGGCTGCTGCATGATGATGGTCTGCGCCGGCATCGGCGCGGGGAAGTCGGCACCGCCCAGCGAGTCCTTGATCACCCGGTTGGCATCGAAATACACCTGCCAGTAGTTGTCGTTATGGCAATGAGGACGCACCGCCAGCACCGGACCCACCAGGTTGAACTCGAGGATTTCCACATCCACCGGCGGATCGCTCAGCACGTTGGGGATCGCCGCAATACGCTGCTTGAGCAACGCCACGGCTGCCTGGTAGTCGGCGGCGCCGGAGAGCTGGGCCTTCAACTCGACCCGGCGGAAGGTGTTGTGACTGAAGTTCTGGATGTTGTCGCTGAAGATCTTGTTGTTGCCCACCAGGGTCATCACGTTGTCCGGGGTGTTAATGGTGGTGGCGAACAGGCCGATCTCCTTCACCGTGCCAACCACGCCGCCGGCGCTGATGAAGTCCCCCACCTTGAACGGCCGCAGGACGATGATGAAGCCGCCCGCCGCCAGGTTGGCCAGCAGCCCCGACCAGGCCATACCGATGGCCAGACCGACCGCCGCGATCAGCGCCGCCAGGCTGGTGGTCTGGATGCCGAAGAAGCCGAGGATACCCACCACCAGGAGGATGTTCAGGGTCACGGTGATGAACGAGCCGACGTAACGCAGCACCGTCGGGTCAACCTTTTGCCGCTCCAGGGAACGCTGGACCAGGCCGACCGCAAAACCGATGAGCCAGCGACCGACTACCCAGAAGGCGATGGCCGCGAGAATCTTGATGCCGAAGGTGGTGGCGTACTGCGTGACCGTGGTCATGAACGCGCTGACCTTCTCGGTACCTACATTAACGAGGGTTGTTTCATCCATGGCAAAGCACCTTGCAGGAGAGAAGTGGCCCCGAAAAAGCTAGCACGGCGCCGGCAAAGTGCTTGCCGACGGCGCAGTGAGCTTCATTCAGGATGGAGCCAGCGGCGCTTGGCGGGCCTGTGAAACCCATTGATCGCGCCTGATGGGTATCGCTCCGCTCCAGCCATCCTACGAAGGGCAAGGCGTCAGATCGCGAGTTCCCAGAGCGGCATGACGGTCACCCGCACTTCCGGGTCATGGCTGCCACCGCCAAGGATGACGCCGCGCAGGGGCGAGACATCGGAGAAATCGCGGCCCCAGGCCAGGGTGATGTGTTCCAGGTTGGGCAGGATGTTGTTGGTGGGGTCGAAGTCCACCCAGCCATTGCGCGGGCAATACACCGAGACCCAGGCGTGGGAGGCATCAGCGCCGATCAGGCGCGGCTGGCCGGGGGGCGGCTGGGTCAGCAGGTAGCCGCTGACGTAGCGCGCCGCCAGCCCACGGGAGCGCAGGCAGGCCAGCATCAGGTGGGCGAAGTCCTGGCAGACGCCACGACGGCGCTCCAGCACTTCGGTCAGCGGCGTCGCCACCTGGGTCGCCTCGGCATCGAAGGCGAACTCGCTGAAAATCTTCTCCATCAGTGCCGCCGTGCCCTGCAGCAGCGGCCTGCCGGCGGGGAAGCAGCCCGCGGCGAACTCGGCGAACTGGCGCTTGATACGTACGTAAGGCGATTCCACCCGATAACGGCAGGCGTCCAGCTCAGTGGGGGACAGCGCCCGGCCGGTGTATGCCAGGGTTGCCGGCACCAGCTCCCAGGGTGGCGAGGCGGCCAGGTCCGACGGGCCATGGGGCAGCACCTCGACCTGCAGGCGGGTATTCACCTGCAACTCGTCGTGGGGACGCTCGAAAGCCAGGCGCGTCAGCGGGTTGCCGAACACATCCAGCAGGTCCTGGCGCAAGGTCGGCTCGGGGGTGACCAGCAATTGCTGGCCACTGCACTGCTGCCATGGGCAGTCCCGCGGCCACAGGTGCACCAACTGCTGGGACAACGACACCGGCGCCGAATAGCGGTAGTGGGTGTCGTGGAACACCTGGTAGCGGGCACCCTGCACGGGGGCGATGGAGTGGGCTTGTGCACGCATCAGGTGGATACCGTTTGCTGGCTGACGTCGTCGACGTGGGCAAAATAGCGCAATCCGAGCCGATCGGAGACCAGTCCGACGTTCTGCGCGATCTCCCGCAGCAGGCCAGCCAGCCCGGCAAGCACCTCATCCAGGCTCTCGCTGCCGAACAACGGGTCTTCCAGGGTGGCCAGGTCGAAGGCCAGCAGGCGCCCGATCAAACCACTCAGCACCAACTCCTGGGGCGCGCCGAACTCCAGGTGCAGGCGTCCCAGCGAGCGCTCCAGCGCCTGCAACTGAAAGCGCAGGGCATGGGGGTTCTGCTCGTGCAGCAGGAGCAGGTCGAGCACCGGGATCAGTTGCGGTGAAGCCAGGTAGCGCGAGCGATAGGTGATGGTGCTGTTGCCCAGTTCCAGCAGCCACTCCAGGGCACCCTGATCCCAGGCGTCTCCGCCTTCGAGGAAGCCGGCGATGCTGTCGGCATAGAACTGCACCCGCTCGATGCGGCGGCCGATCATCAGGAAGCGCCAGCCATCGTCGCGGGTCATGTCATCCAGGGCAAAGCCGGACAGCGCGGCCAGGGACATCAGCAGGCGGTTGAGGAACTCCAGGGCCTCGCCCAGATCGGTGCGTTTCGGATCAAGCGCCTGGGCCTCGCGGTGCAGCTCCAGCACCGCGTGCCAGTTCTCCCGCGACAGCCGGCCACGGACCTGAGCCGCGGCCCAATGCAGGCGGCGCAGGTTGGCGCTGACGCTGCTCGGCCATTCGTCGTCCAGCAGCGCCGCCAGCAAGCGCTGCTCCAGGGGTTCCTCGCCCGGGGGCAGCAGGCCAATGGCGCCAGCCAACTGCAGGGCCGATTGCAGCGCCCGTTCATCCCCGTCGGCATCCACGTATCGCGACAGCACCACGCGCAATAGGCGCGCACCGTCATCGCAGCGTTCGCCATAGCGGCCGAACCAGTAGAGGTTCTCCACCACCCGCGACGGCAGATAGGGGTCCTGCCGAATCAGGTCGCGCACGCCGAGGGTGCGCGGGCGCAACGGCTCGCCTACGACCGGCAAGTCGGCCAGCACCCAGGTGTCCTTGCTGGCGCCACCGCGCTGCATGGAAACCACCTCGGCGTCCGCCGCCGAAGCCACCCGCGTCAGGCCGCCGGGCATGACCCAATAGTTGCCATCGGCGCTGGCCACGGCGAACACGCGCATACCGATGGCCCGCGACTGTATTTCCCCCGCTTCTCCATTCCCCTGCCAGATCGGGGCCTGGGACAGCTGTGCCATGCGCTGGGCGACATAGGCATGGGGATGGGCCTGCAGGCGCTTGCGCAGGGCCAGCAGCGCACCGTCTTCCAGGGCATGGCCGAACAGCGGCTCGAAGCTCTGGCTGGGGAACGCTGGTTTGATCACCAGTCCGGCCAGGCCTTCCAGCGATTTGCCCAGCACCGGCCCCAGGCCGCACCACCAGGTGCCTACGGTGGGCAACAGCAGGCTCTCGCCCAGCAAATACTGGCTGGCCTTCGGCAGGAAGCCCAGCAACCCCGGCGACTCCAGCACACCGCTGCCCAGGGCGTTGGCCACCAGCACCCGTCCCTTGCGTACCGCGTCCAGCAGGCCGGGCACGCCCAGGGCCGAGTCCGTGCGCAGTTCCAGCGGATCGCAGTAGTCGTCATCGAGGCGACGCAAAACGGCATGGACGCGCTTCAGGCCGCCAAGGGTCTTGAGGTAGAGGGTGGCGTCGCGCACCGTCAGGTCGTGACCCTCCACCAGCGGGAAGCCAAGCTGGCGCGCAAGGTAGAGGTGTTCGAAGTAGGTTTCGTTGAAGCGGCCGGGGGTCAGCAGAATCACCAGGGGCGTCTCGCCATCGCTGGGGGCCTGGCGGATCAGGGTTTCCTGCAGGGTGCGGAAGTAGCCGGCCAGGTACTGCACGCGCAGGTCGCGGTACAGCTCCGGCAAGGCGCGGGAGACGATCTGCCGGTTCTCCAGGGCATAGCCAGCACCGGAGGGCGCCTGGGTGCGGTCGGCCAGTACATGCCAGCGGCCATCCGCATCGCGGGCCAGGTCCACCGCATAGCTGTGCAGGAAAATGCCGCCCGGCGGCTGCACACCCTGGCAGGGCCAGAGGAAGTTGGGATGACCGTACACCAGTTCGCTGGGCAACAGCCCTTCGGCCAACAGGCGTTGCTCGCCATAGAGGTCGGCCAGTACCGCATTGAGCAGGCGCGCGCGCTGCGCCACGCCCGCAGCGATAGGCTGCCATTCTTCGGCCGAGAGCAGGTTGGGCAGCAGGTCCAGCTCCCAGGGGCGGTCGGTGCCCTTGGGATCGGCGTAGACGTTATAGGTGACGCCATTTTCCTGGATCTGCCGCGCCAGCAATTCCTGACGCTGCTGCATCTGCGCCGGACTGCTGCGCTCGAGCTGCTGGAACAGGCGCTTCCAGTGCGGGCGCACCTGGCCCTCGGCATCCAGCAGTTCGTGGTAGGCCGTGGCGGTCAGGGGATAGTTGGCTAGCAGATCGGACATCAAAGGGCTCGGCAGATGGGCAGCAGGGAAACTTTAGCGGACAGCGCGACGCCCGGCCGCCATACCGGCGGCCGGGGCGCCACGCGCACCGTTTAGCGGCGACGCAGGTCCAGGGTCATGGGCAGTTCGTCGTCGGCTCGAGGTGGAGTGACCTGCAGTTTGCCCGGTGTGTGCCCATGGCGGAAGAAGCGCGCCAGTCGCCGGCTTTCCGCCTCGTAGGCGTTCACCGGGAAGCTGTCGTAGCTGCGTCCGCCAGGATGAGCGACGTGGTACTGGCAGCCGCCCAGGGAGCGCTGCATCCAGGTGTCCACCAGGTCGAACACCAGGGGCGCGTGAACGCCGATGGTGGGCTGCAGGCAGGAAGCCGGCTGCCAGGCGCGGTAGCGCACACCGGCGACGAATTCGCCGCCCCGCCCGGTGGGCCGCAACGGCACTGGCTCGCCATTGCAGGTGAGCACATAACGGTCCGGCGGCATGCCGGTGACCTTCACCTGAACCCGCTCCAGCGAGGAATCCACATAGCGCACGGCACCGCCGCTGGCGCCCTCTTCTCCCAGTACATGCCAGGGTTCCAGGGCCTGGCGCAGCTCCAGGTCGATGCCCTTGACCTGGAAATCGCCGTACTTAGGAAAGCGGAACTCGAAGTGCGGTGCGAACCATTCAGCGCGCAGGGGATAGCCCGCGGCGTTGAACTCGTGGACCACGTCCTCGAGGTCCTGCTGGACGAAGTGCGGCAGCAGGAAGCGATCATGCAGCTCAGTCCCCCAGCGCACCAGTTTCGGTGGCGTATAGGGTTCGTCCCAGAAACGCGCCACCATCCCCCGCAGCAGCAGTTGCTGGGCCAGGCTCATGCGTGCATGGGGCGGCATCTCGAAGGCGCGCAGTTCCAGCAGGCCGAGACGACCGCTGCTGCTGTCCGGCGAGTAAAGCTTGTCGATGCAGAACTCGGCGCGGTGCGTGTTGCCGGTGACATCCACCAGCAGGTTGCGCAGCAGCCGGTCCACCAACCAAGGCGGGCAGTCGGTGCCGGGTTCGGGCATCTGCCTGAAGGCGATTTCCAGTTCGTAGAGCGCATCGTTGCGCGCCTCGTCCACCCGTGGCGCCTGGGAGGTGGGGCCGATGAACAGGCCAGAGAACAGGTAGGACAGCGACGGATGGTTGTGCCAGTAGCTGATCAGGCTGCGCAGCAGGTCCGGTCGGCGCAGGAAGGGGGAATCCGCCGGGGTGACGCCCCCCAGGACAAAGTGGTTGCCACCGCCGGTCCCGACGTGACGGCCGTCGACCATGAACTTTTCGCTGGACAGCCGGCACTGCCGCGCCGCCTCGTAGAGAAATTCGGTGCGCTCCACCAGTTCGTCCCAGTTGGCCGAAGGATGGATGTTCACCTCGATCACACCGGGGTCGGGGGTGACACGGAAGTTGGTCAGGCGCGGGTCGCCGGGCGGCTCGTAGCCCTCCAACAGCACAGGGCAGCCCAGTTCGCCGGCCGTGGCTTCAATGGCCGCCACCAGCTCCAGATAGGCCTCCAGCTCGCCCAGGGGCGGCATGAACAGGTAGAGCCGCCCTTCGCGGGGTTCGGCACAGAGGGCGGTGCGCGTGATGCCGACTGCAGACTGGTGACGGACAGGCTCGCGGAAATCACCCTGAGCCCCCGGCGCGCCATCACGCAGTTGCTCACGGATCAGCGCCGAACGGCGCAGCGGCGGGAAGGTCTGGCTGGGATCTGCCGGGTTCACGTAGGGGTAATCCGCCTCGTTGACCCAGGGTTGGGAATCCAGCGGCAGACGGTAGCCCAGGGGTGAATCGCCGGGGATCAACCGGCAATGCTCATCGCGCAGGTACCAGCGGCCGCTTTCCCAGGCGTCCCCGGCCGCGTTGCGTCCCAGCGGCAGCACCTGGCCAACCTCCTCGCCCAGGCCGCGTTCGAATACCCGGCGCAGGCGCTCGCGCTCCAGCGGGTCGGCCAGGCGGGCATCTTCCGGCGTGACGTTGCTCGGCAGCGTGCGCTCGCGCCAAAGGTAGTAGAGCCAGTCCTCGAAGGCCGGAAACTGATGCTCGCCCGATACGCCGAGACGGTTGGCCACGCGACTGAGGAAGCGCGCCGCGAGGCGGGTGTCGGCACCGTAGCTACGGCTTTCGTCGGCATACAGGGCCGGGTCCTGCCAGATGGGTTCCCCGTCCTTGCGCCAGAAGCAGTTCAACGACCAACGTGGTAGCTGCTCACCGGGGTACCACTTGCCCTGGCCGAAGTGCACCAGCCCCTGGGCCGCATAGTGCCCGCGCAGGCGATGGAACAGGTCGGCGGCCAGCCGGCGTTTGTTCGGACCCAGGGCAGCGGTGTTCCACTCCGGGTCGTCGGGGTAGTCGATGGCGATGAAGGTGGGTTCGCCGCCCATGGTCAGGCGTACGTCGCCCGCCGCGAGGTCGGCATCGATACGCGCCCCCAGTTCGCGAATGGCCTGCCACTGTTCGTCGCTGTAGGGCTTGGTCACCCGCGGCGCTTCCCAGACCCGCTCGACGCGCATGTCGTGGGAGAACTCGCACTCGCTTTCATCCACCGCGCCGCTGATGGGCGCCGCCGAGGACGGCTCCGGGCTGCAGGCGAGCGGAATGTGCCCCTCCCCGGCGAACAGGCCGGAGGTCGGGTCCAGGCCGACCCAGCCGGCGCCCGGCAGGTAGACCTCGCACCAGGCGTGCAGATCGGTGAAGTCCACCTCGGTGCCACTGGGGCCATCGAGGGACTTCTGGTCGGCGGTGAGCTGGATCAGGTAACCGGAGACAAAGCGCGCCGCCAGGCCCAGGTGCCGCAGGATCTGCACCAGCAGCCAGGCGGAATCGCGGCAGGAACCGGACGCATTCTTCAAGCTCTCTTCCGGGCTCTGCACTCCGGGTTCCATCCGGATCAGATAGCGGATATCCCGCGACAACTGCTGGTTGATCGCCACCAGAAAATCCACGCTGCCCTTGGGTGTGAGGTCGATGCGCGTGAGGTAGTCGGCGAACAACGGCGTGGCCGGCAAGCGGCTCAGGTAAGGCGCGAGTTCGCGCTGGTCATCGGTGGTGTAGCTGAAGGGGATCTGCTCGGCATAGGGCTCGAGGAAGAAGTCGAAGGGGTTGAACACGGCCATTTCGGCAACCAGGTCCACTTCCACCTTCAACTCGCGGGTCTTTTCCGGAAACACCAGACGCGCCAGGTAGTTGCCCTGGGGGTCTTGCTGCCAGTTGATGAAGTGCTTGCCCGGCGCCACCTTCAGCGAATAGCCGAGGATGCGCGTGCGGCTGTGGGGTGCCGGCCGCAGACGGATGACCTGCGGACCGAGGTTGACCTCACGATCGTAGCGATAGTGGGTGACGTGATGCAGTGCGACATGGATCGACACGGCGTGCCTCCTGCGAGCCTGGGCGATGCTGGGAGTCGCGCAAGACTTGTGCCAGCCCCCAAACCGTGAATTTCGGCCCCTCCGAGCACCGGAAAAGGGCTGCCTGTGCACCCGGATGCACCGGCCGCACAAAAATGGTTCGCGGTCGGCCGACGGGTGAGGTTCAAGCCTAGCGGCCGAAGATGAAGAAGAAGGGAATTCGCGAAAGGCTGGTTAGGCTGATTGGGTATAAGCAGCTACCGAGCACGACGACATCCGTGGGGGCTCAACACCCTCCCGGTAGCCCGGCGATCCATCGCGTCAACAGTTCCAGCCCTTCGCGGTGGGCGGTGGAGCGGCCGAGCTCGGGCATCATCACGCTGGGGTCGGTGCTCTCGACTCGATAGATCAGCACCGAGGCGTCTGGCTGGCCGGGGTGGATGTCCACCAGACGATTCCCGGAGCCCTTGCCCGCCGCCACCGGCTGCTTGCACAGGCCGTAGGGAATGCCCAGCGGAGTGGCCGCGTCGAGGTAGAGCCCCGAAGTGCGCGCCGGCCCCTTGGGGTTGTGGCAGTGGGCGCAGTTGATGTCGAGGTAGCTGCGCGCTTGCTGCTCCAGGCTTTCTGCCAGGCGCGGCGCACTGGCCTGCGCATTGCGCGGGATGTTCTCGTGCGCCGGCAGCCCCTGCAGCAGCCCCCGGCGCTGCCAGCGTTGCAGCTGGTTTTCCACACCCTCCGGATACGCCAGGTCACGGTTCAGGTGACGTGCCTTGGGGCCCAGGGGCTGAACGCCTTCGCCGTGGCGCTCTTCGTGGCAGCCGGCACACTGGTTGGCGTCGGGCACCTGGTAGTCCACCGCCAGCGTGCCCCCATGCTCGTCGTGCAGTTCCAGAGCTGCGCTGGCGCCCGCCCACTCCAGGGTCGCGTCCTGCTGTGCGTCGTCCCACACATAGGGCAACGCCACCCAACCCTGCCGCTGACGCAGCAGCACGCGGGTTTCCATCAGCTTCACCTTCGCCAGCGCCAGCGCCTGGGCCGGGTCGCGCTCATCACGCGAGGTCTTCAGCAGGCGGCCCTGGCCATCCGTCGGGTAGTAGAAGGTTTTGGTGAGCACGGTGCCGACCGGGAAATCGAAGCGCTCCGCGCCATAGCGGGCGGCCTGGCCCGGCGGCAGCCAGACGGTGCGCAGCTTGTGGGTGTAGTCGCTGAACAGCGGCGTATTGAGGTCATACGCCAGGGCCTCGGCGGCCGGCTGCAGATGGCCGTTGGCGCGCTGCACCATCCCCCAGCCACTGAGTTTTTCCGGGTAGGCCTCACCTTCAGGCAGGTAGAGCGGATCAGATTGCTGGTCGCAGCCGGCCAGCAGCACCAGCATCAGGCCGAGCGCGCGCCTCATGAGCCCTTGTTCTCCACCGCGCTGGCCAGCACCACTTCAGGCAGCGGCGGCAATTTGCAGCGGTGGGCGCTCATGTCAGTGCTGATGTTCTGGAAATTATTCGGGCCGTCGACGTTGACCAGGGTGGCCGCACCGTTGTCGACGCAGATGCCCAGTTCCGCTGGCAGCTTGCCGCCCACCAGTTTCACGGGGTTCACGTAGCCGTCCCAGAGAATGTCCGGCAAGCGACCATTGAGGCCGAACTTGGCGAGTTTGAGGGCTTTCAGTTCGAGGTGGTCGGGGCTGTCGCCAGCGGGGCCGAAACGATTGCCATGGATGGCGATGCGCTCTGGGTAGGGGTCGAAGTCCTCGCTGGTGGAAAGGTCGCTGTAGCCGGTGCTGAAGTAGCTGCTGACGATGACATTGGCGGTGCGGTGATGGCCGATGTCGTTGTCGAAGATTTCCACATCGTCGTTGGAGTTGATCACCACGCCGGAACCGGCCGGCACGCTGGCCACCGGAGTGCCCTTGTGGCCGAAGTTGTCGTGGTTGTTGCCCTCGACCCGGTTGCGATAGATGCGGGTGCCGTGCCCGGGCTGCTGCAGGTTGGGCATGTTGAACACCAGGATACCGCCGGTGTTGCCGGTGGCGACGTTGTCGTAGACGTCGGCGCCGATGGTGTTCTCGATCTCGATGCCGGCGACGTTGCGCTCGGCGCGGCTGTTGCGCACCACTACGTTACGCGACTGGCCAACGTAGATGCCGGCATCGGACGCGCCGATGGCCACTGCGCCTTCGATCAGGGTGTTATCGGTCTGCACCGGGTAGATGCCGTAGGCGCCGTTCTCGGTGGCCGGGCCGTTGGTCCATTCGGTGCGCACGTTGCGGATGACGATGTTCTTGCCACCCACCACCTTGAGGGCGTCGCCCTTGCTGTCTTCCAGGGCGAGGTCTTCGATGGTGAAGTCCGAGGCGTCCACCAGCAGCCCCTCGGCGCCGGCCTTCTGGCCCTTGAAGTTGAGGATGGTCTTGTCCATGCCGGCGCCCTTGAGGGTCACGCCGCTCACTTTGAGGCTGAGGCCGCGGTCCAGTTGCCAGATACCGGCGGGGATCTCGATGACGGTGCCGGGCTTGGCCTTGATCAGGCGGGCCTGGAGGTCTTTCTGGAAATCGGCATGGGCCACGGGGGCTTCGCCCTGATCACCGCAACCGGCAATCAGGAGCGCAAGGGCCAGGAGGGAAATCGAACGCATGGGCAGGCACCGGACTCTTCTTATTAATATTGGCACTATAGTGCCAATTACCCTTCTGATAAGAAGTTTCCGATGAGCTGGTAAGAAAAGTCAGTGCTACGCGCACATACAAAACGCCAGCCCGAAGGCTGGCGTTCTGATCAGCGCGGCGCTACCGGCCGCTTGGCCGGCTTTTTCTTGCCACCGCCCTTCTCGGACGCAGCGGCCTTGTTCTCCGCCTGCTTGCGGGCGAAGGCCGCAGCCTTGGCCTGCTCGCGCTTATCCCAGGGCTTGCTGCCGTCGCTGGCGCGGGGCGGCAAGCCGGTGTGCTGGGTAAGCACCTTGCCGACCTTCTTGCTGCCGGCCGGGGTGGAGTTCTTGCGACGGGCGCTGTGGTACTCGTCGGTAGCTGGCTGGTAGGCCGGGATCAGCTGGTGCTTGCCGTTGCCGATCAGGTCACCACGGCCCATGCGCTCCAGCGCTTCGCGCAGCATCGGCCAGCCCTTCGGGTCGTGGTAGCGCAGGAAGGCCTTGTGCAGGCGGCGCTGCTCCTCGCTCTTGACGATTTTCACGCCTTCGCTCTTGTAGGTGACCTTGCGCAGCGGGTTCTTGCCCGAGTGGTACATGGCGGTGGCGCTGGCCATGGGCGACGGGTAGAAGGCCTGCACCTGGTCCGCGCGGAAGCCGTTGCGCTTGAGCCAGAGGGCGAGGTTCATCATGTCCTCGTCCGTGGTGCCGGGGTGCGCGGCGATGAAGTAGGGGATCAGGTACTGCTCCTTGCCCGCTTCCTTCGAGTATTTCTCGAACATCTGCTTGAAGCGGTCATAGGAGCCAATGCCGGGCTTCATCATCTTGCCCAGCGGACCTTCCTCGGTGTGTTCCGGGGCGATCTTCAGGTAGCCGCCGACGTGGTGAGTCACCAGTTCCTTGACGTACTCGGGGGACTCCACGGCCAGGTCGTAGCGCAGGCCGGAGGCGATGAGGATCTTCTTCACACCGGGCAGCGCGCGGGCCGAGCGATACAGCTGGATCAGCGCCGAGTGGTCGGTGTTGAGGTTCTCGCAGATACCCGGCCAGACGCACGACGGCTTGCGGCAGTGCTTCTCGATCTCCGGGCTCTTGCACGCGATCCGGTACATGTTGGCGGTGGGGCCGCCCAGGTCGGAAATGACGCCGGTGAAGCCGGGCACCTTGTCACGGATTTCCTCGATCTCGCGGATGATCGACTCTTCCGAGCGGTTCTGGATGATGCGGCCTTCGTGCTCGGTAATGGAGCAGAAGGTACAGCCGCCGAAGCAGCCACGCATGATGTTCACCGAGAAGCGGATCATCTCGTAGGCCGGGATCTTCTCCTTGCCGTACGCGGGGTGCGGGACGCGCGCATAGGGCATGCCGAAGACGTAGTCCATTTCTTCGGTGCTCATCGGGATCGGCGGCGCGTTGAACCAGACGTCCACCTCACCATGGCGCTGCACCAGGGCGCGCGCGTTGCCGGGGTTGGTCTCCAGGTGCAGCACACGGTTGGCGTGGGCGTAGAGCACCGGATCGTTACGCACTTTCTCGAAGGACGGCAGGCGGATGACGGTCTTGTCGCGGGTCAGATGCGGGTTGGGCAGCAGCTGCACCACCTTGGCTTCCTGCGGGTCGTCTACCGGGCCTTTTTCCTGCTCGATGGCGCAGGCAGCGGTGTCCTGGGTGTTGACGTAGGGGTTGATGATCTTGTCGATCTTGCCCGGTCGGTCGATGCGGGTGGAGTCGATCTCGAACCAGTCCGCGGGGGTGTCACGACGGATGAACGCAGTGCCACGCACGTCGGTGATGTCTTCGATCTTCTGGCCGTGGGACAGGCGCTGGGCAATCTCCACCACGGCACGCTCGGCGTTGCCGTAGAGCAGGATGTCAGCCGTGGCGTCCATCAGGATGGAGCGGCGCACCTTGTCCTGCCAGTAGTCGTAGTGGGCGATGCGGCGCAGGGAGGCCTCGATGCCGCCAAGGATCACCGGCACGTGGGTATAGGCTTCCTTGCAGCGCTGGCTGTACACCAGGCTGGCGCGGTCCGGCCGTTTGCCGGCGAGTCCGCCAGGGGTGTAGGCGTCGTCGGAACGAATCTTCTTGTCCGCGGTGTAGCGGTTGATCATGGAGTCCATGTTGCCCGCAGCCACGCCGAAGAACAGATTCGGCTCGCCGAGCTTCATGAAGTCGTCCTTCGAGCGCCAGTCCGGCTGGGCGATGATGCCCACGCGAAAGCCCTGGGCTTCCAGCAGGCGACCAATGATGGCCATGCCGAAGGACGGGTGGTCGACGTAGGCGTCGCCGGTCACGATGATGATGTCGCAGGAGTCCCAGCCGAGCTGATCCATCTCTTCCCGGCTCATCGGCAGGAAGGGTGCGGGACCGAAACACTCGGCCCAGTACTTCGGATAGTCGAACAGCGGCTTCGCAGCTTGCATATTTTTTGACCAGCGGGCTTTTTCACGGGGCGCGGAATATAGCACAAAATTTGAGCAAATCCGACGCTGCCGCTAGGTTTCCTCTAGACCTGAATGCAAGCCTGTAGGAAATGGCGTACACAGTGATCACAAATTCTCCAGATCGCTATACTTCGGCCGACACAGATACCGCCAAGCCGCAGTGGAAAAAACTTACAAGGAGCATGTGCGGTGCCACGTCCGACCCTGACCCTCCTCCTGCTCCTTTGCTGGTTGGGCCTGACATTGCCAGCCCAGGCGGCCTTCGAACTCACGCCGCAGAGCAGCGGTGCGACGCTCAACGGGGCGATTGACCTGCTGGAAGACCCGGATGGCACGCTGGACATCCAGGACATGGCCGCCCCCGAGGTACAGCAGCGCTTCACCCCGGCCAATGGCCGCGCGACCGTCGGCCAGAGCCGCAGCGTCTGGTGGGTAAGGGTGCAACTCCGCCGCAGCAGCGACGCGCCGCAGCAATGGTGGCTGGAGAACTCCGGCATCACGGTATATCGGGTCAGCCTGTTCCTGCCGGATGGCCAAGGCGGCTGGAGTCGCAAGGAGACCAGTGAGGTCCTGCCCTTCGCGGAAACCCGCGACTATTCCTACAGGCGCATGCTGTTCAAGCTGCCGGAGATCGACGCCCAGCCCCTGACCCTGTACTTCCGCAGTTACGACCCGGCGGGCAACTCCTTCCCGCTGAAGGTGTGGCAGCTGGATGACCTGAAGGAGCTGAAGTCCACCGAGAACCTGGGTTTCGGCCTGGTTTACGGGGTGATCCTGGCGCTCCTCCTGTACAACCTGTTCATCCTCGCGGCACTGCGCGACACCGCCTACCTCTGGTACGTGCTGGCCACCGCGTCGGCGTTGATTTTCATCCTCAGCATGACCGGGCACGGCTTCCAGTATTTTTGGCCGGATGCGCCGGTACCCGTCTGGCTGGACCGCATCACCCTCCCCTCGCTCTGGGGCATCTTCGTGATGCGATTCACCCAGGAGCTGCTCTACACCCGCAGGAGCCTGCGCTGGGCCGATCGCCTGTTCAACGTGGCCTGCGTGCTCTACGCCATCGCCATCGTGATCAACGTCTTCGGCTACCGGGCCGAGGGCGCGATATTGATCGCCATTACCCCTATCGTCACCGTGCCCACTGCCCTGATCATTGCGGTGATCCGTTGGCGCCAGGGCTTCATTCCGGCGCGCTTCTACCTGATCGGCTACGGCACCGTGCTGATCAGTACCGCGGTACTGGTAATGCGTGCCGCCGGGTTGATCGAGCCGATCAACTTCACCGCCTACATGTTCCCCGTTGCCGTCGCCGCGGAGTCGATCCTGTTCTCTTTCGCGCTGGCCTACCGCATCCAGATGCTCAAGCAGGAGCGCGCCGCCGCCCTGGAGCAGGCCGACCGCGAGAAGACCGCACGCCTGGCACAGATGCAGGCCAGCGCGGACGAACTGCAGACTGCTGTCACCACGCGTACCGCCGAGTTGGCCGCGGCCAACCAGCGCCTCAGCGAGCGTGAGCGGGCGCTGGAACACGCCGCCTTCCACGACTCCCTGACCGAGCTGCCGAACCGCCGCTATCTGATCGAGCGCACTGAGTCGGCCCTGGCCAACGCCAAGCGTCACGACGAGCCGCTGGCGCTGATGCTGATCGACCTCGACCACTTCAAGCCGATCAACGACCGCTTCGGCCACGACGCTGGCGATGAAATGCTGCGAACCATAGGTCGACGCCTGCGCGAACATGTGCGCGGGGGCGATGCGGTCGCGCGCTTGGGCGGTGACGAGTTCGCCGTGCTGATCGGCGGGCCGGACGCCCAAGCCGAGGCCGTCGATGTGGCCCATCGTCTGCTGGAAGAGCTGGCGGCCCCCATGTGCTACGGCGCAGAGAAGCTGTCAGTGAGCATCAGCATCGGCGTCGCCCTCTACCCGCAGCATGCCCGGCATTTCTCCGGGCTCTACCAGACCGCCGACCAGGCCCTGTACAAGGTCAAGGCCCGCGGCCGCTCAGGCTTGGCGGTGTTTGGCGAAGATGGCGAGCTGTCCAGCGAGGCCAGCCTGCAACTGGATGTGCTGAAGATTCGCAGCGGGTTGCTGTAGGGACCGCGTCACCACCCATTCGCTCCCACCGCTCGAACCACCAGAGCGGCAAGGCGTTCAAGCAGGACGATTCAGGCCAGATAGCGGCGTGGCACGCGCGCAGTAACCTTGGTCAACAGCTCGTAGCCGATGGTGCCGCAGACCTGGGCCAGTTCATCCACCGGCAACTGAGCGCCCCAAAGCTCCACCGGATCACCGACACGGGCCTCCGGCATGTCGCTGAGATCCACCGCCAGCATGTCCATGGATACACGCCCTGCCAGGGGCACGCGACGACCATTGACCACGACCGGAGTGCCATTGGGCGCATGACGCGGGTAGCCATCGGCATAGCCGCAGCTGACGGTGCCAATGCGCGACGGCCGAGCCGCTTCCCAGGTAGCGCCATATCCCACCGCTTCGCGCGCTGCGATTTCGCGCACGGCGATCAGCTGGGCGCTGAGGCTCATGGCCGGTTTCAGGCCAAGATCGGCAGCACTGAGATCGGCAAACGGCGAGGCGCCGTAAAGCATGATGCCGGGACGCAGCCAGTCCATATGCGCGGCGGGGAGGGTCAGGATGGCCGCCGAGTTGGCCAGGCTGCGCTGGTCGAAGTCCAGGCTCAGCAGGTCGAGGAAGCTGTCCAGCTGCACCTCGTTGAGGCTGTGACCACGCAGGTCAGCGCAGGCGAAGTGGCTGATCAGGTTGAGTTCGGCCACCTGGGTAGCGCCACGCAGGTGGCCATGCCAGCGGCGCAGTTCGTCTGCGGCGAAGCCG
This sequence comes from Pseudomonas sp. D(2018), assembly GCF_005502555.1. Classification (NCBI taxonomy): domain Bacteria; kingdom Pseudomonadati; phylum Pseudomonadota; class Gammaproteobacteria; order Pseudomonadales; family Pseudomonadaceae; genus Pseudomonas; species Pseudomonas sp. D(2018). The sequence goes on from NZ_SCOK01000003.1 coordinate 138,301, forward strand.
AGGCGGTGCATGCCGGAATCGAGCTTGAGCCAGACGTTCAGCGGCCTCGCCAGCTCGGACGCGAGTAGCGCTTCAGCCTGCTCCGCCCCTTGCACGACCATGTCCAGGCCGAGCTGGGAGGCCAGTTGGTACTCGGCCGGTTCGAAGCAGCCTTCCAGCAAGAGGATTCGCGCTTCGTCGTCCAGGGCGCGGACTTCGGCAGCTTCTTCCAGGCACGCCACGGCAAAGCCATCAGCCTCACCGTGCAGACTGCTGACGACCTCACGCACGCCATGGCCGTAGGCATTTGCCTTGACCACCGCGAAGGCCTGCCGGCCAGGTGCGCAGCGCTTGGCCAGGGCGTAGTTGTGGCGGATGGCGGAGAGGTCGACGGCAGCGATCAGCGGGCGCATTGAGACAGGCTCATGAACGAAAACGGGCGCCCATCATACCGCCTGGACGCCCGTTCTCTTTGATCCACGACTTATTCGTCTTCGAAGTTGTAGGCACCTGGTGCCAGATTCTCGAAGCGCGAGTACTTGCCGAGGAAGGCCAGCCGCGCGGTGCCCAATGGACCGTTACGCTGCTTGCCGATGATGATCTCGGCGACGCCCTTGAACTCGGTCTCGGGGTGGTAGACCTCGTCGCGGTACACGAACAGGATGATGTCGGCGTCCTGCTCGATCGCCCCGGATTCACGAAGGTCGGAGTTGATCGGGCGTTTATTCGGGCGCTGTTCGAGTCCCCGGTTCAACTGAGACAAGGCGATCACCGGGCAGTTGAACTCCTTGGCCAGGGCCTTGAGCGAGCGCGAGATCTCGGAGATCTCGTTCACCCGGCTGTCGCCGCTGGAACCGGGAATCTGCATGAGCTGCAGGTAGTCGACCATGATCAGGCCGATCTCGCCGTGCTCGCGCGCCAGGCGGCGGGTACGGGCACGCATCTCGGAGGGCGAGATGCCGGCGGTGTCGTCGATGAACAACTTGCGGTCATTGAGCAGGTTGACCGCGGAAGTCAGGCGCGGCCAATCGTCGTCGTCCAGGCGGCCAGCGCGGACCTTGGTCTGGTCGATGCGGCCAAGGGACGCGAGCATACGAATCACGATGGATTCGGAGGGCATCTCCAGGGAATACACCAGGATCGCCTTGTCGCTACGCATCAGGGCGTTTTCCACCAGGTTCATGGCGAAGGTGGTCTTACCCATGGACGGACGACCAGCGACGATGATCATGTCGGCCGGCTGCAGGCCGCTGGTCAGGTTGTCCAGGTCGTTGAAGCCGGTGGACAGGCCGGTGATGGCATCGCCGTTGTTGAACAGCTCGTCGATGCGGTCGATGGCCTTGACCAGGATGTCGTTGATGCCCACCGGGCCGCCGGTCTTCGGGCGCGCTTCGGCGATCTGGAAGATCAGTCGCTCGGCTTCGTCGAGGATCTCTTCGCCAGTACGTCCCTGGGGGGCGTAGGCGCTATCGGCAATCTCGGTGCTGATGCCGATCAGCTGGCGCAGTGTGGCGCGCTCGCGAATGATCTGGGCGTAGGCCTTGATGTTGGCTACGGACGGCGTGTTCTTGGCCAGCTCGCCGAGGTAGGCCAGGCCGCCGACCTGGGGCAGTTGGCCTTCCTTGTCCAGTTGCTCGGACAAGGTCACCACGTCGAACGGCATGTTGCGCTCGGCCAGCTTGAAGATGGCGCGGAAGATCAGCCGATGATCGTGACGGTAGAAGTCGCCGTCGGACACCTGGTCGAGCACGCGCTCCCAGGCGTTGTTGTCCAGCATCAGGCCCCCGAGGACGGCCTGCTCGGCCTCGATGGAGTGCGGCGGCACTTTCAGGGCGGAAGTTTGCAGGTCGAACTGTTCCGGGACGGAGATATCGTTCATGGGCTCGGAAAATCTTGGGGTAGAAAGACATCGGGCACGTCATCGCTTTCGCAATGACGTGCCCGATGTTAGCGGCCCTGCACCTGAGTGCAAGTCCACTCGACGGCTTGCTTAGCCAGCGATCACGATCAGCTTGACCGCAGCTTCGACGTCGGTGTGCAGGTGCAGAGCAACGTCGTACTCGCCAACTTGGCGAATGGTGCCGTTCGGCAGGCGGACTTCAGCCTTGGCAACCGGAACGCCAGCGGCGGTCAGGGCGTCAGCGATGTCGTGAGTGCCGATGGAACCGAACAGCTTGCCTTCGTCGCCAGCGCTGGCAGTGATGGTCACTTCCAGTTCAGACAGCTGGGCAGCGCGAGCTTCGGCGGTGGCCTTCTTGTCAGCAGCCTGCTTTTCCAGCTCAGCGCGGCGAGCTTCGAACGCAGCAACGTTCGCGGCAGTAGCAGCGGTGGCCTTGCCTTGCGGCAGCAGGTAGTTACGGCCGTAGCCGGACTTTACGTTCACCTTGTCGCCCAGGTTGCCCAGGTTGGCGATTTTTTCGAGCAGGATGACTTCCATTTGAGTCTTACCTCTTAACTTTTAACCTTCACCGTTCGCGGGGCCGGCGCCATTCTTGCGCGCCTTGCGACCACGAAAATCAATCAGACTGTCGACGATGGCCAAAACCACCAGTATTGGATAGATCAGTTGCATGAACAGCAGCAGCGACAGGTAAAGCCCCACCAGCCAGAAACCGGCCAGTCCACCCTGCTTTGCCAGACCGTGCACCAAGGCAAGGCCGGCAAAAGCCAGCGGCACGCTGCAGATCGGCGTCAGCATCGCCAGCTCCAGGCCCAGGTTCGGACCCAGCAACATGGCGGCCAGCAGGCCGAAAGCCAGTGCCGCCGGCAGTTTCACGGCGCGGAACTCGCCACCGAAACCACCGGGGTTGTACAGGGCTGCCTGCCAGTAGCGACCGAGCATCAGGCTCAGCACGCTGACCAGTTGCAGCAGCGCCGCGATCAGGCCGGTCAGGACCGGCGCGACCATAGCTCCCAGGCGCGCTCGCTCGTCTTCCGCCAACTGCGAATAGACGGCGCCCATCACCTGCGGCATGAGCTTCTGCAGCTCACCCGCCATGGCGGTAATAGGCTCGCGGAACACCGCGCCCAGCACCAGGCCGTACAGCAGACCCAGCGCCACGCTGATCATCAGCACCCGCGTCCAGGACACGCTGGAACGCAGTACCAGGGCCAACCCCAACGCACCGAGCAACACCATCAGGGTGCGCGGTTCGCCGAAGTACCACCAGCCGAGGGCCGGCAGTAGAGCCCAGGCAATAATGCCGAGAGCATCGTTCATACCACGCCGCAGCAGCACCAGGCTGCCGGCGGCTGCGCTCAGCCAAAACATCATGGGCAGGGCCGCAGCACCCGCCACCACCAGGGTGGCCTGCATGCGACCGCGCATGATGAACTCAGCCAGAGCGCGCATTGCGATCTATTCCTTACCTAGGTCGACCGACCGAGATCAACGGCCGTGGCTGTCGGTGTAGGGCAGCAGGGCCAGGTAGCGGGCGCGCTTGATAGCGGTAGCCAGCTGACGCTGATACTTGGCTTTGGTGCCGGTGATACGGCTCGGAACGATCTTGCCGGTTTCGGAGATGTAGGCCTTCAGGGTGTTGAGATCCTTGAAGTCGATCTCTTTCACGCCTTCAGCGGTGAAACGGCAGAACTTACGACGACGGAAGAAACGTGCCATGAACTTGGCTCCTCAATAGATCCGTGGATTACTCGTCAGCGTTGTCGCTGTCATCGCCTTCGGCGACAGCGTCAGTCTCAACGCGCTCACGGCGCTCACGGCGCTCGCTGCGGTTTTCCTCGGCCTTGAGCATCTCGGACTGGCCAGTGATGGCTTCGTCGCGGCGGATGACCAGGTTGCGGAGGACGGCGTCGTTGTAGCGGAAGTTGTCTTCCAGCTCGGCCAGGGCTTTGCCGCTGCACTCAACGTTCAGCATCACGTAGTGAGCCTTGTGAACGTTGTTGATGGCGTAGGCCAGCTGACGACGGCCCCAGTCTTCCAGGCGGTGAACCTTGCCACCGTCTTCTTCGATGAGCTTGGTGTAGCGCTCAACCATGCCGCCAACCTGCTCGCTCTGGTCCGGGTGAACCAGGAAGATGATTTCGTAATGACGCATAAATGCTCCTTACGGGTTGTAGCCTGCCAACTTAGTGGTCAGGCAAGGAGTGAATATCTCGTTTTGGCTTGCCGAGCCGAGGGCGCGCAATAGCCTGCCCTCACGGCAAGGGGCGACATTCTAGAGAAGGGTCGAATGCCGCGCAAGGTAAATTGGCGAAACTTTGAACAGCCCGGAGCAGCAGAAAACGGCCCCGGGCGACCCCGCACTAAGTGCGGGTGCGGCGCTGGCGCACCGCTTCGAAGAGGCAGACCCCGGTGGCCACCGAGACGTTGAGGCTGCTGACGCTGCCAGCCATGGGCAGCTTGACCAGGTAATCGCAGTGCTCGCGGGTCAGGCGGCGCATGCCCTTCCCTTCCGCGCCCATGACCAGCACGGTCGGCCCGGTCATGTCCTGCTCATAGACCTCCTGAGTCGCTTCGCCGGCAGTACCGACCACCCAGAGGCCCTTCTTCTGCAGCTTCTCCAGGGTACGTGACAGGTTGGTCACCGCCACCAGCGGCATGACCTCCGCCGCACCGCAAGCGACCTTGCGCACTGTGGCATTGAGGGTCGCGGACTTGTCCTTGGGTACGATCACCGCCAGCACGCCTGCCGCGTCGGCAGTGCGGAGACAGGCTCCGAGGTTGTGCGGGTCGGTAACGCCGTCCAGGGCCAGCAGCAGGGGCGCACCGGAAGTGCGCTCGAGCAACTCGTCGAGCATGTTTTCGCCCCACACCTGGCTGGGACTGACCTCGGCCACCACGCCCTGATGGACGCCTTCTGCCCATTCGTCCAGTTCGTGGCGATCCTTGTGGCCAACCGCAATGCGGTGCTGGCCGGCCAGGTCGAGGAGGACCTGGACTCGCGGATCATGCCGACTTTCCGCCAGCCAGAGCTGCTTGACGCGCTTGGGGTGATGACGCAGCAGCGCCTCCACGGCATGTACGCCGTAAACCTTTTCCAACTGACTCATTTCTTGACCTTGCTACTGGGCGCCTTGGGTTTCGGCGGTCCCTTACGGTGTTTCGAGGGCTTACTGGCGGCCTTGGCCTTCGCCGCCTTGGCTTTCTTCTTTGGCGGCTTGGCTGCAGCGGTCACTTCACCCTTGGCAGGTTTATCCAGGGGCTTCTGCGCCGGGCGCGTGCCCTTGCTGGCCTTGGCGCCCTGACGGGCCTCGCTGAGCAAGGCCTGCTTCATAGCCCTGCTCTTGCCCACATCGGTGTTGCCGAGCATTTCCTCGGCCTGGGCGAGCATCTCCGTCGGCACGGCAGGCAATGCCTGAACCTTGCCAGCCCGCTGCCGACGCGACGCCACGGCTGCCCTCGGTTCCTGCTGGGGAGTGTCTTGCTGGGCGTGGCGAGCAGCACCCTTGGCGCCCCGACTACGACCCTTGCCGACCTTGGGCTCGGCAGCCTTGGCGTTACCTTTGACTGGGGCGGACTTGTCGGCGCCACGATTCTTGCGGCCGACCGGCGCGCCTAGGACGTTGTCGGACAGTTCGAAGTCGATCTTGCGCTCGTCCAGATCGACCCTCGCCACCACGACTTCCACCGTGTCACCCAAGCGGAAGCTGCGACCGCTGCGCTCGCCGGACAGACGATGGTGGATTGGGTCGAAGTGGTAGTAGTCGCCCGGCAAAGCCGTGACATGCACCAGGCCTTCCACATAGATGTCGATCAGTTCGACGAAGATGCCGAAGCCGGTCACCGCCGAGATCACACCAGGGAAGGTCTCACCCACGCGGTCACGCATGTACTCGCACTTCAGCCAGTTGGTGACATCGCGCGTGGCTTCGTCGGCGCGGCGCTCAGTCATCGAGCACTGCTCGCCGAGTTGCGCCAGGCGAACTTCGTCGTAGGGATAGATGCGCGCCTTGGGCATGGCTGCGGCGCCGGCGCGACGCACATGGGCGCTTTCTCGCCTGGAGCGGATCAGTCCACGGATGGCGCGGTGGACCAGCAGGTCCGGATATCGCCGGATGGGCGAAGTAAAGTGGGTGTAGGCGTCATAGTTGAGACCGAAGTGCCCTTCGTTGTCCGGGCTGTATACCGCCTGACTGAGGGAGCGCAGCATTACGGTCTGGATCAGGTGATAGTCAGGGCGCTCGCGGATCGTTTCCAGCAGGGCCTGGTAGTCGCTCGGGGTCGGCTCACTCTTGCCGCGATTGAGCGTCAGGCCCAGTTCGGCAAGGAACTGCCGCAGCTTGTCGAGGCGCTCGCTCGGCGGCCCCTCGTGAACGCGGTAGAGCGCCGGAATTTCGTGCTGCATGAGGAAGCGCGCAGTCGCCACGTTGGCGCAGAGCATGCACTCCTCGATCAGCTTGTGAGCATCGTTGCGCTGAGTCGGCAGGATCTCGGAGATCTTGCGGTCGGCGCCGAATACGATACGGGTTTCCTGAGTCTCGAAGTCGATCGCGCCACGGACCTGGCGAGCCGCCAACAACACCTTGTAGAGCTTGTAGAGCTGCTGCAGGGGCGTGACCAGATGCGGCAACTGTTCGGCGAACAGCTTGGCCTCAGTGGAGTCCGGGGTTTCCAGGAACTGGCTGACCTTGGTGTAGGTGAGCCGCGCATGCGAATGGATGACCGCCTCGTAGAACTCGTAGCCGGTGAGTTTCCCGGCGCGGGATAGGGTCATGTCGCAGACCATGGCCAGGCGATCCACCAGCGGATTCAGCGAGCAGAGGCCATTGGACAGCACCTCCGGCAACATCGGGATGACCTTCTCCGGGAAGTACACCGAGTTGCCGCGATTGCTCGCCTCTTCATCCAGCGCCGATCCCACTTTTACGTAGTGGGAAACGTCGGCGATGGCGACGATCAGACGCCAGCCGCCGCCTTTGCGGGCTTCGGCATAGACGGCGTCATCGAAGTCGCGAGCGTCCTCGCCATCGATGGTTACCAGGGCCAGGTCACGCAGGTCGATGCGTTTTTCCTTGTCCTTCTCTGCCACCTCTGGCTTGAGCTTGGCGGCTTCCTTCAACACGGCGGCCGGCCACTCATGGGGAATGTCGTAGCTGCGCAGGGCTACTTCGATTTCCATGCCCGGCGCCATGTAGTCGCCCAGCACTTCCACCACTTCACCCTGTGCGAGACGGAAGTTGCTCGGCCACTGCTCGATCTTCACCTGGACAAACTGGCCATGCTTGGCCGCACCCTGCTTGCCGGCGGGCACCAGCACTTCCTGCTGAATCTTCGGGTTGTCCGCCACGACCCGTGCAATACCGCTCTCCTCGAAGAAGCGGCCTACCAGGGTTTCATGGGCACGCCCGATGATCTCCACCAGCGCACCCTCGCGGCGGCCGCGTCGATCAAGGCCGGAAACCCTCGCAAGCGCGCGGTCACCGTCGAATACCAGGCGCATCTGTGCCGGGCTCAGGAACAGGTCGTCGCTGCCATCGTCGGGAATGAGGAAGCCGAAACCGTCGCGGTGGCCACTGACACGACCACAGATGAGGTCGAGCTTGTCCACCGGCGCATAGGTGCCGCGGCGCGTATAGATAAGCTGACCATCGCGCTCCATGGCGCGGAGTCGACGGCGCAGGGCTTCCAGCTGCTCGTCCGTGGTCAGGCCGAATTCTTCTACCAACTGCTCTCGGCTGGCGGGGGCACCGCGCTCATCGAGGCGCTGCAGGATCAACTCGCGGCTGGGGATGGGGTTCTCGTATTTTTCCGCCTCACGAGCGGCCTCGGGGTCGAGGTTCTGCCAATCGGCCATCAGGGGGTGATCACCTTTTTATCCATAGAGGGATTTGCCATGTCTCTTATTGAAGCGCGAATTCCGATTGTCGGTCAGCTTAGTCCGAAGAATAATTTTTTTCGCGCTCAGGGGTTTACAACACAAAAGTCGGCTCGTATAGTTCGCGCCCACAGCGTCGCTGAGACGTTGTGAAGGAAGCAGATGAGCAATCATCGCATCCAGTGCCCAGGTGGCGGAATTGGTAGACGCACTAGGTTCAGGTCCTAGCGGTGGCAACACCGTGGAAGTTCGAGTCTTCTCCTGGGCACCACTCTTTTGAAGCCGAGCCGCAAAGCTCGGTTTCTTGTTTAACGGATCGTATGGTTCCGTGTCGTTCAACGATGAACACCGTATAAGTCGATGAGCAATCATCGCAATGTGCCCAGGTGGCGGAATTGGTAGACGCACTAGGTTCAGGTCCTAGCGGTGGCAACACCGTGGAAGTTCGAGTCTTCTCCTGGGCACCACTCTTAAACAAAGCCGAGCTCTGCTCGGCTTTGTGCTATCTGACGTTCGGAAACCTCGATAGCGTCCAGATCAAGGGGCCGAGCCTGCGCCCCGCCCCCATCCCCTGAACGCATTCTACGCCTTGAACTGCCCCAGGCTGGCCTTGAGCTGATCGGCCAGACCGGCGAGCACACGCCCACTGCTGGCAGTCGCCGCCACCGCTTCAGCCGCCAGACTGGCCTCGGAATGGATCACGTCCACCCGACCACGCACCCCATCTGCTCCCGCCGCCTGGTGCTGCGCAGCGCGCGCGGCGGCCTGCACCGCTCCATGCACTTGCTCCACAGCCTGCTGCACGCCTTGCTGCAAGCGCTCGCTGTCGCGCAGCGCCTCCAGCCCCTCCACCGCACGCTCACGCGCCTGAGAGATAGCCGACACAGCTTCGCGCGCACCGGTCTGCAATGCAGTGATGTGCTCCTGGATATCGCCGGTGGACTGCTGGGTCTTGCTCGCAAGCGCCCTTACTTCGTCTGCCACCACGGCAAATCCACGCCCACTTTCCCCCGCCCGCGCAGCCTCGATCGCCGCGTTCAGCGCCAGCAGGTTGGTCTGCTCGGCAATACCATGAATCACCGACAACACCATCTCGATCTGTTCGCTCTGCCGCGCCAGGCGCTCGATCACCTCGGATCCGCTTTGCACTCGCGCCTCCAGGTTCTCGATCAAACCACCAACCTTGCGCGCGATAGCCGCATTGTCCTGGGCCGCCTGGCGAATTTCGCCCACCTGGCGCAGGGCATCCTGCATTGCATGACTTTCGGCCTGAGCCTCAGACACCATACCCGCCAGCACACTCAGGCTGCCTTCCACCTCACTGCGCTGGCGCTGGGTCGCAGCCTCCGCGGACTGACTACGCTCCGATAGCGCCTTGATCTCGACGCCCGTGCGCTGCGCCACATCGCCCGCCTCACGCACGATGGGCTGAAGCTTGTCGACGAAACGGTTCACCGCAGCGGCCATTTCACCCACTTCATCACGGCTGTCCAGCTGAACCCGGCGCGTCAGGTCACCTTCGCCGGCCGCCAGGTCGTTCAGCGCAGTGATCAACAGACGCAGGCGAACCACCACACGGCGCCCCAGCACCACGGCCAGCACCAGCAGCACACCAAGACCGACCAGCGCCAACCCCAAGCCGATGCGCCAGCGCAACTCACCCGCCGCCGACTCCACAGCCTGACGAGTGCCAGCACTCATGTTGCCAGCCGTCTCGCGAGCCGACTGCAGGCGGGCAGTCAGAGCCGCGCTACTTTCGGTGGCAGCGCCGGAGAGGCTCTCGCCCACCAACTCGCCACCACTGGCAATCAGGGTGGCGAAACGCTGGTCCAGCGCCTTCAACTGCTGTTCGACCGAGGCGGTGGACACACCCATTCGCACCTTGCCGATTTCCACACCATTTGGGCTGATGGAAGCATCCACCAGGTAGACCGAAGGGTCGCTGGCTGCTGCATTCAGCACCTTGTCCAGCGCCCGATCACCCTGCCCCTTGGCCAACAGCGCCTTGATCTGCGGATTTTCGCGATTGAGGTAACGGGTCAGATGCTGACCATTCGCGTCGTCATAGATGATGAACAGCACGTTGGGATTGCGCTGAGCACGACGAGCGAACTCGGACAGCGTCGGCACGTCGTTATCCCACATGGCACGCGGCGCTACGGCAGCGAGTAGCTGGGCGAGATCGTTGGCCGACTCCTTGAGGTTCTGCTCCAAGGTCTGGCGCAGCTGGGCCTGCTCCTGCTGGAGACGCTCACTGAGGCCCGCCCCCAGACGCTCGCGAGTCTTGCCGGAAAGCGCACTCAAGCTACCGGCAACCTCCTGCCCGGCGAGCCCCAGATCATCCGCGAGGCGCTGGGTATCGCTACCCAGCCGCACACCCAGCTCATCCACCAGGGAGTTCACAGTGCTCCGCGTCAGGGCAACGGCCACCACCACCTGCACCAGCAGGGCAATGCCCAAGGCGATGAAGACGGGACGCAGTAAACGGCTTTGCAACAAAGACAGGATGGCTGACACGACTTGTGGCTCCTTAACGACCGTTACCGCTATAACGGCGACAACTCGGATTTATAAAGTGCCAGCAAGGTACGTGCCGACCAGCAGCGCGACATTTGCGACCACTGAAACGACGAAGGGCCGCACGAGGCGGCCCTTCCGAGAGAGTCAGAAGACTCAGGCGTACGGGTAACGCAGGATGATCGTCTCGTTACGGTCAGGACCGGTGGAGATGATATCGATGGGCGCCCCTACCAGCTCTTCCACGCGCTTGATGTAAGCGCGGGCGTTGGCTGGCAGCTCTTCCAGGCTCTTGACCCCGACGGTGGATTCGCTCCAGCCCGGCATTTCCTCGTAGACCGGCTGCAGACCGATGTAGCTGTCGGCATCGGTAGGTGCATCCACCAGGACCTCGCCGTTCTGGTCCTTGTAGCCGGTGCAGATGCGGATGGTTTCCAGGCCGTCGAGCACGTCCAGCTTGGTCAGGCACAGGCCCGAGATGCTGTTGATCTCGATGGCGCGACGCAGGATCACGGCATCGAACCAGCCGCAGCGACGGGCACGGCCGGTGGTCGAGCCGAACTCGTGGCCACGCTTGGCCAGAAAGGCGCCGGTTTCATCGAACAACTCGGTCGGGAACGGGCCGGAACCCACGCGAGTGGTGTAGGCCTTGGTGATACCGAGAATGTAATCCAGGTACAGCGGACCGAAGCCAGAACCGGTGGCGGTACCGCCAGCAGTGGTGTTCGAGCTGGTGACGTAGGGGTAGGTACCGTGGTCGATGTCCAGGAGCGAGCCTTGCGCGCCCTCGAACATGATGTTGGCGCCCTGCTTGCGCAGCTGGTGCAGGCGCGCAGCCACGTCGACCATCATCGGCTTGAGCAGCTCAGCGTAGGCCAGGGCCTCGTCCAGGGTCTTCTGGAAGTCGACCGCCGGCTCCTTGTAATAGTGCTGGAGAACGAAGTTGTGGTAGTCCAGCAACTCACCCAGCTTGGCGGCAAAGCGCTCGCGGTGGAACAAATCGCCAATGCGCAGGCCGCGACGAGCAACCTTGTCTTCGTAAGCCGGACCGATGCCACGACCGGTGGTGCCGATCTTGGCGTCGCCGCGGGCCTTTTCGCGCGCCTGGTCCAGCGCTACGTGGTAGGGCAGGATCAGGGTGCAGGCCGGGCTGATGCGCAGGCGCTCACGCACCGGTACGCCTTTCTCTTCCAGCTTGGTGATTTCGCGCAGCAGCGCGTCGGGCGCAACCACTACGCCGTTGCCGATCAGGCACTCGACGTTCTCGCGCAGGATGCCGGACGGGATCAGGTGCAGCACGGTCTTCTCACCATCGATCACCAGGGTGTGGCCGGCGTTGTGGCCGCCCTGATAACGCACGACGGCGGCAGCCTGGTCGGTCAGCAGATCGACGATCTTGCCCTTACCCTCATCACCCCACTGGGTGCCCAGGACTACGACATTCTTACCCATAACACTTGTCCTCTTCGCAGAAGCTCGATGCCGGCAGCCGCCGGCGGAAAACACGGAAACTCGTTTGTGGCCGGCCAACTAGGCCGGCCATGCAGCCACTTTCCTCAGGAAAGCGCCGCCACCTGCCAGCGCCCATCACGCAGGACCAGAAGGCGATCGCAATCAGCCTCTTGCGCACACGCCACTTCCTGACCCGGCAAGGCCTGCACCACACGCTGCCCATCGGCACGCAGTCGCTTGACCTCGTACCAGAGGTAAGGGTCGTGACTGTCTGGCGCCCAGATGCCAGGCAGCGGCTGATCCAGCGCCATGCTCCCCAGGGTTACCAGGGTCTTCAGGTCGGTGGAGAAACCAGTCGCGGGCCGGGCACGACCGAAGTCGGCGCCGATATCATCGTAGCGGCCGCCCTGGGCAATGGACTGCCCGACGCCCGGCACGAAGGCAGCAAACACTACCCCGGTGTGATAGCGGTAACCACGCAGTTCACCCAGGTCGAAATAGAGCGGCAGCTCGGGATAACGCAGCTCCAGCGCATCAGCGATGGCGATCAGCTCATCCAGCGCGACATGCACGTCATCGGGGGCGTCCATCAGTACGCCCTGAGCGAGATCCAGCACCTCGCGACCACCGCAAAGCTCGGCAAGGGCGCGAAGCATGGAAGCCAGCTCGCGCGGTAGGTCTGCGGTCAGCTCAGCCACTTCGTCCACGGCCTTGCGCTGCAACGCGTCGAACAAGCTGCGCTCGACTTCGCCAGAGAGACCCGCAGCCTTGGCCAGCCCTCGATAGATGCCGACATGGCCGAGATCCATATGCACATCCGGCACGGCAGCCAGTTCGAGCATTTCCAGCATCAGGCTGATGACTTCCACATCGCTCGCCGGGCTTGCGTCACCGTAAAGCTCAGCACCCAACTGGATCGGGCTGCGCGCGGTGGACAGCGCGCGCGGCTTGGCATGCAGCACGCTGCCGGCGTAGCACAGTCGGTTCGGGCCTTCGCGGCGCAGGGTGTGAGCATCGATTCGCGCCACCTGCGGCGTGATGTCAGCGCGAAAACCCATCAAGTGGCCCGACTGCGGGTCGGTCACCTTGAAGGTGCGCAAATCAAGGTCCTGGCCGGCACCGGTCAGCAGGGACTCGAGATATTCAATGTGCGGAGTGACCACGAAGTCGTAGCCCCAACGCTGGAACAGGTCCAGCACCTGGCGGCGGGCTGCCTCGATGCGCGCCGCTTCGGGCGGCAGTACTTCTTCGATACCGTCTGGCAGCAGCCAGCGATCTACCGTTGCCATTTCGCCAATCCCCTCTCAACCGGGCGGCAAGCCATCAGTGAAGCAGATAAAGGAGGCCAGTCCCCAGCAACATGCTGGACAGGCCCATCAGGCGGAGATGGCGGTCCTTGAACTCCGCCAACCCAAGCACCGCGGCGCGCCAACGGCGCGGATAGAGGAAGGGCAGGATGCCTTCCAGCACCAACATCAGACAAAAGGCAATGCCAAGTTCCTGCCACATGATTCCCGCGGACGCAAAAAAGCCGGGATTTCCCGGCTGACCCATAATAACACGTTTTCCCTGACGGTCACCCCAGCGGACGATGAGCGTCCGCTGGGGGACTGATTCAGCGTGCGGCCTTGTCCAGATAGCGGAAGAATTCGCTATTGGGGTCCAGCACCATCACATCACCCTTGCTGGAGAAGCTTTCGCGGTAAGCCTGCAAGCTACGGTGGAAGGCGTAGAACTCCTGGTCCTGACCATAGGCCTTGGCGTAAATGGACGCAGCCTTGGCGTCACCGTCACCGCGGGTTTCCTCAGCTTCGCGATAGGCCTCGGCCAGCAGTACGCGGCGCTGACGGTCCGCGTCGGCACGAATACCTTCCGCCAGCTCCGCCCCCTTGGCACGGTGTTCGCGGGCCTCTCGCTCACGCTCAGTGCTCATCCGCTCGAAAACGCTACGGTTGACTTCCTTGGGCAGATCAATTGCCTTCACCCGCACGTCCACCACCTCGATACCGAGCTCCTTGTTAGCCATGCGATTCAGCGCGGCCGTGATATCCGCCATCAGCGCATCGCGCTCGCCGGAAACCACTTCATGAAGGGTCCGCTTACCGAACTGGTCGCGCAGACCAGCCTCGAGTCGGCGAGACAGACGCTCGTCGGCGATCTGTTTCATACCGGAGGTCGCGGTGTAGAAACGCTCGGCATCAGCCACACGCCACTTGGCAAAGGCATCCACCATTACCGCTTTCTTCTCGAGGGTAAGGAAACGCTGGGTTGGGGAATCCAGAGTCAGCAGGCGAGCGTCGAACTTGCGCACCTGATTGACGTACGGAATTTTCATATGCAGGCCGGGCTGCACGTCAGCTTCGACGATGCGGCCGAACTGCAGGAGAACCGCTTTCTCGGTCTGCGACACGATGTAGAGACTGCTCCACACGATCATGGCCAGCACCACACCGCCGATCAGGGCAAACAGCGATTTATTGCTCATCAGCGACTCTCCCTGGAACGCAGATTGCGCTGCTGCAAGTCGGTGGAAACACGCGAACCGAGATCACTGCCACTTGCTCCGGCAGATGCGGCTGGCGCCACCGGGGCGGAGCTACCGCCACGATTGTCGATCATCTTGTCCAACGGCAGGTAGAGCAGGTTGTTCTGGCCTTCCTTGCCGGTTACCAACACCTTGCTGGTGCTACCAAGGACGTCTTGCATGGTCTCCAGGTACAGGCGCTGGCGAGTGACTTCCGGGGCCTTGTGGTACTCGGTGAGCAACTTGCTGAAGCGGTCGGCCTCACCCTCAGCCCGGGCGATCACTTCGTCGCGGTAGCCGTTGGCATCTTCGATGATGCGCTGCGCCTGACCTCGAGCCTCGGGCACCACTGCGTTGGCATAAGCCTCAGCCTGGTTCTTGGCGCGCTGTTCGTCTTCGCGGGCACGAATCACGTCATCAAAGGCTTCCTGCACTTCACGCGGGGCAGCCGCACTCTGCACGTTGACCTGGGTAACCGTGATACCGGTGCGATAAGTATCGAGGAAGCGCTGCAGGCGCTCCTTGATCTCGCTCGCCATCAGCTCGCGCCCCTCAGTCAGCACCTGGTCCATCTCAGTCGAGCCCACCACGTGGCGCAGGGCGCTTTCAGTGGCGTGCTGCAAGCTGACCTCAGGCTGATCGACGTTCAGCACGAAATCCTGGAGGTTGCTGATCTTGTACTGGACGGTGAGCGGCACCTCGACGATGTTCTCGTCCTCGGTGAGCATCTGACCCTGCTTACTGTATGCACGTTCGCGGGTGACGTTCTCCTGGAACTTGCGATCGATCGGCGGAAAATAGAAGTTCAGGCCAGGACCGACAGTCTCGTAGTACTTGCCGAAGCGCAGCACGACGGCCTGCTCCTGCTCGTCCACCACATAGACGGCACTGTACAGCCAGACCACAGCAAGCAGTGCCAGGCCAATACCGAGCAGGCCAAAACCGCCTGATCTGCCGCCGCTGCCATCGCCGCCGCCACGTTTCTTGCCGCTGCCGAACAGCCCGTTCAGGCTGTCCTGCAGCTTGCGGAAGGCCTCGTCCAAGTCCGGTGGCCCTTTGCGGTCGCCACCACGGCGTCCACCCCAGGGATCCTGGTTGTTCGAGTTGCCACCCGGCTCATTCCAAGCCATAGCGCTCTCCATACTGATAAAGCAAAGACGCGCCCACGGCGCGCCCGCCCATGCTACCCAAGCCCGCGGCCCGCCGCAAAACCACCTAAACGGGCTTTATTGCAAAGTGTGTTGCTCGAGAAACTCGCTTGGCTGCCAACCTTCACGACTGACCAGCCGGTTCAGCTCGACACGCGGCAGGCGCACAGCCAACAACGCATCCCCTGCTTCATTGTGCTCCTCGGTCTGCACAGCGCCGAGAGCGAAGAACTGAGCCCGCAACCGGCCGAATCGCTGCGGCAGGCGCAAGGTACCCACAAACAGGTCGTCACCCAGCAGCTCAGCCACGGCCTGCTCGAGCAACTCGAGTCCACTGCCATCACGTGCCGACAGCCAGACCCGCTCCGGCTTGCCTTCTTCGTCGCGCTGGATGTGCGGCTCGACGCTTTCCAGCAGGTCCACCTTGTTGTAGACCTCCAGCATTGGCAAGCCTTCAGCACCGATCTCACCCAGCACCGCGAGCACCTGCTCGATCTGCGCCATGCGCTCAGGCTCATGGGCATCGATCACATGTAGCAGAAGATCGGCGTTGGCGGATTCTTCAAGGGTAGCCCGGAAGGCCTCCACCAGCTTGTGCGGCAAGTGGCGAATGAAACCCACGGTGTCCGCCAGCACGATCGGCCCCAGATCGTCCAACTCCAGCCGGCGCAAAGTCGGATCAAGAGTGGCGAACAACTGGTCGGCTGCATAGACCTCAGAGGAGGTCAGGGAATTGAACAGCGTGGACTTGCCGGCGTTGGTATAACCAACCAGGGAAACTGCCGGAATATCCGCACGCTTGCGCCCGCGACGAGCCTGCTCGCGCTGGCTGCGGACCTTTTCAAGACGCTGTTTGATCTGGCGAATGCGCACTCGCAGCAGGCGGCGGTCGGTTTCCAGCTGGGTTTCACCCGGGCCACGCAGGCCGATACCGCCTTTCTGGCGCTCAAGGTGAGTCCAACCGCGCACCAGGCGCGTACTCATGTGCTCAAGCTGGGCCAGTTCGACCTGCAGCTTGCCCTCATGCGTACGGGCGCGCTGGGCAAAGATATCGAGAATCAGACCGGTACGATCAAGCACCCGGCACTCGAAGGCACGCTCAAGGTTGCGCTCCTGGCTGGGTGTAAGGGTGTGATTGAAGATGACCAGCTCGGCTTGCTCAGCCCTGACCAAGTCATGCAACTCGTCGACTTTGCCGCTGCCGATCAGGTACTTCGCCGTTGGCTGGTGACGGGAAACGGAGACGAATGCCACCGTGTCCGCACCGGCCGAACGTGCAAGCTCAAGGAATTCCTGCGGGTCTTCGCGCGCCTCGGGATCTTGGCCTTCCAGATGAACCAGGATGGCCCGTTCACCACCACCAGGGCGTTCGAAAAACAAAGCAGTCTCCTATCAGGCGTTACCCGGCTCAGGCTGCTCTTGCTCGGAAGCGCTGGGCAGACGTACCGGACGACTCGGTACCACAGTGGAAATGGCGTGCTTGTAGACCATCTGGCTGACAGTGTTCTTCAGCAGAATCACGAACTGGTCGAAGGATTCGATCTGGCCTTGCAACTTGATGCCGTTTACCAGATAGATAGAAACCGGTACGCGCTCCTTACGCAGGGTATTGAGGTAAGGGTCTTGTAGCGAATGCCCTTTTGACATATGCCGCACTCCTTTAGGGATCTAGTTTTCAAATGACAAGAAAGATGAACGGTACCCGCCCTACCCCCAAGGATAGACGGTAACCGGTGAGGTCTCAGTTCAATATGGAGACCGACGTCAGGTATTTCAAGGTGCGCGGCAGATTGTCGCAAGCCAGGCTGTCCAACCAGTGCAGGTCGGACCAACTGCGTAACCAGGTGAACTGTCGCTTGGCGAGTTGGCGGGTGGCAATGATACCGCGCTCTTCCATCTCGGCCCGAGTCAGCACGCCATCCAGATAATCCCAGGCCTGACGATAACCAACCGCTCTTATAGACGGCAGTCCTGCATGCAAGTCACTTCTGCAGCGCAGCGCTTCGACCTCTTCGATGAAGCCCTGTTCCAGCATCAATCGAAAACGTTGCGCAATTCTTTCGTGCAAAACCTGACGTTGCGCGGGAGCAATGGCCAAGTGCGCGACAGTATACGGCAAATGCGCCGTTCCCGGCGTGTTCCCGGCCATATTTTGCGCAGCCTGGCGCTGTCGGTGAGCAGTCATGGTGAGCCCACTGACCTTGTAGACTTCCAGTGCCCGGGTCAGGCGCTGGGGATCATTGGGATGGATTCGTGTCGCGGACTCCGGGTCCACCACCGCCAATTCCCGATGCAGAGCCTCCCAGCCGTCACGGGCTGCGCGGGCTTCCAACTCGGCACGCACCGCGGGATCGGCGCTGGGCATGTCCGCCAACCCTTCCAGCAGCGCTTTGAAATACAGCATGGTGCCGCCGACCAGCAGCGGAATCTTGCCCCTGGCGGTGATTTCCTTCATGGCGGCGAGGGCATCGGCACGGAACTCTGCGGCTGAGTAGCTCTCGGCCGGGTCGCGGATATCGATCAGGCGATGGGGAAACTCGGCCAATGTGGCCTTATCCGGCTTGGCGGTGCCGATATCCATGCCACGGTAGATCAGCGCCGAATCGACACTGATCAGCTCGCACGGCAGCGTTCGCGCCAGCTCCAGGGCCAGGTCGGTCTTACCGGCAGCCGTGGGGCCCATGAGAAAGATCGCCGGCGGCAGCCGTTCAGTCATGTTCAGCGGCCGCGCAGGAACAGCTTGTCCAGGTCATCCATACCCAGCTGCGTCCAGGTCGGACGCCCATGGTTGCACTGACCACTGCGCTCAGTGTGTTCCATGTCGCGCAGCAGGGCATTCATTTCCGGCTGAGTCAGGCGGCGATTGGCACGCACGGCGCCGTGACAGGCCATAGTGCCGAGTAGCTCATTGAGGTGCGCCTGGATGCGGTCGCTGGTGCCGTACTCCAGCAAATCGGAGAGCACGTCGCGCACGAGCTGCGAGGCTTCGGCCTGCTTCAACAGCGCCGGAATCTGGCGGATGGCCAGGGTTTCCGGACCGAGACGCTGCAACTCAAAACCAAGCCGGCGGAACCACTCGCCATGCTCTTCAGCACAATCAGCCTCGCGCTGGCTGACGGCGATGGACTCGGGCACCAGCAGCGGCTGCCCCTTGAGCCCTTCACTGGCCATGGCCACCTTCAAGCGCTCGTAGGTGATGCGTTCGTGAGCCGCATGCATATCCACCACCACAAGCCCCTGGGCATTCTCAGCGAGTATGTAGATACCCTTGAGTTGGGCCAATGCGTAGCCCAAAGGCGGGACATCACCCTGCGACTCAGGCAGCGCAGGTGGTGCGGAAGAGGCTGTCAGCGGCGCGAAAAACTCACGATACGCACCCTGCGCCTCGGCAACCGGCACAGCTGGCTGCGAACGCGGAGCCTGGTAGCCGCCGCCTGCAGGCAGGCGCCATGCCGGCTCGACCGCTTGCTGCTCCAGCACATTGGCCGCCAGACTCATCTCACCCTGGGGCCCGAATTCATCGGCAGCGCTGCCGGTCGGGCGCATCACAACTTCGGTAGCGCCCGGCGCAGCCAACTGGTCCTCGGGGCGAACCTCACCCAAGGCGCGGTGCAAGGTGCCGTAGAGGAAGTCATGAACCATGCGACTGTCACGGAAGCGCACCTCGTGCTTGGTCGGGTGCACGTTGACGTCGACCACCGCCGGATCAACCTCGAAGAACAGCACAAAGGTCGGGTGCCGCCCGTTGTAGAGCACGTCGCGATAAGCCTGCCGCACCGCGTGGGCGACCAGCTTGTCACGTACCATGCGGCCGTTCACGTAGAAGTACTGCAGGTCCGCCTGGCTGCGGGAGAAGGTCGGCAGCCCGACCCAACCCCAGAGATGCAGGCCATTGCGTTCGACTTCGATGGGCAGCGCCTGTTCAAGGAAGGCCGGGCCGCAGACAGCCGCGACACGACGGGCTCGGGCAATGGCCTCGCGCGCCTCGTGCAGGGCGAAGATGGTCTTGCCGTTGTGGCGCAAGTGGAATGCCACGTCAAAGCGGGCCAGGGCCAGGCGCTTGATGACTTCCTGCAGGTGGTCGAATTCGGTCTTCTCTGCACGTAGGAACTTGCGGCGCGCAGGTGTATTGAAGAACAGGTCGCGCACCTCCACCGAAGTGCCCACGGGATGGGCGGCCGGCTGCACCCGGGCTTCCATGTCGCGACCTTCGGTTTCCACCTGCCAGGCCTGGTCAGCGTCGGCGGTGCGAGAAGTCATGGTCAGGCGCGCGACGGAACTGATCGACGCCAGCGCCTCACCACGGAAGCCCAGACTCATCACCCGCTCCAGGTCTTCGAGATCACGGATCTTGCTGGTGGCGTGGCGAGCCAGGGCCAGGGGCAAGTCATCTGGCGGGATACCACCGCCGTCGTCACGCACCCGCAGTAGCTTGATACCGCCCTGCTCCACCTCAACATCGATACGCCGGGCACCGGCATCCAGGCTGTTTTCCAGCAGCTCCTTGATAACCGAGGCGGGGCGCTCAACCACCTCACCGGCGGCGATCTGGTTTGCCAGCCGCGGACTCAGCAGCTGGATGCGCGCCAACTCACTCATGGCTGCGCCGCCAGCGCCGCCGCGGGGATAGTCAGCATCTGACCGACCTTGAGGTGGTCGCTCTTCAGAGAATTGGCACTACGCAGGGTGGCCATGCTCACCTCGTAACGCTGAGCAATCAGCGCCAGGCTCTCACCAGAGGTCACCACGTGCTCACGTGGACCGATGGCGATCTTCCCCTGGTCACGCAGCCAGGCGATATAGGTTCCCGGCGGAGGGTTCTGCTGGAAGAACTGCTTGATGCCGGTCTGGATCGAGCGCGCCAGCGCCTGCTGGTGGCTGCGGTTCGCCAGCTTTTGGGATTCGTTATGGTTGGAGATGAAGCCGGTCTCCACAAGGATCGACGGAATATCCGGCGACTTCAGCACCATAAAGCCAGCCTGCTCCACCCGGCGCTTGTGCAACGGGGTGACACGGCTGACGTTACTCAGCACCTTCTGTCCGACGTTGAGGCTGGAAGACAAGGTTGCCGTCATCGACAGATCAAGCAGCACACCCGCGAGCATGCGGTCCTTGTCGTCCAGACTGACGCTGCCCACACCACCGATCAGGTCGGAGCGGTTTTCGTTGTCGGCCAGCCAGCGCGCGGTTTCCGAAGTGGCACCACGGTCAGACAGGGCAAACACCGAAGCACCGAAGGCACTGCGACTTGGCGCAGCGTCGGCGTGGATGGAGACGAACAGGTCGGCGCCTTTCTTGCGGGCGATCTCGGTACGCTTGCGCAGCGGGATGAAGTAGTCGCCGGTACGCACCAGTTCGCCACGGAAGCCCTTCTCCTGGTTGATCTGACGCTGCAGCTCCTTGGAGATGGCCAGGGTCACGTTCTTCTCGTACTGCCCCTTGGGCCCGAGGGCGCCGGGGTCTTCACCACCGTGACCAGCGTCAATGGCAACCACGATATCGCGCTTGCCACCCGGCACTGGCGGCAGCTTGCTGGGGGCCGGCTGGGTCGGCGTCACGGGAGACTGAGGCGTGCTTGGCGCGATGGCGACCTGAGGTGCGCTGGCCTCAGCGGCGGCGGCTTCCTGATCGAACAGGTCCACCACCAGGCGGTTTCCGTACTGCTGGTTGGGCGCCAGGGAGAAGCTCTTCGGCGTCACGCTGGCTGACACGTCGATCACCACCCGCAGATCGGTGGGCGTGCGCTGGGCGGAACGGACGCTGGTGATCGGCGTATTGCTGAGGGACAGTTGCTCCAGCTTGGTGGCCAGCTGGGCGCCATTGATATCGATGACGATGCGATTAGGTGCAGTCAGGGTGAAGACGGAATGCTGCACCGGCCCAGACAAGTCGAAGACCAGGCGGGTATTGTCAGGCGCGCGCCAAAGCCGCACCCCGCGGACCTCCGCGGCAGCCAGGACATCAGCGGCGAACGCCGCGAGCAGAACCCCAATCCCGGCAAACAGTGCGCGCGAGCGCATACCCCACCCCATCTTTGTTTTCATGCTCCTAAGGCCAGGGCGGCACACCATGCTTCGCCGCGCTCAGTGTGTGGCGACAACCGCAGCGAACGGCCGCCCGCTTGCTGCGTAATGTTAATGTCCAGGTCAGCCTTTGGCAAAATGCCGGCGCCCCGCTGCGGCCACTCGATCAGGCACAGCGCATCGCCTTCGAAGTAATCGCGGATACCCAGAAATTCCAGTTCCTCCGGGTCGGCCAGGCGGTATAGATCGAAATGGAAGGCGCGCTTGTCACCGATTTCATAAGGCTCCACCAGGGTGAAGGTGGGGCTTTTCACCGCACCGGCGTGACCCAGGCCGCGCAGGATGCCGCGAGATAGCGTGGTCTTGCCCGCGCCGAGGTCTCCGTGCAGGTAAAGAATTCCACTCCCCTCGGTCAGGAGCGCCAAGCGGGCACCGAGGGCCAGCATGGCCTCCTCGCCTTCGGCATGCAGGATCACTTCAGGCACGGCGCAAACTCCTCGAGCAACTGACGAATGGTCGGAATTAGATCACTGGCCGCCAGCCCCCTGCCCGCTCGGGCCAGGCTTTCGCCAGCATTGGCATGCAGCCAGACGGCCAAGCAGGTGGCGGCGTAGCCGTCCATCCCCTGGGCCAGCAGTGCGCCGATCAGGCCGGCAAGCACATCCCCAAGCCCGGCCCCGGCCATCACCGGATGGCCACGATCACAGAGTGCGAGACGACCATCAGGGGCGGCCACCAGGCTACCGGCGCCCTTTAGCAGGACTACGGCATCGAACTTCTGCGCCAGCGCCAAGGCCGTACGCGGTCGGTCGGCCTGCACGTCAGCGGTGGGAACCCCCAGCAGGCGCGAGGCCTCCCCCGGATGCGGCGTGATCACAGCACCAACAGGTAGTCTGGCCTGTCCGACTGCGAGCAGGTTAAGCGCATCGGCATCCCAGACCTGGGGCACTTCCAGTCCCGCCACAACGCTGAGCAGACTGCGCCCCCAGGCGCCCTGCCCCAGCCCCGGCCCCACCACCAGCACGTCGGCCTTACTCGCCAGCGCCAGCAGCTGATTGGCGGAGCTCACTCCCGCGCTCATCAGTTCCGGGCACCGCGCCAGGGCGGCCGGCACGTGTTCGGGCCGGGTCGCCAGAGACACCAATCCAGCGCCACTGCGCAGGGCGCTTTCCGCCGACAGCAGCGCTGCACCACCCAGGCCGCGATCCCCCCCTACCACCAGCAGATGGCCGAACTGACCTTTGTGGGCAGTGCGTGGGCGTGGTGCAAGGCGTTGCAGACCGCCGACCGCCATGCGCTCTGCAACTCGCGGCGTGACCGCAAGCAAAGCCGGATCGGCCTGCAGATCATCGAACACCAACTCGCCCACCAGATTCGGCGCATCGGCAGTGAACAGGCCTATCTTGAGGCCGATAAAGGTCACCGTCAGGTCTGCTCTCACTGCGACGCCCTGCACGCGGCCGGTGTCGGCACAGAGGCCGGACGGAATATCCACGGCCAGCACCGGCAGGGCACTGGAGTTGAGCAGGCGAATGGCCTGGGCGTAGGGTTCGCGCACCGCGCCGGAAAGCCCAGTGCCCAACAGGGCGTCAACTGCCACGCCATCCAATGTCGCGCATTCGCTCCAAGGCTGGATGGTGATGCCGGCGGCAATGGCCTCATCCCGCGCCAGCGCGGCATCACCGGTGAGGGCATCGCTCGCCCCAACGGCCAACACCTTGACCCGCCAGCCAGCACGCTGGGCCAGTGCCGCTATCAGGTAGCCATCGCCGGCATTATTGCCGTGGCCGGCCAGGACGCTGAGGCTTCCTGCCTCCGGCCAACGCCGGCGCAGGGCCCGCCAGGTCGCATGAGCGGCACGCCGCATCAGCTCGAAGCCCGGAGTGCCGGCAGCGATCAGGCGGGCGTCGAGATCCCGCACCTGGGCGGCGGAATGAAGCGAAAGGGGCAGGTCGTCGCGGGAAGGAAGCATTGGATTCGGTTGTGGCTGCGAGGTCTGGCAGAATTATATCCACCTCGACACCGGTTTCCCGCCCCAGCATGACCCTTTCCTCGCAAGATCTCGCCTCCCTCGCTCAATCCATCAAGGACTGGGGCCGAGAACTGGGCTTCCAGCAGGTGGGCATCACCGGAGTGGAGCTCGGTGAACATGAACGACACCTGCAGCGCTGGCTGGACGCCGGGTTCCAAGGCGAGATGGACTACATGGCCGCCCACGGCAGCAAGCGCTCGCACCCGGACGAACTGGTGCCCGGCACCCGGCGGGTCATTTCCCTGCGCATGGACTACCTGCCCGGCGATACGCGCATGGCCAAGGTGCTGGGCCAGCCGGAAAAGGCCTATGTCTCGCGCTACGCCCTGGGGCGCGACTACCACAAACTGATCCGCAAACGCCTGCAGCACCTGGCCGAGCGCATAGAGAAGGTCATAGGCCCGTTCAACTATCGCGCCTTCGTCGACAGCGCGCCGGTGCTGGAGAAAGCCATCGCAGAGCAGGCCGGGCTGGGCTGGATTGGCAAGAACACCCTGGTCCTCAACCGCAAGGCCGGTAGCTACTTCTTCCTCGGCGAGCTGTTCGTCGACGCCCCCTTGCCGGTGGATGAGCCCCACGGCAGCGAGCATTGCGGTCGCTGTTCGGCCTGCCTGGACATCTGCCCTACCGCCGCCTTCGTCGGCCCTTACCAGTTGGATGCGCGGCGCTGCATTTCCTACCTGACCATCGAGTTCAAGGGCAGTATTCCCGAAGACTTGCGCCCGCTGATCGGCAATCGGGTGTTCGGTTGCGACGACTGCCAGATGGTCTGCCCCTGGAACCGCTTCGCCCGCCCCTCGGGTGAGGGCGACTTCCAGCCCCGCCACGGCCTGGACAACGCCGAGCTGGCTGAGCTGTTCCGCTGGAGCGAGGAAGAATTCCTCAGTCGAACCGAAGGCTCACCCCTGCGTCGCGCCGGCTACGAACGCTGGCTACGCAACCTGGCGGTGGGGCTGGGCAATGCGCCGTCGAGCATCCCGGTACTCGAAGCCCTGCAACTGCGCCGCGAATACCCATCTGAGCTGGTGCGCGAGCATGTGGAGTGGGCGCTTGCCCGGCACGGGGCAAGCGCGACGCGAGTCAGATCTTGATGAAATGCTCACGATAGTGCCGCAGCTCCGCGATGGAGTCGCGGATGTCGTCCATAGCCAGGTGGCTGCTGCTCTTCTTCACGCCATCACGCACCTTGGGCGCCCAGCGTGCGGCCAACTCCTTGACCGTGGAGACGTCCAGATTGCGGTAGTGGAAGTAGGCTTCCAGCTGCGGCATGTGCCGATAAAGGAAGCGGCGATCCTGGCAGATGCTGTTGCCGCAGATCGGTGACTTGCCCTTGGGTACCCACTGTTCGAGGAAGGCCAGGGTCTGGGCCTCGGCTTCGGCCATGCTGATACGACTCTCGCGCACACGCTGGGTCAGGCCGCTCTGGCCGTGCTGGCGGGTGTTCCATTCGTCCATGCCAGCGAGGATTTCATCGCTCTGATGGATCGCGATGGTCGGGCCTTCAGCGAGTACATTCAGCTCGCTGTCGGTAACGATTGTGGCCATCTCGATGATGACGTCCGTATCCGGATTGAGGCCGGTCATTTCCAGATCGATCCAGATCAGGTTCAAGGCATTCTGCATAGTCGGTCTCCAAGGCGAGGCGCGCATTCTAGCTTAGAGCCTGCTGTTACGGGCTGCGTGCTAAACTCGCGCGGTTTTTCACAAGCGGACCCACCATGGCAAAGCGCCAACTCAGTCGCCGGCAAAGCTGGCGCATCGAGAAAATCCAGGAAGAGCGCGCAGCCCGCGCAGCCAAACGAGAGTCCCGCGCGCTCGATGAGCTCGAAGGCGGCGACCTGGGCCCAGAGCAGACCGGCCTGGTGATCGCGCACTTCGGCGTCCAGGTGGAAGTCGAGGCACTGGAAGGCGAACAGGCCGGCCAGATCATGCGCTGCCACCTGCGCGCCAACCTGCCAACCCTGGTCACCGGGGATCGCGTGGTCTGGCGCTCCGGCAATCAAGGCATCGGCGTGATCGTTGCCCAACTGCCGCGCAGCTCGGAGCTCTGCCGTCCGGATATGCGCGGCTTGCTCAAGCCAGTGGCAGCCAACGTCGACCAGATTGTCATCGTCTTCGCACCCCTGCCCCACCCCCACGCCAATCTGATCGACCGCTACCTGATCGCCGCCGAACACGCAGGCATCCACCCGTTGCTGCTACTGAACAAGGCTGACCTGGTGGATGAACAGAACAGCGCCATGCTCGACGATCTGCTCGGCGTCTACCGCCAGCTAGGCTACCCGCTGCTGGAGGTTTCGGCGCGCGAAGGCGGCGGCATGGAGGACCTGATGTCGCGGCTCGATGGCCACATCAGCGTGTTCGTCGGCCAGTCCGGCGTGGGCAAATCGTCCCTGGTGAACAGCCTGCTTCCAGGCGTGGATACCCGAGTAGGCCCCCTTTCCGAACTCACCGGCAAGGGCACCCACACCACCACCACTGCGCGATTGTTCCACTTCCCCGGTGGCGGCGAGTTGATCGACTCCCCCGGCATCCGCGAATTTGGTCTGGGCCACGTCAGCCGTGGCGACGTCGATGCCGGCTTCATCGAGTTCAACGACCTGCTCGGGACCTGCCGCTTCCGTGACTGCAAGCATGACCGCGAGCCCGGCTGCGCCCTGCTCAAGGCCCTGGAAGAAGGACGCATCCATCCACAACGCATGGCCAGCTACCGGCATATCCTTGCCAGCCTGCCCGAGGACGAATACTGATCCTGCACGTTCGGTCGCGTTGAGCGACGTCGACCCCGCAATACCCCCCGAAAACAAAGAGGCCACGCAATGCGTGGCCTCTTTCGTATGCAGCGGGATCACTGCCCCTTGGGCTCGTCCATCCTCAGCACACCGTCTTCGAAGATGTTCAGTTTCTCTCTTAGCTCACGCGGTTGTGTGGGCTCCCCCGGGTCAGTCGCGGGCGGTTGAGGCATCGCCCCGTCACTGACTGGGGGCTCGGCTTGCTGAGGCTGCTGATCGTCAGGCTGGTCACCCTCCCCCTGTTCACCCTCGATGGCTCGCTGGGCCCTCTTGGTCAGGACGATGATATCGATGCGGCGGTTGACCGGGTTGAAAGGGTCCTTGCGATCGAACAATGCGGACGAGGCATACCCCACCACCCGCGCCACCTGCCCTTCCGGGTAACCACCGGCGATCAGGGTCCGGCGTGCAGCGTTGGCACGACCGGCGGACAGCTCCCAATTGCCGAAATCGCCATCGCCGGCATAGGGCTTGGCGTCGGTATGGCCGCTGATGCTGATCTTGTTGGGGACCGCCTTGATGGTCTCTGCAAGGATCAGCAGGATGTCTTCGAAATAGGGCTGCAGGCGGGCACTGCCAAGGTCGAACATAGGGCGGTTGGCGGCATCCATGATCTGGATGCGCAGGCCGTCCTGGGTGATCTCGAAAAGTATCTGGTCTTTGAACTTGCGCAGCTCGGGGTTCTCTTCGACCTTGTTCTGCAGCTCCTGCAGCAACAACTCCAGGCGCTCGCGCTCGATCTGCTCGGCCAGGGTTTCGACCTGGCTGGCGTCAACGGGCGCGGTATCGCTGGTGTCGGTTGGCACCTCCTGGGCATCAGGGGCGTCCTTCAGTTCCGGATTGAGAGTGCGATCAGGCGCTGGCGTCGGCGTACCCCCCAAGTCGATGACGTAGGGGCTGGCACTCTCGGTGAAGCCGATGGGGTCCTTGAAGTAGCCAGAGATGGCTTTCTTCTGCTCGGGGGTGGCCGAGGACATCAGCCAGAGCACCAGGAAGAACGCCATCATTGCGGTGGCGAAGTCGGCGAAGGCGATCTTCCAGGCGCCGCCGTGGTGACCGGCGGCGTAGCGCTTGACGCGCTTGACGATGATCGGCTGGTTGTTCTCCATGACTCAGCCTTCAGCTGCCGCGCACGGCTTGTTCCAGCTCGCTGAAGCTCGGGCGATGCGCCGGGAACAGCGTCTTGCGGCCGAACTCCACTGCCAGCGACGGCGGCATGCCGGAAGCGGAAGCCACCAGGCAGGCCTTGATAGCCTCGAACACGTTCAGCTCTTCGCGGGCATCGTGCTCCAGGGACACCGCCAGCGGGCCGAAGAAGCCGTAGGCCGCGAGGATACCGAGGAAGGTACCCACCAGCGCCGCCCCCACGTGCTGGCCAAGGGCGGCCTGCTCGGCCTCGCCCAGCATGGCCATCGTGACCACGATACCCAGTACCGCAGCGACGATACCGAAGCCCGGCAGACCATCGGCGATCCGGTTGACGGCGTGGGCAGGGTGCTCCAACTCTTCCTTCAGGCTGGCCAGTTCCATGTCGAACAGGCCTTCCAGCTCATGGGGCGCCATGTTGCCGGACGACATGATGCGCAGGTAATCGCAAATGTAGGCAGTCATCCGCTCATCCTTGAGGATGCCCGGGTACTTGCTGAAGATGGGACTAGCGGCGGCGTCCTCGATATCGGCCTCGATGGCCATCATCCCTTCGCGACGGCTCTTGTTGAGGATCTCATAGAGCAAGCGCAGCACTTCCAGGTAGAAACCGTGGGTGAAACGGGTGCCGAACATCTTCAGCGACTTCTTGAACACGATCATCGTCGTGCCGCCGGGGTTGGCCTGAAGGAACGCCCCGAGCGCGGCGCCACCGATGATCAACACCTCGAAAGGCTGGATCAACGCGGCGATTTTGCCGTGAGACAGGATGTACCCACCGAGCACGCTGGCGAATACGACGATGATGCCGATGATTTTTGCCATAGGAAGGGAGCTTGAAGAGTCAGTAGAAAGGGTTATGAAAAGAGCCCCTTCTAATTATCGGAAGATATGCGCCAGACTATAGCCTGTTCAGGCGAAAAGCCAGATTGGCGGCCCTCTATGTCAACCGCAAAGCCCTTGCCACGCAGCCTCGACGGCTGGATCAAGCACCTCGATGGAGTGCGCCTGCCCGTCCCCGCCGCCGCCCATGAGAAAGTCCGCCGCGCCCTCGGCGACGGCCGCCGCTCCCTGCGCGATATCGCCGACCTGACTCAGGAGAGTCCTGCCCTTGCCCTCAGCCTTCTGCGCGAGGCCAACGCCGCCGGCAGCATGCTGAGCAGCCCGGCGGAGAGCCTGGAAGTCGCCCTCAGCCGCCTGGGCCTGAAGCGCGCGGAAGTGTTGCTCAACCGCTTGCCGGCCATCCCCGAGGAAGAAATTCCCCACGCGCTGCGCCAGTTGCAGTTGATCAGCCAGCACGCCGCCCAGCAGGCCAACGGTCTATTCGCCGCCCGACTCGCGCGCCTCTGGCAGGAGATCCACTGGTGCAGTCTTTTATTCCTCTCCCCCCTCTGGCCGCTCCTGGCCACCCATCCGGAGCTCTTCGCCACCTGGGAAAGGCGCGTACTGGGCGAAGGCGAGCCGGCCACCAGGGTCGAGCGCGAACTGCTTGGCGTGCCGCTGCTGCGACTCTGCCAGGCCCTGGCCGAACACTGGAAGTTGCCCGGCTGGATTGTCGGGGGCTACCGCCTGCTGAATGACGATCGTCGCCTGCTGGTGAAGGCCCTCCATATCGCCCGCGACAACGAACACCCCCTGCACCAGCAGCAACAACTGGACGCCAATCCCGCCCTGGGTCGTTGGCTGACCCAACCGGGCAACACCGTCCTGCTGGCCAACGGCCTGGCGATTTCTGCCCATGCCGGCTGGTCCGGCGGCCACAGCCTTCGCTGGCAGCGCCTCACCGGGTTGTTCATGAAGATGCCGCTCGACGAACTGCAGCAGCATATCCACCAACAGGCCGCGCAGAGCGGGCGCTTGCATGCCCGCGACGACCTCTGGCACCCCGCCGAAGCACTGCTCTGGCCCTGGAACCAACATCGCCTGCACCGTGAACCCGTCACGGCACCAGCACCTACTGCGGACGCCCTGGACGACTGGCGCCGTCACTGCGGCGAGCTGATTCGCGAACCCAGCCCCTTCACCAACGTGGTGCAACTTTCCGCCTGCGCCCGAGATGCCCTGGAAAGCGGTGGCATGCGTCGGATCCTCGTACTACTGGCCGACCGCAATCACAGCCGTCTACTGTCCCAGCAACAGGCCGGACTACCAAAGGAGACCAACGGCCTGCAACTGGACCCCAACCAGAGCCAGGTGCTGCGACGCCTGCTCACCCAACCCGGACAGTTGCGCCTGGGCCCCGACAACATGGCGCAGTTTTCTGCCCTGCTGCCCGGCCAGCTCAAGAGTCTGTTCCCGGGACATCACCTGTTGCTGCGCTCCATCGCGGTGAACGGTCGGGTGGCCATGCTGGTGGTGGCGGACCAGGACGGCGCGCCTTTCGCCGAAATCAGCCTGCGCGCCTTCGCCAAGACGGCCCAATGCATCGAGCGCGCCCTCGCCACCTTCGCCAGACGCGGCCGCTAGGCTTTCCTATACAATCCGCCACTTTGTTCATTCACGGAGGCTTTCATGTCTGCCTTCTCCAACCTGCCACTGGTAATCGAGCCGGCCGAACTGGTGGCCCTGCTTGGCGCCAGCGAGCTGATCCTGGTCGACCTCACCAGCGCTGCCCGCTACGCCGCGGGCCACATCCCTGGCGCACGCTTCGTCGATCCGAAGCGCACCCAGCTCGGCCAGCCGCCGGCACCTGGCTTGCTGCCGGTCAAGGCCGATCTCGAGACGCTGTTCGGCGAACTCGGCCACCGCGCCGATGCCACCTATGTGGTCTATGACGACGAAGGCGGCGGCTGGGCCGGACGTTTCATCTGGCTGCTCGATGTGATCGGCCACCACCGTTACCACTACCTGAACGGTGGCCTGCACGCCTGGCTGGCCGAAGGCCGGGAAACCACTGAAGCCACACCCACGCCAGTGGGTGGTCCGCTCGCCCTGACCCTGCACGACGAACCCACCGCCACCCGCGAGTACCTGCAGGGCCGCCTGGGCGCCGCCGATCTGGCCATCTGGGACGCTCGCGGTCCCGGCGAGTACAACGGCACCAAGGTGCTGGCCGCCAAGGCCGGGCATATCCCCGGCGCGGTCAACTTCGAGTGGACCGCAGGCATGGACCCCGCTCGCGCCCTGCGCATCCGTACCGACATGGCAGGAATCCTCCAGTCCCTGGGCATCACGCCGGACAAGGAAATCGTCACCCACTGCCAGACGCACCACCGCTCGGGCTTCACCTACCTGGTCGCCAAGGCCCTCGGTTATCCGCGGGTCAAGGGCTATGCCGGGTCCTGGTCCGAGTGGGGCAATCATCCGGATACCCCTGTAGAGCACTGACGCCCTACCCGCCAAGGAACCCCAATGAAAGAACGCCTATTCATCATCAGCCAGTACCTGCTGCCGCATCACCTGCTGTCGCGCCTGGCCGGCTGCATCGCCGAGTGCCGCGTGCACTGGTTCAAGAATGCTTTCACCGCCTGGTTCGCCAAGCGCTACCAGGTGAACATGAGTGAAGCGCTGGTCGAAGACCTCACCGCCTACGAGCACTTCAACGCCTTCTTCACCCGTGCCTTGAAGCCTGGCGCCCGACCACTGGACGAAACCCCCGGGGCCATCCTCTGCCCGGCCGATGGCGCCATCAGCCAGATGGGTCCGATCGAGCACGGCCGCTGCTTCCAGGCAAAAGGCCACAGCTTCAGCGTACTGGAGCTGCTGGGTGGCGACGCCGAGCGCGCCGCGCCCTTCATGGGCGGCGAGTTCGCCACTGTCTACCTTTCGCCCAAGGACTATCACCGTGTGCATGCGCCCCTGGGCGGCACGTTGCGGGAGATGGTCTATGTACCGGGTCGGCTGTTCTCGGTAAACCAGAGCACCGCCGAAAACGTGCCTGAGCTCTTCGCCCGCAACGAGCGCGTGGTGTGCATCTTCGATACCGAGCGCGGCCCGATGGCCTTGGTGCTGGTGGGCGCGATGATCGTCGCCTCGATCGAAACCACTTGGGCCGGCCTGGTCACGCCGCCGAAGCGCGAGCTGAAGACCTTCAGCTATGACGAAGCGGCGCGCGCGCCCATCAAGCTGGAGAAGGGCGACGAGCTCGGTCGTTTCAAGCTGGGTTCCACCGCGATTGTCCTGTTCGGCCCGGACCAGGTTCGCTGGTCCGAGAACGCCTGGCCCGGCAGCCAGGTACGCATGGGCCAGTTGCTGGCCCTGCCCAAGGACGCCTGATCGAAGCGAATCCTGGCCGGACCGTCCGGTTCGGCCAGGCGCCTATCAGCCAATCACTGCGCACGGCCAAACGGCCAACCCGTCCACAGGCCGACCCTTTGGATAGGCTGCCAGCGCGCAAGGATGCTGATAGAGTGCTGAGATCCAGCCCAATACACCCCACACGAGAAATCGGAGAAACCGATCCGGATGGACCACCAGAGCCCTCACCTGCTGTTGCGTGCACCCGCGCCTAGCAAACAGAGCCTGTCCTTCTGCGATGCCACCCCTCGTGAGCTGAAACGCTGGATCTCCCACCTGCCCAAGGCCAACCTCGGCGAAACCGCTCGCCAGCTCTATCAGGCCCTGGTGGAACTCAACCAGTTGATCACCCCGACCGAGAACCGCCTGCAACTTCTCGAGTTGATGCGTCCGGAAGTGCATTTCGTCTGCCAGCACCTGGAACGGCACTTCATTGGCCAGTCCATCGTCCTGGACGAGCGCCCGCGCAAGGTTGCCAACCTCTGCCAGGCCCTGCAGAACCACCTGGCCATCGGCTACAAACTGATCATCGTGCAGGAGTCGCCGCGCCCCAGCCGTGACCGCGAGCGCGCACAGCTCCTCGCCATTGCCCTGCAACGGGCAACCCACAGCCTGAACGGCCCACTGATCCGCTCCAGCCAGCTCTACTGCCCGGTCCCCGAAGGCCTCTGGCTGGAACTGCACCAGCTCTATCAGTTGGCTCAGAGCCGCCAACTCCATCGAGTCGCCGTGCGCGACCCGCTTGCACGCCACACGCAAGGGCTCAGCGTTGAGCAGACCTACCTGGTGGCACTGCTGCTGGGTTGCGCCCGCTGCAACCAGATGCGCCAGAACGGCATCGCCCGCCTGGCGGAAATCCTCGAACCCTGGAGCACGCTGGTGAAACTTCAGCCGGCCGAGCTGCCCTCCAGCCTCTTCGCCGTGGCACCCCAACTGGACGGGCCACCGCGCTACAAGTCGCTGTTCCAGGAAGTCGACCCACGCACGCTGCTGGGCCTCGACCCGCTGCCGCTGGTGGATGCCATCAAGGAATACCTGATCCTGCCAGCCGAACAGCGCAACCAGGCGCGCCTACCGCTGCCTGAGGGCCTGACCCTCGATCTACTGCAGCACCTGAGTTCAGCCTGGGGCGATATTTCCGAGCGCACCTTCCAGCGCAACCCCGGCCAGGGCGGCCTGACCCTGTGCATCGGCATGAGCGCGCTACACTTCTTCCTGGCAGGCAGTCGCTCTTTCAGCGAAGTGCTCAAGCTGCCCGAGGATGTCGGCCAGGCGGTGTTCGACACGCTCGGCAAGAAACCTGCAAAAGACATCTGGGCCAACGCCTTCGACGCGCAACCCACCCAGGGCTGGCAGCCGGGCATGCCGATGGAAGAAATCGAATACACCAGGCCCGTTTCCGATAGCAGCCCCCCTCCGCCCCAGGCCAGCACGGCACCGGAAAGCTATCCGAC
Source organism: Pseudomonas sp. D(2018) (assembly GCF_005502555.1). NCBI lineage: Bacteria > Pseudomonadati > Pseudomonadota > Gammaproteobacteria > Pseudomonadales > Pseudomonadaceae > Pseudomonas > Pseudomonas sp. D(2018). The sequence continues at coordinate 171,379 of NZ_SCOK01000003.1, forward strand.
CTTCAACGTCGCGGTGGTCAACCACAGCCCAGGCGGTTACTGCCTGAGCTGGCCCAAGGAAGTCCCCAGCCAGCTACAGGCCGGCGAGCTGCTCGGTGTTCAGGACGCGCCCGACCAGGGTTGGAGCATCGCCGTAGTGCGCTGGATTCGCCAGGTGAGAGGCGGCGGCACCCAGATGGGCATCGAACTGGTGGCACCCCAGGCGCAGTCCTGCGGCGTGCTGCTGATGCGCAAAGGCGAACAGAACAGCCATTACCTGCGCGCCCTGCTGCTGCCGGCCATTGGCGCGATTTCCCGTCCAGCAACCCTGATCACCCCGCGCCTGCCCTTCCAGGAAGGCAACAAAGTGCAGATCAACCTGCACGGCGATGAACACCGCGCGGTACTCACCCGACGCCTGACCAGTACCGGCAGTTTCAACCAGTTCGAGTACCGGATTTTCGAACAACCGACACCGCCGCAAGGGAAACCTGTCACAGGTCCAGGCAGCGTGACGCAAGGCAGCGAGGAAGATTTTGACTCGCTATGGAAGTCGCTGTAGATTCCCGACTCACCACCATTCGTCGCCTATTCGCGCTCGTTCGGCGCTAAGCACAGGCCATGGCCATCGAAAAGAAAACGATCCGCCTGCTGATCCTGGAAGACTCGCAGAACGAAGCCGAGCGCCTGGTCAGCCTGTTTCGCAACTCAGGCCGCGCGACTCGCGTTCATCGCATCATTTCCGCTGACGACCTCAACGAGGTCCTGCAACAAAGCTGGGACCTCCTGATCGCCGCGCCCGACAGCGAGCACCTGAGCCCGGGCGAAGCCCTCAACAGCATCCGCCGCCAGTCCAAGGACATCCCGTTCATCCAACTGGTGCAGGACAACGACTCCGACCTCATCACCGAAGCTCTGGCGCTAGGCGCCCAGGACGCCCTGCCCCAGGGCGAAGACGAGCGCCTGGTACTGGTCGCCAACCGCGAGCTGGCCAACCTCGAGCAACGCCGCGCCCGCCGCGCCGCCGAAGTCAGCCTGCGGGAAGCCGAGAAACGCTGCCAGCTGTTGCTGGACAGCTCGGTTGACGCCATCGCCTATGTCCACGACGGCATGCACATCTATGCCAACCGCGCCTACGTCGAGATGTTCGGTTACGACGATGGCGACGAACTCGAAGGCATGCCGATGATCGACCTGATCGCCGGCGTCGACCAGGCCGGTTTCAAGGACTTCCTGAAGAACTACCGCGACGACGAAGGCAGCGGCGAACTCACCTGCAATGGCTGCAAAGTGGACGGCCAGAGCTTCCAGGCACGCATGAATTTCTCCCCTGCCACCTACGATGGGGAGCCCTGCATCCAGGTGGTCATCCGCGCCGAGACCGACAGTGCCGAGCTGGAGGAAAAACTGCGCGAGATCAGCAGCCAGGACCTGGTCACTGGCCTGTTCAACCGCTCCCACTTCAACGAAATGCTCGACACCGCGGCCGAGCGCGCGGTCAAGACCAGTCAGCCTTCGAGCGTCGCGTACATCCGCGTAACCCGCTACTCCAGCCTGCTCGCCGAAGTCGGCATTGCCGGTGTCGACCTGTTGCTCACCGACCTCGCCAATCTGCTGCGTGCCCACTTCGCTGGCGATGCGCAACTCGCCCGTTACGGCGACGACGTATTCGGTGTCCTGCAACAGGGCATTACCCCGGAACAGGCCGAGGAAAGCCTGCAGAACCTGCTGAAGAAGATCGACGTCCACCTCTTCGACGTCAGCAACCGCACCGTGCAGGTCAGCCTGTGCATCGGCGTTGCCGGCCTAAGCGAGACTACCCCCAAGGCCCAGGACGTGGTGGACCGCGCCCATCGCTGCGCCGACGAACTGGGTGACGAGAACGGCCTCAAGCTGTACAACCCAGCCGATGAGCTGGCCGCTGCGGCCAACCGTGGCAGCCTGGTGGCAATGGTCCAGCAGGCCCTGGAGAACAACAGCTTCCGCCTGCTGTTCCAACCGATCATCAGCCTGCGCGGCGACAGCTTCGAGCACTACGAAGTGCTACTGCGTCTGCTCAGCCCCCAAGGCGAGGAAGTGCCGCCCGCCGATTTCCTCGACGCCGCCAAGGAAGCAGGCCTGGCGGAGAAGATCGACCGCTGGGTGATCCTCAACTCCATCAAGCTGCTCGCCGAACACCGCACCAAGGGGCACAACACCCGACTCTTCGTCCACCTGTCCGGCGCCAGCCTGCAGGACCAGACGCTGCTGCCGTGGCTCAGCGTGGCGCTGAAGGCGGCGCGCCTACCGTCCGATGCCCTGATCTTCCAGTTCAGCGAGCCCGACGCCATCGCCTATCTGAAGCAAGCCAAGGCGCTTACCCAAGGCCTGGCCGAACTGCACTGCCAGGTCGCCCTAAGCCAGTTCGGCTGCGCGTTGAACCCGTTCAATACCCTCAAACATCTCTCCATCGACTTCGTGAAGGTGGATGGCTCCTTTACCCAGGACCTCAGCCGTGCAGAGAACCAGGAGGCCCTCAAGACCCAACTGGCAAGCCTGCACGCCCAGGCCAAGATGACCATCGTGCCTTTCGTCGAGACAGCCAGCGTCCTGGCCACCCTATGGCAGGCCGGCGTGAACTACATCCAGGGTTATTACCTGCAAGGTCCCAGCCAGGCGATGGACTACGACTTCTCCTCCGGAGACGAGTAGCGCATTCATTGGCCCGCCAGGCCAAGGCCAGCCGTTAGCCCACGAAAAAGCCGCCCTAAGGCGGCTTTTCTATTTCCGGCACGACATTCAGTCCCTGCCGTCGCGGTCGCGGAAACCCAGCAGGTAGAGGATGCCATCCAGGCCCAGCGTGGAAATGGCTTGCTTGGCCGACTGCTTGACCAGCGGCTTGGCGCGGAAGGCCACGCCCAGCCCAGCCAGACCGAGCATTGGCAAGTCATTCGCACCATCGCCGACAGCGATGGTCTGCTCCAGGCGCAAGCCCTCTTTCTCCGCCAGCTCGCGCAGCAGATCGGCCTTGCGCTGGGCGTCGACGATGGGCTCGATAGCCACACCGGTCAGCTTGCCATCGACAATCTGCAGCTCGTTGGCGAACACATAGTCGATGCCCAACTTGGCCTGCAATTGCTTGGCAAAGTAGCTGAAGCCGCCAGAGAGGATAGCGGTCTTGTAACCCAGGCGCTTGAGCTCGGCGAACAGGGTTTCCGCGCCTTCGGTGAGTCGCAGGGAGGCGCCGATCTCTTCCAGCACGTCCTCGGGCAATCCCTTGAGCAGCCCCAGACGCTCCTTGAAGCTGGCACGGAAGTCCAGCTCGCCGCGCATCGCACGCTCGGTGATCTCGGCAACCTGGTCGCCCACACCGGCAGCCTTGGCCAGTTCGTCGATCACCTCGGCCTCGATCAGCGTCGAGTCCATGTCGAACACCGCCAGGCGACGGTTGCGACGGAACAGCGAATCACGCTGGAAGGCAATGTCGACATTCAATTCCTGAGCCACGCTGAGGAACTCGGCACGCAGGGCCACCGGATCCGCCGGCTCGCCGCGCACGGAAAACTCGATGCAGCCCTTGCTTTGGTCCGCGGGCGTATCCAGATGCATGCGGCCCGACAGACGGTCGATGTGGTCGATATTGAGGCCGTATTTGGCAGTGATGGAGCTCACCCGCTGCAACTGCTCGGCGGTCACCTTGCGGGTCAGCAGGGTGACGATGTAACGGCTCTTGCCCTGGCCGTCCACCCACTGCTGGTAGTCCGCCTCGGGTACCGGGGTAAAGCGCACCTGCTGATCCAGCTTGTAGGCAGTGAACAGCACGTCCTTGAGCACGGCCGAGGCTTCGGCGTTATCCGGAATTTCCACCAGGATGCCGAACGACAGCGTGTCGTGAATCACCGCCTGGCCGATATCCAGGATGTTCACACCGCCCTGGGCCAGCGCACCGGTAATAGCCGCCGTCAGACCGGGACGATCCTCGCCCGTGATGTTGATCAGGACAATCTCGCGCAAGGCGCACCTCACTCAACGCATGAAAAGGCGCACATTCTACCCACTTTCGCAGCCCCCGCAGCATGCCCGGCGCTTTGCCCTGCAAGGGGCGCTCGCTATACTGCGCCACAATTTCGTCCGAGAAGAGCCGCGCTCTGTGAACCGGCCCACGCCTGTCAAACCCGACAATTTCTTCCTGCTGATCTTCCACGCCCTGCGCCAGCGGCGCGTGCCGATTGCCTTGCGCATTGCCAGCCACAGCCTGTTGCTGGTAGCCCTGGCCCTGGTGATCTACGCCTGGGTCATGGGTATGCAATTCAAGCAGGCCATGCAACAGCAAGCCGATGCCCTGGGCCAGAGCCTGACCGCGCAGACCGCGGCCTCGGCCACCGAGCTGCTGGTGTCCAACGACATCCTCAGCCTCAACGTGCTGCTCAACAATCTGGTGAAGAACCCGCTGGTGGCCCACGCGGCGATCTACAGCGTGGACAACCGCATCCTTGCTGAAGCCGGTTCGCGGCCCAAGCAGGGCCTGTTGGGCGAGACCGAGGGCCTGTACTCCACCCCCATCACCTTCCAGGAAGTGATCGCCGGCCATCTGCGCCTGAGCCTGGACATGGAGCAATTCCAGCAGCCGATGACCATCAGCCTGCAGAGCATGGGGCTGCTCAGTCTGATCCTGCTGGCCCTGACCCTGTCGCTGAGCCTGCGTCTTGGCCGGCACATCTCGACGCCCCTGTTGCAACTGCGCGTCTGGCTGCGCGACCCGGATGACCCTGCCCCAGGCGCCGGTCGCCAGGACGAGATCGGCGACCTGGCTCGCCAACTTCAGGCTCGACTGGTGCCGGAGAAGCCGGAACCCATCCCGGAGGAAGACTACGCCGAGGTCGACGAGGACTACCTGGAGGACGAGCAGGACGACCAGGAGCACTTCGAGATCCGCGACCTGCGCGATGACAGCTTCGACGGCGAGGACGAATCCCCGAGCGAGCTGTTCACCCCGGACGAGGAGGACCCTTTCGCCGACCTGCGCGAGGAAATGGCCGAGCCCGCTCCTGCACCCGCGCCCGTTGCTCCGGATGAACGGCATAGCAGTGCCGTCCTGGCCATTCAGCTGGGCGCCCAGGACCAACTGCGTCGCCTGCCACGCGCGCGCCTGATGGATCTGCTGCAACGCTATCGCGACTGCCTCGACCAGGCCTCCCGCCTATACCACGGCCAGTTGCTGACCCTGAATGACGGCAGCAGCCTCATGCTCTTCCACAGCCAGGACGGCGGCGAGGATTACCTGACCCACGCGCTGTGCTGCGGCGAGCTGCTGCGAGCCCTGGGACATGCCCTGCAGATTGAAGTTGCCGACAGTGGCATCACCCTTCAACTGCAGCTGGGACTGACTCTGGGTGACGATCTGTCCGGCCTCGGCCAGGGCGATCTGCTGCTCAACGACACCACCCAGAATGCGCTGGCGCTGAGCCAGCACAGCCGCAACTTGCTGCTGGTGGAACGCGCCGTTGCCGAGGACGACCTGGTTCGCCAGCGTGCCCGCATCCGCGCTATCACCAGCCCGGAAGGTGCCTGCTGCGTCGAGCGCCTGCTGGAACCCTATCCTTCGCTGCTGGAGCGCCAATTGGCGCGCATGCACGAAGCCCGGGCACACTGAACACCCGAACGGCGAGAAAGCCCGCGGATGCGGGCTTTTTTGTGTCCGATCGAATCGTACTGCCTGGCGATTGAGTTTCCTCAAAGGGCAATTACCAGGGCGGCAGGGACTGTTGCGGCTGGGCAACGCGGCGCGCCATGTATCGATTCCAGACGGGACTCCTTGCAGGGCCGCGCTGCACGAGGAGCCACGATACGGGGCCGCATATCCGCTGCCAGAGCTGGTCGGCAGCGGAGAGCCTCGATGAGCAGGCAGAAAGAAGCCCGCATGTAGCGGGCTTCTTTCAACATCCGGCGATCAGAAGCGGAAGACTTCCACGTCGGTGCGCACTGGCGCCGCCATGGGGATCTTCGGCGGCAGGGCCTCTTTGGCCTTTGCCGGGGCCGCAGGAGCAGCCGGTTTGCGCGGGGCCTCAACGGCGACTGGCTGACCTTCCAGCGGCTTGACCGCTGCAGCCAATTGCTCGGCCAGCTGCTGCAGCAATTGGCTCTGGGCCCGTACCTGATCGGCTGCGGTGCCGACATGCGGCTCTTCCAGGCGCACCAGGCGGCTGTCACGCAGCTGACCGGCGCGGTCCAGCAGGCGCCATTGCGCCTCCAGCACAGCCGGGCGCTGGGGGCCAGAATCCAGGCGACTGATGGTCAGCAACACCTGAACTTCGGGCGTAAAGCCGGGATTGCCGGGAGCCAGCACCAGGCGCTGGCTGTCCAGGCGCCAGGACAACTGACGCAGCAGCACCTGGTCGATGTCCGCGGCCAGGCTGCCGGCCCAGCGGCCATCAGGGGCTGCAGTCAGGCTGCCATCGGTCTGGCGCTGCAGGAGGGTTTCACGCTGAAGGTAGTCCGCCACGGTCACCGGACCGAGCAGTACCTGCATCCCAGCCTTTTTTGACGGCACCTCTGGGGTGCCGGCATCGAGTTGGAACATTGGAATCGGGGGACTATGCACACAGCCGGCGAGGCCCAGAAGGCCCACCAGCATCACAGCCAGGGGAAAACGCACGGTCATCAATCTCACCCACGGCCGCCTTTTGGGCAGCCTGCAGTCGAATTCATTCGTCCTCACCACCATCAGGGAATGGCGAGGGGACATATCATCCGTCAATGTGACGCAGGACTCCAGAGCCCCACGTCAATTCGCCGCCTCCAGCGTCAGGCCAGCGGCTCCACCTGCAGCGCATCGACCCGCTGGAAGCCGCGCGGAAGCTTGTTACCACGGCGGCCGCGCTCACCCTTGTAGTGTTCCAGATCGTCCGCCTTGAGTGACAAGGTGCGCTTGCCAGCCTGCAGAACCAGGGTTGCACCAGCCGGCAGCACCGCCAGATCGGTGAGGTACTCCTCACGGCTGGCCACGCGATCGCCGGGGATGCCGATGATCTTGTTGCCCTTGCCCTTGGCCAGTTGCGGCAGATCGGCAACCTTGAACAGCAGCAGGCGACCTTCGGTGGTCACCGCCGCCAGCCAGTCTTCTTCGACGCTCTGCACCGGCCGCGGCGGCACCACCTTGGCACCGTTCGGCAGGCTGAGCAGGGTCTTGCCGGCCTTGTTCTTGGCCTGCAGGTCCGCACCCTTGACCACGAAGCCGTAGCCAGCGTCCGAAGCGATGACGTACGTGGCGGCGTCCTCAGGCAACAACACGCACTCGAAACTCGCCCCCGGCGGTGGCGTCAACCGGCCGGTGAGCGGCTCACCCTGGCCACGGGCCGAAGGCAACGAGTGGGCCGCCAGCGAGTAACTGCGCCCCGTGGAATCGATGAACACCGCGTACTGGTTCGAACGACCCGGCGCAGCGGCCTTGAAACCATCCCCGGCCTTGTAGGACAGTCCGGTGGCGTCGATATCGTGCCCCTTGGCGCAGCGTACCCAGCCCTTCTCGGACAGCACCACGGTCACCGGCTCGGTAGGCATCAGCTCGGTTTCCGACAGGGCGCGCGCCTCGGCGCGAGCGACAATGGGCGAACGACGATTGTCGCCGTAGGTCTCGGCGTCCTTGATCAGTTCGTCACGCACCAGCTTCTTCAGTTTGGCGTCGCTGCCCAGCAGGGCCAGCAGGCGCTTCTGCTCCTTCAGCAACTCGTCCTGCTCGCCGCGAATCTTCATCTCTTCCAGTCGCGCCAGCTGACGCAGACGGGTGTCGAGGATGTAGTCGGCCTGGATCTCGGTGAGGCTGAAGCGCTCCATCAACACCGACTTGGGCTGGTCCTCGGTACGGATGATGTGAATCACTTCATCCAGGTTGAGGAAAGCGATCAGCAAGCCGTCCAACAGGTGCAGGCGCTTTTCCACCTTGTCCAGGCGGAACTGTAAGCGCCGGCGCACGGTGCCGATGCGGTAGGTCAGCCATTCGCTGAGCAGGGTCCGCAGGTCCTTGACCTGGGGCTTGCCGTCCAGGCCGATGACGTTGGTGTTGACCCGGTAGCTGGACTCCAGGTCGGTGGTGGCGAACAAGTGCTGCATCAGCTCATCGGCATCCACGCGATTGGAGCGCGGGATGATGACGATGCGGGTAGGGTTCTCGTGATCCGATTCGTCACGCAGGTCGGCCACCATGGGCAGCTTCTTGGCCTGCATCTGGCCGGCGATCTGCTCCAGGACCTTGGACCCGGAGACCTGGTGCGGCAGCGCGGTGACCACGATGTCGCCGTCTTCCACTCGGTATACGGCGCGCATGCGCACCGAACCACGACCGGTTTCGTAGATCTTCAGCAGTTCGGCACGGGGCGTGATCACCTCCGCTTCGGTGGGGAAGTCAGGCCCGAGAATATGTTCGCAGAGCTGCTCCACCGTGGCGTTCGGCTCATCCAGCAGGCGTACGCAGGCGGCGGCCACTTCCCGCAAGTTGTGCGGCGGCACATCGGTAGCCATGCCCACGGCGATGCCGGTGGTGCCATTGAGCAGCAGGTTCGGCAGGCGCGCCGGCAGGGTGGCGGGTTCGTTCAGGGTGCCGTCGAAGTTCGGCACCCAGTCCACGGTTCCCTGCCCGAGTTCGGACAGCAGCACTTCCGAGTAACGCGACAGGCGCGCTTCGGTATAGCGCATGGCGGCGAAAGACTTGGGATCGTCCGGGGCACCCCAGTTCCCCTGGCCATCCACCAGCGTGTAGCGATAGCTGAACGGCTGGGCCATGAGCACCATGGCCTCATAGCAGGCCGAATCGCCGTGGGGGTGGAACTTGCCGAGCACGTCGCCGACGGTACGCGCCGACTTCTTGTGCTTGGAGTCGGCGTCCAGGCCCAGCTCGCTCATGGCGTAGATGATGCGGCGCTGTACGGGCTTCAGACCGTCGCCAATATGCGGCAGGGCGCGGTCCATGATCACGTACATGGAGTAGTTGAGGTAGGCCTGTTCGGTGAAATCGGCCAGAGAGCGGCGCTCAACGCCTTCCAGGCTCAGATCGAGGGATTCGCTCATGCGTGCCTCACGGAGAAGTGACTTGGCGCAGCACCAGGGTGCCGTCGCGCTGGGTGAATTCGAGTTGTTTGAGGGCGCTCATGCCGAGCAGCACCTCATCGCCGTCCATGCCCGGCACAATGATCGCCGGCACCTGGGTCAGGCGGATGTCACCCAGGCGCAGTTCCTGCAACTGGGTGCGCCGGCCGGTGACACGGCCGTTGGCGGTACTCAAGGTGACAGACGCACCGGGCGCCAGGCCGAGGCGCTCGGCCAGCCGGGCGGGCACGGCCACCTGGGTAGCACCAGTGTCGAGCAGGAAGGTCACGCCCTGGCCGTCGATGCGGCCATTCAGCAGATAGTGGCCCTGGCGACTGCTCGCCAACCGCACTTCGACGTAGCCGTCGCCGTGCACCGACGTAGGCTCGCGATTGGGGTTGTGCTGACGTTCCTCCCAGATGCCGAAGAAACGCGCGGCCAGGATCAGACCGATGCCCCAGGCGAGCACCAGCATGACCCTTCCCGCACGTCTGCCCGGCGTCTGCGTGGTCATTTCGCGCTCCAACCGCCCTTGGGCGCGGTGAAGCGCCAGACGATGGGACGACGTTCGCCATCGGCGCGGATCTTGCCACCGTTATCGAGGCCGACCCAGGCGCCTTCGGCATCTATCCACAGGCCTTCGGACACACCGAAGGGCACACCGTAGCGGCGGGTGTCGGCCAGTGCTTCCTCGGCGAAGGACCAGCAGCGCTCGACCTCTCCATTGCTCGGCTTGCGCCGGCAAATCTGGTGCGCCAGACGCTCCAGGGTAAAGAGTTTCTCTTCATGGAAGGCCACGTCGGAAAAGTCGCGCGGCATCTGCTGTTCGCTGCCAATAGGTGCTGGCGGACGTTCAGTACCGGCTTCGCTGAAGATCACGCAACCGCCGGTGCAGCGCCAGGTGGATTGTTGTTTGTGCAGGACCATCAGGCCACGGCGCTCGCGCTCGGCGGCGAGCCAGAGCCGCTCGCCCTTGGGATCGACAGCGATCCCCTCCAGCAGGGCGTTGAAGTGCAGCAACATGCCGCTGGCGCGGGCCTGGCGGACCAGGTTGTCCGGCAGCAGCAGCCAGTTGGGCTCTCCGGCCACGGGCACTTGCAGTACCGCCGCATGGGTCTCGCTCACCAGGTAGCGGTTACCGGCGGCATCGCAACTGATGCCTTCAAAGTCCAGCTCGTTACCCCTCACCATGCTGATGAGCCAGGAACGCGCGCGCACGCCCCAGGGCAGGCTGCTCGGCGGTGCCGGCGGTGCATGGAATATTTCGGCCTCGGCCTGGAGCACGCCGCCAATGGGCTTGAGCCGATACAGCTGGTGGTCGACGCGGTCGGACACGGCCAGCAGCTCATTGCCACAGCGCGCCAGTCCGGAGAGGTTGCCCTGGGGCATGCCCTCCACCGGGTACTCGGCAGCCAGACGCAATTGCTCCGGGTCGTCAGCGGCCCAGAGCGGTGCACAGGACAGCAGGCCAAGGAGAATCAGGGCTCCCCTCACACCATGACCTCGGCCAGGTTGCCCTTGGATTCCAGCCAGGACTTGCGGTCACCGGCACGCTTCTTCGCCAGTAGCATGTCCATGATTTCCACCGTGCCTTCGGTGTCTTCCAGGGTCAGTTGGACCAGGCGGCGGGTGTTCGGGTCCATGGTGGTCTCGCGCAGCTGCGGCGGGTTCATCTCGCCCAGGCCCTTGAATCGGGTGACCTGGGGCTTGCCACGCTTCTTCTCGGCCACCAGGCGGTCGAGGATGCCGTCACGCTCAGCTTCGTCCAGGGCGTAGTAGATCTCCTTGCCCAGATCGATGCGGTACAGGGGCGGCATGGCCACGTAGACGTGCCCGGCCTCGACCAGTGGGCGGAAGTGACGGACGAACAGGGCGCACAGCAGGGTGGCGATGTGCAGACCATCGGAGTCGGCGTCGGCGAGGATGCAGACCTTGCCATAACGCAGCTGGCTCAGGTCTGCAGCACCGGGATCGACGCCGATGGCGACGGCGATGTCATGGACCTCCTGGGAGGCCAGCACTTCACCGCCGTCCACTTCCCAGGTGTTCAGGATCTTGCCGCGCAACGGCATGATCGCCTGGAATTCTTTGTCCCGCGCCTGCTTGGCCGATCCGCCGGCGGAGTCACCCTCCACGAGGAAAAGCTCGGAGCGCATCGGGTCCTGGCCGGCGCAATCCGCCAGCTTGCCTGGAAGGGCCGGGCCTTGTGTGATGCGCTTGCGTTCGACCTTCTTGCTCGCTTTCAGACGACGGCCGGCATTGCTGATGGCCAGTTCGGCCAATTGCATGCCCAGCTCCGGGTGAGCATTGAGCCAGAGGCTGAAGGCATCCTTGACCACGCCGGAAACGAAAGCGGCCGCCTCGCGGGAAGACAGGCGCTCCTTGGTCTGGCCGGAGAACTGCGGTTCTTGCATCTTCATCGAGAGGACGAAGGCGATGCGCTCCCAGACGTCCTCCGGCGCCAGCTTGACCCCTCGCGGCAACAGATTGCGGAACTCGCAGAACTCGCGCATGGCGTCCAGCAGGCCCTGACGCAGTCCGTTGACGTGGGTGCCGCCCTGGGCGGTCGGGATCAGGTTGACGTAGCTTTCCTGAACGCTATCGCCGCCCTCGGGTAGCCATAGCAGCGCCCAGTCCACTGCCTCCTTGTTTCCGGCCAGGCTGCCGCAGAACGGCTCGCTTGGCAGCCGTTCGAACTCGCTGACGGCATCCTCCAGGTAGGAACGCAGGCCATCTTCGTAGTGCCACTCGACGCGCTCGCCACTGGCTTTGTCTTCGAAGGTGACCGACAACCCCGGGCAGAGCACTGCCTTGGCCTTGAGCACATGCTTGAGGCGGCTGACGGAGAACTTGTGTGAGTCAAAATACTTGGCATCCGGCCAGAAGTGCACGCTGGTGCCGGTGTTGCGTTTGCCGACGCTGCCCACGACCTCCAGCTCGCTGGCCTTGAAGCCATCGGCGAAGGTCATCATGTACTCGTTGCCCTCGCGCTTGACCCGCACTTCGACGCGCGTCGACAGGGCGTTCACGACCGAGATGCCTACACCGTGGAGACCACCGGAGAACTGGTAGTTCTTGTTGGAGAACTTGCCGCCGGCATGCAGCTTGGTGAGGATCAGCTCGACGCCGGGCACCCCTTCTTCGGGGTGGATATCCACCGGCATGCCGCGACCGTCGTCGATCACCTGCAGGGAATTGTCCTCGTGGAGGATCACCTGCACGCTCTTGGCGTGGCCGGCCAGGGCCTCGTCCACGCTGTTGTCGATGACTTCCTGGGCCAGGTGGTTGGGGCGAGTGGTGTCGGTGTACATGCCCGGTCGCTTGCGCACCGGGTCGAGGCCGGAGAGGACTTCGATGGCATCCGCGTTGTAAGTAGCCATGGATTCCCTTTCAGTCAGAGGTCGGAAAAGTCGATGTCACGCCACAGCTGCGCGGGAAAGCCGGCAAAGGCCAGCAAGGCGGGCAGATGGGCAGGGAAGTTCTGGAAACCGTGGTCGCCGCCTGCCTCGATGCGCAAGGCGCAGGCGCGGTAGTAGCGCTCCGCCTGGCGGTAGTCGAGGGTTTCGTCGGCCGTCTGCAACCACACCTGGTAGCGGGCCGGATCCTGTGGTGGCGGCACTTCCAGTTCGGCCAGTGCCATCACGTGCTCCAGCGTCAGCTCCCAGGTTTCGTCGCTGTAATAGTTCTTCTGTGGACCAAGCCGGCCTTCGAACAACCGATGCGGGGCTACCGCCGGGTTGATCAGCACGGCCTTCAGGCCGTGGCGCTCGGCCAAGTGGGTCGCATAGTAGCCGCCCAGGGAGCTGCCGACCAGCACCGGGCGCCCCAGCTCGGCAATGGCGGCCTCGAGCTGGCCAATGGCCTGGCGCGGATGGTGGTGCAGTGCGGGTACCTGCAGTTGCCCGGCCAGCCCGAGGCGTTGCATGAGCACGCTGAGCTGGCGCGCCTTGAACGAAGACGGCGAGCTGTTGAATCCGTGGATATAGAGAAGGCTGGGTTGCGAGCTGGACACGCGGCTTCCTGGCAGGTCGGGGGAAAGTTGTACTTCTTGCCGTGCCGCGGCGCGAAGGTCAATAACCCTTGACGCTGTAATCCACTTCGAAGGTGATTCCGGTGACCCGCGAAACTCCGGTTTCAACGCGTCCGTCGCGCATCAGGCGCAACCAGCGATACCCCGGCGCCTCGTTGCCGACGCAGAAGTCCTCGCTGCCCGGCGCGAACTGCACGCAGGTGGACGGCGACGCCAGCAGGCGCACGCCATTGCGCAGTTGGTCGAACTCCTGGTGGACGTGACCCCAGAGCAGCACCCGCACCTGTGGATAACGATCCAGCACGGCGAACAGGCTCTCGGCGTTGCGCACGCCGATAGGGTCCATCCAGGCGCAACCGATAGGTACCGGATGATGGTGAAAGCTGACCAGCACATGACGCTCGCCGGCACCTTCGAGGGCGCTTTCCAGCAGCTCCAGTTGCTCGGCGGGGAAATGTCCGGGCACGGCGCCGGCGATGGTGGAATCCATCAGCACCAGGCGCCAGTGGGGGAAGTCGACGATGGGTTCCAGCGCCGAGGTTCCAACGCAAACCTCCTGCATCACCGGGACTTCGTCATGGTTGCCGGGGAACCACCGGGCCGGCGCAGGGATGTTCGCAACCAGCTCGAGAAAAGCTTGGTAGGACGCTGCCGAACCGTCCTGGGACAGGTCGCCCGTGGCCAGCACCAGATCGATACTCGGCTGCTCCTGCAGCACCTGTTCAATCACCCGCTGCAAGCTGTCGCGGGTCTCCATGCCCAGCAGCTTGCCGTTCGCTTCAGCGAACAGGTGGCTGTCGGAGAGCTGCACCAGCAGCACCGACTCGTCAGCGGCAAGAGGGAGTGGATTGGGCAAGGCCTTCTCCTTGGGCGAGGTGTTCGGATTATGGTTGCTGCGCGCACAACGGGTAAACCCGCGAAGCGGGAATGGTTCACAGTTAACGGCTGTTGATCGCAGTAGGCCGACGAGTCGCCAGCCAAATTCGAAGCGAACCTAGAGGACGACCGGTTCCAGCTCGTGGCCACAAGCCAGGCAATGACTCAGCCATTCACCGAGGAACAGGTTGAGTTGGCTCTTCTCGTCGGGCTGGTGCATATCGGCATTGGGATAGGCATACACGCTACGAAAACGCCGTGCATTCTCGGCACCGACCACTTCCGCCATGCGCGCGTCATGGTAGACCCGCACCTCCAGTTGCGGCGACGGCAACCAGGGCAGGCTGTGCTCCTGCCGCACTTGCAGCGTGGTGGTGTAGGGGCAGGCTTCGACCACTTCCAGGGCCAGCACACCGAGCAGGCGCTCACCCTGGCTCAACGCGACGCGACGGGAACCGCGCACCTCACGCATCTGCGGGAGCAGACGCATCAGGCGCGCGTAGTTCGCCTCGCAGGCGGCTTGCAGCCCGACGAGATCGACCCGGTAGCGATCGCGCAGCAGATTCACGTCCACAACCCCCTGACTTCAGTACGGTTCAGCGCCAGCCACTGCAGGGCCAGCATGCTTGCGGCGTTGTCCAGCCGCCCTTCGCGCATCAAGGCGAGGGCGTCTTCCAGCGGCAGTACGTGCACGCGGATGTCTTCGCCCTCTTCCGCCAGCCCGTGTACCCCCCCTGCGCCGCTGCTTTCGCATCGCCCGAGGAACAAATGCACACGCTCATTGGAGCCCCCTGGTGAAGGATAGTAGGTGGTGATCGGCCATAGCGAAGTCAATTGCAGATCGGCTTCTTCGATGGCTTCCCGACGGGCGACATCCTCCGGCTCTTCGTCCTTGTCGATCAGCCCGGCCACCAGTTCCAGCAGCCAGGGGCTCTCGCTCTTGCCATAGGCGCCGACACGGAACTGTTCGATCAGCACCACTTCATCCCGCTGCGGATCATAGGGCAGCACGCAGACAGCATCATGACGGACGAAGAGTTCCCGATGGATGACCGGGCCCATGGCGCCGGAGAACAACCGATGACGCAGACTCAGACGGTCCAGGCGGTAGAAACCCTGGAAACAGGTTTCTCGTTCGACCACCTCGACGGCGTCGGGGCCCGGTTTGAAAGTTTCGGCCATGGGAAAGTCTCATTGATTGCGGAAGGCTTTGATCCGCGCATCCTACCCCTTGGCCGCATGGGCTGCAGCCTCTTTGCAGATGGGGCGCAGGCTGGGAAGATGCGCGGCGAAAGGCTGCCCCGCCAGCGCGAACTCATGGCCGGGGTGGCAGTCGAAGCCTGCACTTTTCCGGAACAAGCCCCGACGATGAAACCGATGCCCCTTGCCAGACTCCTCGCCGCCGCCAGCCTCGGCGTCCTGCTCAGCGCCTGCCAGATGCTGCCCGGTGGCAGCGACAAGCTGGAGCCGCAGCGCCACGCCTGGGAACACCTGAAACCCGGCTGCCAGGGCGAGGCTTGCCCGCTGGTGAACATCGACACCATCAGTTTCGAAGGCGAACCGCAGCTCAATGCGCTGATCAACCAGCGCCTGCTGCAGATGACCCAGGACAGCCCGGGAGCTCCGTTACCGGCTTCGCTCGAATCCTACGAGAAGGATTTCCTTGCCAGCGCCGACCCGGGCTGGAGCAGCTACCTGCAAGCCAAGGTGCTGGAGCAGCACGACAAACTGGTGCTGGTGGAACTATCCAGCTACCTCTTTACCGGCGGTGCCCACGGCATGCCGGGGCGCGGCTTCATCAATTACGACCGCAAGCTGGAGAAGCCGCTGAGCCTCGGCGACATGCTGCTCCCCGGCCAGGAAGACGCCTTCTGGAAGGTCGCGGAGCAGGCCCACCGCCGCTGGCTCACAGCCAACAAGCTCGACCAGGACCCCGACTTCATCAAGACCTGGCCGTTCGAACGCACTGCCAACGTGGGCCTGGGCTTTGGCGCCATGCTGCTCAAGTACGACGTCTACAGCATCGCGCCCTACTCCAGCGGTCATCCGGAGATCCGCATCCCCTATCCGCAACTCAACGGAATACTGAAGCCCCAGTATTTCCCCGGACGCGGTTGAAGCGCCCCAACACCCACTGCAACCCGCCGGCCGCCAGCAACGCCGGCAGGGTTGCACCCAGTTCCGGCCAGCGATTGGCCAACAGGTGATAGATCGCGACGCCGCAGCCCCAGGCCAGCAGCGTGTCCCAGCGCAGCGCCACACGCGGTGCCAGCTCGGCACGACGACGACGCAGGATGAAGTGATCCACCAGCACCACGCCGAACAAGGGCGCGAACACCGAGCCAATCAGCAGCAGGAAGTTCTGGTACTCGGCCAGCGGTGCGAACCAGGCGATCAGCGTGCAGAGAACGCCGATGGCCAGGGCCAGTTGCTCCACCTTGAGCGGTAGCAGAATGCCGCTGGATACCGCCGCCGAGTGGATATCGGCGAAGGCCTTTTCCGACTCGTCCAGCAGGATCAGCAGCAGCGGAATGCCCATGCCGGCGCCAGCCAGGGCCAGGAGCAAGGTGTTGGCATCACTGCCCTCGGCAAAGGCCAAGGTGTAGGCCACGCCCAGGCCCATCAGCCACAGGCAGCCGATGAAGAAGCCCAGCGCGGAACCCACGAATACGCCACCACCGCGACGGCCGAAGCGCGAGTAGTCGGCGATCAGCGGCAGCCAGGACAACGGCATGGCGATGGCAATGTCGAACCCCAGGGCGAAGCTCATTGAACCGTCGCCGGCGCGCGCCATCAGGGCCGTGAAATCGGCACGATTCAACAGGTCCCAGGTCAGCCAGACGCAGGCGCCCAGCAGCAGCCAGATGCCCCAGCGCCGCAGGATACGCCGCACGAAGGCCAGCGGGCCGGCTACCGCCAGCAAGGTGGCCAAGGCGCCAAACACCAGGGTCCAGAGTGTAGGCGAGGCCCACAGGCTGTCTTGGCCCAGGCCGCGAGCCACCAGCAGTCCAGCGGCGTCACGCATGACGATGATCTCGAAGGCGCCCCAACCGACCAGTTGCAGCAGGTTGAGCAAGGCCGGCAGGGTTGCACCCGCCGAACCCAGGCTGAGCCTCATAGATGCCATGGCGGCCAGGCCCGTGTCGCTACCGATCATCGCCGCCGAACCCAGTAGCAGCACCCCGACACCGGTACCGAGGAGGATCGCCAGCAGCGCGTCGCTGGTACCCAGACCCGGCGCCAGCAGCGCACCGGTCTGCAGCACCATCAAGCCGAGGCCGAGGGAGAACCAGAGAGAGAACAGATCGCGCGTGCCGAGAACGCGCTGGTCGAAGGCGACCGGAATGGACGGCGAGTAGCTGGAGGGGGTGTTCACGTTGGCAGGCGTCCCGCTTGGACTGTAGTTATCGAGTTATCCACAAACCGAAAAGCCGGGCGCGAGGCCCGGCTTCCAGCTTGGGTGTGACAGGTCAGCGCCTGTCCAGGGTCACATGGCAGGTCGTTACACCTGCTTGTAGATCACCGAACCCTCTTCCTTGAAGCGTCCAGACTGCTCGGCGAAACCGGCCTCGATGGCCTTCTGTTCGTCGGTCAGGCCGTTTTCCTTGGCGTAGTCGCGGACTTCCTGGGTGATCTTCATGGAGCAGAACTTCGGCCCGCACATGGAGCAGAAGTGTGCCACCTTGGCCGAGTCCTTCGGCAGGGTTTCGTCGTGGAAGGCACGCGCAGTATCCGGGTCCAGGCCAAGGTTGAACTGGTCTTCCCAGCGGAACTCGAAGCGCGCCTTGCTCAGCGCGTTGTCGCGGATCTGCGCACCCGGATGGCCCTTGGCAAGGTCGGCGGCATGGGCGGCGATCTTGTAGGTGATGATGCCGGTCTTCACGTCATCCTTGTTCGGCAGGCCCAGGTGTTCCTTCGGGGTCACGTAGCAGAGCATGGCGCAACCGAACCAGCCGATCATCGCGGCACCGATGCCGGAGGTGATGTGGTCGTAGCCGGGCGCGATGTCAGTGGTCAGCGGGCCGAGGGTGTAGAACGGCGCCTCGTCGCAGCACTCCAGTTGCTTGTCCATGTTCTCTTTGATCAGGTGCATCGGCACGTGGCCGGGGCCCTCGATCATGGTCTGCACATCGTGCTTCCAGGCGATCTTGGTCAGCTCGCCCAAGGTTTCCAGCTCGCCAAATTGCGCGGCATCGTTGGCGTCGGCGATGGAACCCGGACGCAGGCCATCGCCCAGCGAGAAGCTGACGTCGTAGGCCTTCATGATTTCGCAGATTTCCTCGAAATGGGTGTAGAGGAAATTCTCCTTGTGGTGAGCCAGGCACCACTTGGCCATGATCGAGCCGCCACGGGAGACGATGCCGGTGACGCGCTTGGCGGTCAGCGGCACGTAGCGCAGCAACACGCCGGCGTGGATGGTGAAGTAGTCCACGCCTTGCTCGGCCTGCTCGATCAGGGTGTCGCGGAACAGCTCCCAGGTCAGGTCCTCGGCGATACCGCCGACTTTTTCCAGCGCCTGGTAGACCGGCACGGTGCCGATGGGTACCGGCGAGTTGCGGATGATCCACTCGCGGGTTTCATGGATGTGCTTGCCGGTGGACAGGTCCATCACGGTGTCCGAGCCCCAACGAATACCCCAGGTCAGCTTTGCCACTTCTTCCTCAATGGAGGAGCCCAGGGCCGAGTTGCCGATGTTGCCGTTGATCTTCACCAGGAAGTTGCGGCCGATGATCATCGGCTCCAGCTCCACATGGTTGATGTTGGCCGGGATGATGGCGCGACCGCGAGCGATCTCCTCGCGGACGAACTCGGGGGTGATTTCGTTCGGGATGCTGGCACCGAAGCTTTGCCCCGGATGCTGATCCTTCAGCAAGCCGGCGGCACGCGCCTCGGCCAGCTTCATGTTCTCGCGGATGGCGACGTATTCCATTTCGGGCGTGATGATGCCCTGCTTCGCATAGTGCATCTGAGTGACGTTGCGACCTGCCTTGGCCCGGCGCGGGTTGCGCACGTGGGCGAAGCGCATCGCCGACAGCTCGGCATCCGCCAGGCGACGCTGGCCAAATTCGGAGGTCAGGCCGGGCAGGCGTTCGGTGTCGCCGCGATCGTCGATCCACGGCGAACGCACATCCGCCAACCCCTTGCGCACATCGATGGTGACGCTCGGGTCGGTGTAGGGGCCGGAGGTGTCATAGACGGTAACCGGGGCATTGATCTCGCCACCAAAGGCGGTCGGCGTCACGTCCAGGCTGATCTCGCGCATGGGCACGCGGATATCCGGGCGGGAGCCCTGCACATAAACTTTTTGCGAACGGGGGAAAGGCTGGATGGATTGCTGGTCGACCTGGGCGCTTTCGCTCAGGTTCTTTTGTTGTTTTGCGGTCATCGGCTGGCTCCTGGGGAAGATGTCGGAGCGAACCTGAAGGCAGAGTGCACCGTGGCTGGTGCCGAGAGGGCCTCCCGGAGTACGGGGTGGGGAGGCACATCTTGTTCCCTACGCAGGCCTTAACCTGATCAGGTTCAACGGGATCCGGAACTCTCCGATCTCAGCCTCCGATTCGAGGCACCCCGACAAGAACTCGCGCAGTCTAAACAAGCCTGATGGATAAAACCAACCCGGCGGTCAGAATAATATGACCACTGCGTCGTGAAGTGACGCAACGCGCTCAAACGCAAACGATTGTTGCAAGCACGCAACATAGCTTGTCGCAAACTACACTTCGGCCGCCGGTGGGGCGTCTTGACCCGCCTCCAGCGGCCCCGTAGCCTTGCCCGACACCTCAGAATCCAGGATTGATCATGCTGAGCAGACTCTCGCTGGCCATCGCCGTGGCATCCGCATTTGCCGGAACCGCCTGGGCCGTAGATGCCCCCCTGTCAGCCAAGACGGACCTCGTGACCGTCTACAAGGACGCCGTCGACAACAATGCCGACCTCGCCGCCGCTCGTGCCAACTACGAAGCGCAACGCGAGGCCGTACCCCAGGCTCGTTCCGGCCTGCTGCCGCAGATAAACGGCGGCGCCACGGCCGACGACACCCGGACCAAGCTGGACGACCCTTCCAGCACCTCCTCGCGCAGCGGCCTCGCCTACCAGGCGACCCTGAGCCAACCGATCTTCCGTGCCGACCGCTGGTTCCAGCTGAAGGCCGCCGAGTCCAGCACCGAACAGGCCTCCCTGGACTTCTCCGCGACCCAGCAGAACCTGATCCTGCAGACCGCCGAAACCTACTTCGCCGTGCTGCGCGCCCAGGACAACCTGGCTTCGACCAAGGCCGAGGAAGCGGCGTTCAAGCGCCAGCTCGACCAGGCCAACGAACGTTTCGACGTCGGCCTCTCGGACAAGACCGACGTACTGGAAGCCCAGGCCGGTTATGACACGTCCCGCGCCAACCGGATAATCGCCGAACGCAACGTGGAAGACGCCTTCCAGGCCGTGGTGACCCTGACCAACCGCGAGTACGCCTCGCTCGAGGGCATCCTCCACACCCTTCCGGTCGTGGTGCCTGCGCCCAACGACGCCAAGGCCTGGGTCGACACCGCTGCCCAGCAGAACCTCAACCTGCAGGCCGCCAACTACGCCGTCGATGCCGCCGAAGAGACCCTGCGCCAGCGCAAGGCCGGCCATGCACCGACCCTGGACGCGGTCGCCAGCTACCAGAAAGGCGACAACGACAGCCTGGGCTTCAGCAACACGCCCGGCAGCACCCAGCAATTCAGTGGCGACGTCGAACAGCGCAGCATTGGCCTGCAGCTGAACATTCCAATCTACAGCGGTGGCCTGACCAGTTCTCAGGTGCGCGAGTCCTACCAGCGCCTGAATCAGACCGAGCAGCAACGCGAAAGCCTGCGCCGCACTGTGGTGCAGAACACTCGCAACTTCCACCGCGCGGTGAACACCGACGTCGAACAGGTGAAGGCACGCAAGCAGTCGATCATCTCCAACCAGAGCGCCCTGGAAGCCACCGAAATCGGCTACCAGGTGGGTACCCGCAACATCGTCGACGTGCTTGACGCCCAGCGTCAGTTGTACAGCTCCGTGCGCGACTACAACAACGCCCGCTACGACTACATTCTCGACAACCTGCGCCTGAAACAGGCCGCCGGCACTCTCAGTCCGGGCGACCTGGAAGCCCTGGCCAGTTTCCTCAAGCCGGACTACGACCCGGACAAGGACTTCCTCCCGCCCGATCTGGCCAAGGCGGCAGAAGCGAGCCTGCGCGGCGACCCGGAGTACTGAGTCCTGCTGCAACACCAAGAAGCCCGGCATCACCGCCGGGCTTTTTCATTCTGTGCGCTGACGCGAAGTCTCCCTGTGAGCACCACCGCCTGCCGTCAGAAAACTCTGCAATCTCGGATTGAGTCCAACCCGACAAGTAAATAAACGAGTTGATTTTTTACTGTTAGTAAATTTTCATGGCGCAACGAGAACGAGTCGGACCATCAGGTCCTCAGGAGCCTCCATGTCCAGCGCCACCTTCCCACGCCTCTTCGAGCCCCTGGAAATCCGCGGCAAACGCCTGAAGAACCGCATCATGTCCAGCGGACACGACACCTCGATGCCCGCCGACAACCTGGTCAACGACCAACTCGTCGCCTACCACCGCGCCCGAGCCAAGGGCGGCGTTGGCCTGATCGTGCTGCAGGTGGCCGGGGTGCACGACAGCGCGCGTTACACCTCCCACGTACTGATGGCCACCGACGATGCCTGCATCAAGGGCTACCGCCGCCTGGCCGAGGCCTGCCATGCCGAGGGCACCGTGGTGTTGTCCCAGGTGTTCCACCCGGGCCGGGAGATCATGGAGTCCGGCGACGGCCTGCTGGCAGTGGCCTGGTCTGCCTCGGCCTCGCCCAACGAGCGCTTCCGGGTAATGCCGCGAGCCCTGGACCAGCCGATGATCGACGAGATAGTCGCCGGCTACGGTGCCGCCGCCCGCCGTCTGTACGAGGCCGGACTCGACGGCGTGGAAATAGTCGCCAGCCATGGCTACCTGCCAGCGCAATTCCTGAACCCCCGGGTAAATCGCCGCGAGGACGGCTACAACGGCGATCTGGACGCCCGCCTGCGATTCCTCCGCGAAGTGATCCTGGCCGTGCGCACCCACTGCAACGAAGACTTCATCGTCGGCCTGCGCATCTCCGCCGACGAACGTGACCCGGAAGGCCTGACCGAAGACGAATCCCTGGCCGCCGTGCTTGCACTGCAGGGGCAGCTCGATTATGTGCACCTGGTCGCCGGTACTTCGGCTTCTTTCGGCGGCGCCATCCACATCGTGCCGCCCATGGCGATCGAGGCCGCCTACCTGGCGCCCACCGCGGGAAGCTTCAAGGCACGCCTGGACATCCCGCTCTTCGTCACGGGGCGAATCAACCAGCCCCAGGAAGCGGAAACCATTCTTGCTCGCGGGCAGGCCGACGTCTGCGGCATGACCCGCGCGCTGATCTGCGACCCGCAAATGCCAAACAAGGCCGCCGCTGGCCGCAGCGATGACGTTCGCGCCTGCATTGCCTGCAACCAGGCCTGCATCGGCCACTTCCACCGCGGCTACCCCATCTCCTGCATCCAGCACCCGGAAACCGGCCGTGAACTCACCTACGACGCGCCCAAGCCGGCCAGCGTGCGCAAGCGTGTGATGGTGGTGGGCGGCGGCCCCGCAGGAATGAAGGCGGCCGCAGTGGCCGCCCAACGCGGCCACGAGGTAACGCTGTATGAAGCCGGGAGCCAACTCGGCGGCCAGGTCCTGCTGGCCCAGCTGCTGCCCCGGCGGGCGGAGTTCGGCGGGGCAGCCACCAACCTGCAACGGGAGATGGAACTGGCCGGTGTGCAGGTGCAACGCAACGTCCGCGTCGACCGCAGCCTGGTAGAGCGCGAACGTCCCGACCTGGTGATCCTCGCCACCGGCGCCAGACCCTATTGGCCAGCATTCGAGCGCGGCGGCGAGCTGCAGGTGGTGGACGCCTGGCAGGTCCTGCGCGACGAAGTGCAGTTGGGTCGATCGGTGCTGGTGACCGACTGGCGCGGCGACTGGATTGCCCCCGGCATTGCCGAGCGCCTGGCGCGCAATGGCCATCAGGTGCGCCTGGCGGTGAACGGCCCTCACTGTGGCGAGAGCCTGCCGCTCTATGTGCGCGACCAGATGGCCGGCGAGCTGCACAAGCTGGGCATCCCGATCACGCCCTATTCGCGCCTTTACGGCTGCGACGACAGCACGGTGTACATGATGCACGCCACCTGCGGCGTGCCGATGCTGTTCGAAGAGGTGGACACCCTGGTGCTCTGCCAGGGCCACGAACCGGTGGATGATCTGGGCAGCGAACTGGAAGGCCTGGTGGACTTCCGCCGAATCGGCGACTGCCTGGCCCCGCGCACTGTCGAAGAAGCCATTTACGAGGGACTGAAGCTGGCCTGGGATATCTGAGTGTCGCCGGCGATCGTCGCTGCCATACAATGCCGCGATCCCGTGCCCCATGGAGGGAACCATGAGCCCCAGCCTGCCATCGCCGAACGCCAACGCCGAGAGCCAATTCCTCGGCACGCGCATCCGCGCGCTGCGCAAACGCCGGGGCATGACCCTCAGTGAGCTGGCCGAACAGAGCAAGCTCACCGCCGGCTATATCAGCCAGTTGGAACGCAACCTGGCGTATCCCTCGATCCCGGCACTGTTCAATATCGCCCGTAGCCTGGGCGTGACCATCCAGTGGTTCTTCGCCAGCGAAGCTCCCACCAGCGAAGCCGACCGTGGCTACGTGGTGCGCCGCAATGCCCGCACCAGCCTGCACTACGAAGACGGCATCACTGACGAATTGCTCAGCCCGCAGCCGCTGCGCCAGTTGGAGATGCTCCACTCACGCTTCCCCCCCGGTACCTACAGTGAAGAGAGTTACAGCCACGAGGGCGAGGAAGCCGGCTACGTGTTGAGCGGCGAGTTCGAGCTCTGGGTCGGCGAGCGCCACTTCCACCTGCAGGAAGGCGACAGTTTCAGCTTCTCCAGCCAGGAGCCGCACCGCTACGGCAATCCCGGCGAGAAGGATGCGCTGATCCTGTGGGTAATCACCCCGCCGACATTCTGAGGCGCTGCATCTGTAGGGGCGAACTCATTTGCCAAGCAGGCCGGAGGTCTGCCCTTCAAGCCCTGCGGGGTCACAGCAACCGCGCAATCCCGCCCAATAACCGCTCCAGCGCGCCCTGGTTGGCCTTGAGCACACCCAGCCCCGCTTCACGCATGGCCTCGGCACGGCCGGTATCGATCCAGAGCGCCCCCACCTGTGCCGCCAGCTGATCGGCATCAGCCACCTCGGCCAGCGCCCCGGCGTCACGCAGCTGCGCGGCGATTTCGAGGAAGTTGAACAGGTGCGGCCCCGACAGCACCGGCTTGCCCAGCGCTGCGGGCTCCAGCAAGTTGTGGCCACCATTGGGCACCAGGCTGCCACCGACGAAGGCGATGTCCGCCAGCGCGTAGAGGAACAGCAGTTCGCCCATGGTGTCGCCGACCAGCACTGAATCGGTTTGCGCCACCAACGCGCCGCTGGAGCGGCGAACGGCCGCCAGGCCTTCGCGACGGCATAGTTCGAACACCGGACCGAAACGCTCCGGATGACGTGGTACCAGGATCAACAGGGCATCAGGACGCTGCGCCAACAGCGTCTTGTGGGCGGCGAGAACGACTTCGTCCTCCCCCGCGTGGGTACTGGCGGCAATCCACACCGGCCGGGCTCCGGCGCCCCACTGGCTGCGAAGCGCGCCGGCACGTTGCAACAGCGCCGGGTCAATGCGCAGGTCGTACTTGATCGAACCTGTGACGCCCACACATTCAGAACGCGCGCCCAGGGCGCGGAAGCGCGCAGCTTCAGCCTCAGTCTGCACCGCGATCCAGCTCAGCTCGGCCAGCATGGGCGCGGTCAGTTTGCCAAAGCGTGCATAGCCGCGCGCCGATCGCTCGGAAAGCCGCGCGTTGGCCAGCACCACCGGAACGCCACGGCGGGCGCACTGGTGAATGTGGTTGGGCCAGAGTTCGGTTTCCATGATCACCGCCAGCTTCGGCCGCACCCGGTCAAGGAAGCGCGCCGCTGCCCAAGGCAGGTCATAGGGCAGGTAGCAATGTTGCACCCGGTCACCGAACAGGGCACGGATGCGCTCGGAACCGGTGGGGGTCATGCAGGTGATCGTGATGGGCAGGTCCGGGTAGCGCTCCAGCAGGGCACGGACCATGGGCGCTGCGGCGATACTTTCGCCCACCGACACCGCATGGACCCAGATACCCCCCGGCCTGATAGCCGGCAGGCCGAAGGCGAAGCGCTCGCCGATACGCCGCGCGTAAGCGGGCGCTCGCCAGGCACGCCAGGCCAGGCGCAGGGCCACCAGCGGCAGACCGAGATGAAACAACAGGGTATAGAGGGTGCGATTCATGGGCGCGGAGCTTAGCGTGACTCGCCGCTGATCGCACTAGCCCATAGCCTGCAGATGCTCTGCCAGGCTATCGGCCAGCCAGAGCGCCGCCGGCCCCAGGGCCGTATCACGACGGCAGACCAGCTCCACCACCAGTGAGGGAGGCGTCCAGTCACTGCGCAGCTCCACCAATTGCCCCTGATAGGCCGGGTACTGCGCCACGTGACGCGGTAACCACGCCCAACCCAACCCCCGCATTACCAGCTCCGCCATGACGTAGAAGCTGTCGGCGCGCCAGACCTGCGGGCCGAGTTGCTCCCCGCCCGTATAGTGGCTGTCCTGGGGTGCCATCAGGATCTGCCGGTGCCGCACCAGTTCGCGCCGCTCCGCATGGCCTTGCGCTGCCAGGATGTGGCCGGCGCCGCAAACCGTAACCATTTCAATGGTGCCCAGCCGCTGGCGCTCCAGCGCGTCGGGCATTTGCTCGTGGTGGAACAGCAGGCCGAGGTCGGCACGGCGCTCCAGCAGCTTGCGCGCCACGTCGCCCTGGGCGCTGCTGGCCAGCTGCACTTCCAGCATGGGAAAGGCCGTCCCCAGAGCCTCAAGGCTGGCCAGGACCGGCTGATAGGGCATGGCTTCATCCTGGGCCAACCTCAGTCGGGCTTCTTCCCCCCCGGCCAACCCCAGGGCCCGTGCATCCAGGCGCTGGCACTGGCGCAGCACTTCCCGAGCCTCCTCCAGCAGCGCACGGCCAGCCGCTGTCAAACGTGGCTGGCGGCCGCTGCTGCGCTCGAACAACAACACGCCCAGGTCTTCCTCCAGCAGCGCGATGCCGCTGCTCACGGCGGACTGGGCACGCCGGAGCTGGCGCGCGGCGGCGGAAAAGGACTGACCTTCGGCGACGCCGACGAACAGGCGAATCTGCTCCAGACTCCATTGCATGGCGAAAAACCTATCTCCAATACAGATAGGTAATCACTTTATCCCATCAGCGGAAGTCTTAGAATTCGCGCCATTACACAGGAGGCCCGACCATGACCGGCTACATCTACCTTGCTATCGCCATTGCCGCCGAAGTGATCGCCACCACCTCGATGAAAGCCATCGACGGCTTCAACAAACCTCTGCCACTGATTCTGGTGATCGGTGGCTACGCCATCGCCTTCTGGATGCTGACCCTGGTGGTGCGCAGTATCCCCGTGGGCATCGCTTACGCCATCTGGGCCGGACTCGGCATCGTGCTGGTCAGTGTCGCCGCCCTGGTGCTCTACCAGCAGAAGCTGGACGTCCCCGCCGTGCTCGGCATGGGGCTGATCGTCTCCGGCGTCGTGGTGATCCAGCTCTTCTCGAACAGCACCGGGCACTGAAGCCAGTTGCTCATCGGCGGAACGACAGGGGCGCTATACTGCGCCCCTGTTTTTTTCGAGGCGCCTGCGACCCATGGCCGAATCCCTTTCCACCGATGTGCTCATCCTGGGCGGCGGCATCGCCGGCCTCTGGCTCAACGCCCGTCTGCGCAAGCAAGGCTTCGCCACCCTGCTGGTGGAAAACGCCAGCCTCGGCGGCGGACAGAGCGTGAAGTCCCAGGGGATCATCCACGGTGGCGCCAAGTACGCCCTGCACGGCGCCCTGACCGGCGCCTCCGAAGCCATCGCCGACATGCCACGGCGCTGGCGCGAGGCCCTGGCCGGTAACGGCGAACTGGACCTCAGCGGCGTACGCCTGCTCTCCGATGCCCATTACCTCTGGTCGCCCGGCACCCTCGCCGGCAACCTCACCAGCTTCTTCGCCAGCAAGGCGGTGCGCGGCCGCGTCGACCAGGTCAAAGGCAGCGACCTGCCACCGGCACTGCAGCACCCGAAGTTCAAGGGCAAGGTCTACCGCCTCGCCGAACTGGTACTGGATGTCCCCAGCCTGATCACGCGCCTGGCCGACCTGGCTGGCGACAGCCTGCTGGCCGCCCACGAGTTCGAGCCCCTGAACGACGACGGCCAGCGTGTCGGATTACGCATCGACGGCCGTGAAGTCCGCGCACAACGCATCGTCTTCAGCGCCGGCGCCGGCAACCAGGCACTGCTCGAGACCCTGGGCCTGAGCCAACCAACCATGCAGCGCCGCCCACTGCATATGGTGATGGTCAAGGCGCCCAGCCTGAAACCGCTCTACGCCCACTGCCTGGGCGGCGGGCCCAAGCCACGTATTACCGTCACCAGTCACCCGGCCGCCGACGGCCAGTGGGTCTGGTACCTGGGCGGCGACCTGGCCGAGGCCGAGGGCGTGGCGCGCAACGAAGCGGAGCAAATTGCCGCTGCCGAACAGGAGCTGCGCCAGTTACTGCCCTGGGTCGACCTGTCGGCTGCACAGTGGGCCACCCTGCGGGTGGATCGCGCCGAGCCGGCCCAAAGCGGCCTGGTACGCCCAGACAACGCCTTCCTCAGCGAACACCGCCACTTGCTGGTGGGCTGGCCGACCAAACTGGCCCTGGCGCCTGACTTCGCCGACCGCGTGCTGGCCGCCTTCGAGCGCGACGGCCTGCGCCCGGCCGCACACCACGCGCTGCCCCCCCTGCCTCGCCCGCCCGTGGCGCAACCGGCCTGGGAGGAGCTGCTGGGATGAACGGTCTGCACACTTTCCACCGCCCGCTGGGCAACACCGGCCTGGTGGTTTCCCCACTCGGCCTGGGCACCGTCAAGCTGGGGCGGGACCAGGGCGTGAAGTACCCCAACGGTTTCACCATCCCCGACGATAGCGAAGCCCTTCGACTGCTGGCCTTGGCCCGCGACCTCGGCATCAACCTGATCGACACCGCGCCAGCCTACGGTCGCAGCGAGGAGCGCCTGGGTCCGTTGCTGCGCGGTCAGCGCCAGCAATGGGTGATCGTCAGCAAGGTGGGCGAGGAGTTCGAGGGCGGCGTCTCGCGATTCGACTTCAGCCCCGAACACACGCGCTTCTCCGTCGAACGCAGCCTGAAGCGCCTGGAAACCGACTTCATCGATCTGGTTCTGGTGCACTCTGACGGCAACGACCTGGCCATCCTGCGTGACAGCGGCGTCTACGAAACCCTCGCCGAACTCAAGCAAGCCGGAAAGATCCGTGCCTTTGGACTGTCCGGCAAGACCGTTGAGGGTGGCCTGCTGGCCCTGGAACAGGGTGATTGCGCCATGGTCACCTACAACCTCAACGAGCAGGACGAGAAGCCGGTGATCGACTTCGCGGTGCAACAGAACAAGGGCATCCTGATCAAGAAAGGCCTGGCCAGCGGCCACGCCTGCCTCGGCGCAGGCATTGACCCGGTGCGTGCCAGCTTCGAACTGATCTTCGGTCATCCCGGGGTGACCAGCGCGATAATCGGGACCATCAACCCGCTGCATCTGTCCCATAATGTCGCGACGGCCGCCAACGTCATCGGGGGTCGTTGCTAGCCGACCCCTACCCTGAAGGAGCCGACATGCCGCGAATCCTCGCCCGCAAGGACCCCAACGCGTTCAAGACCCTCCCGTTGCATGTCGAAGCCAGTGCCGACGCCCTGAACTACCAGAGCCTGGGTCGCCCGCTGAACTTCACCCAGATGCTGGAGCGCCGCCGCCCGGTGCAGGTCAACGACAGCCGGCGCTTCGCGGTGGAGCTGGCGAACCTCGGCGTTTCGGTGCGGCTGACCCTGAACCTGCAAGGTCGCGATTACTGGCTGCTGGTGCGCCAGCGCCGGCAGGACCGCGGCGACACTGTTCTCAAGCTGATTTCCGGCTACGTCCCGGCCCATGAGCTGAACCTGCCGCTGCTCACCGCCATTCAGGAAGTCGCCGAGGAATGCCTGATCGAGACACCGGAAGGCTGGCTCGCCGGACGCTTCGCCGATACCTGGCTGCCCACGCCCTATCAGCGGCACCTGCGATACCGCGAAGCCAACCACTTCCGCCTCAGCCCCCTGTCCGGGGCAGCGCGCCCCGTGCGCAACGGCAAATTGACGTTGCTGGAGCGCCCCGAAGCCTATGTCCACCTGCCTACCGCATCCCTGCAACTGGTCTACGACCTGCGCCTGGACTTGCCGCGGGAAAGCCACCAGATCAGCCTCTTCCATGTCGACGAGGTGCTGCAGGGCGGCCAACTGGTGGCCAGCCTGGAGCGACGTCGACCCGATATCTACCTGCTGCCACTGCGCCAGGGCCTGCCCACCGGCGAGCTGCTGACCCTGCGCAACGGCGAGTTCAAGGCCGCCAGTACGCGTGGAGTCTGGCTCTCGGAGAGTTTCGCGGAGCAGGACGGCTGGCTGGTGCACGAAGAGCGTGTGCGCTGGCGGGACTGGCTGGCGCGGGTAGGGACGGCCCAACCGTTGGGAAAGAGGGTCGCCTGCTGAACGATGGGGCGCCCAAGCCGCCCCATCGTCGCTGAAGCCGTATCCCATTAGGGCCATCGTCATTTCAGCTCGCTTGAACTCTTGCCCAGCAATCGCCTCGCCACGATCAGCAGTTGGATCTGCTGGGTACCTTCGAAGATGTCGAGGATCTTCGAATCCCGCGCCCATTTCTCCAGCAGTTCGTCTTCGCCATAGCCCAGGGCACCGGCCAGCTCCACGCACTTGAGGGTGATTTCGTTGGCCACGCGCCCGGCCTTCGCCTTGGCGATAGAGGCTTCCTTGGAGTTAGGTAACCGGTTGTCGGCCATCCAGGCGGCCTTCAAGGTCAGCAGGCGTGCGGCCTCCCACTCGGCCTCCAGGCGGTAGAGCGTCGCTTCGGCGTGGCTGGCGGCAAGCAATGGTGTGCGGTAGTCGAACCGGCAGCCGGCTCCGGCCAGCAGCTCGCGCGTCCGGTCCAGGGCCGCTTTGGCGACCCCAACCGCCATCCCTGCCACCAGCGGGCGGGTGTTGTCGAAGGTTTCCATCACCCCGGCAAAACCCTTCTGCACATCGATCTCGGCATTGCCCAGCAGGTTCGTCGCCGGCACCCGGCAGTCGTTGAAACTGATCGACGCGGTGTCCGAGGCCTTGATACCGAGCTTTTTCTCCAGGCGTGTAACGCGCATGCCGGGAGTCCCCTTCTCCACCACGAAGGACTTGATCGCCGCACGCCCCAGGTTGCGGTCCAGGGTCGCCCACACGACCACCGCGTCGGCACGCTCGCCCGAGGTGACGAAGATCTTCTCGCCATTGAGCACGTAATGGTCGCCATCCTTCACCGCCGTGGTGCGGATCGCCGCCGAGTCCGAGCCGCAACCAGGTTCGGTGATCGCCATGGCCGCCCAGGTGCCGCGGAAACGCTCGAGCTGCTCCGCGTTGGCCACGGCGGCTATTGCAGCATTTCCCAGGCCTTGGCGTGGCATGGCCAGGAGCAGGCCGACATCGCCCCAGCAAAGCTCCATCACGCCGACCAGCGCGGAAAGGTTGCCGCCATTGCGCACCCCCTCTTCCGCACCGACGCCACGCTTGCTCGCAGAACCCGCGCCCACGGACTCCGGAGAACCGGCGTTCATGCCGTCCAGCAGCGCGGACAGCAGGTCCAGCTCACGGGGATAGGCATGTTCAGCCTTGTCGTACTTGCGCGATAGAGGCCGAAAGTACTCGGCTGCAACCTGATGGGCCTGGTTGCTCAGTGCGCGGAGTTTCTTCGGGAGTTCCAGATTCATGCTGCCATCCTCACAGGTGCAGGCCGCCGCTCATCAAGGCAACGGCGCGCAGGTCGCGGTACCAGCGCTCGGCCGGGTGTTCCTGGGTAAAACCATGGCCACCGAGCAATTGCACGGCGTCGGTGCCGATCTTCATGGCCTTTTCGGCGCAGAGCAGGCGTGCCAAGTAGGCCTCGCGCTGGTACGTCTCCCCCCGGTCAGCCAGGGCGCAGGCACGCCAGACCATCAGGCGCATGGCATCCAGTTCGATGGCGATGTCCGCGACCATGAACGCCACGCCCTGGCGGTGGCTGATGGGCTCGCCAAAGGCCGTCCGCTCATTGCAGTAGTCGATCACATAGTCCAGGGCGGCCTGGGCGGTCCCCAGGGCCAGAGCGCACCAGGCCAGGTGGCCAAGATCGAGAAATCGCCGGTAGTCGAAATCGATGGCAGCCAGCCGATTCTCGGCCGGAACCTTCACCCCCTTCAGGCGGACTCTCGCCGTACCACAGGCCTTGAGGCCCATGGCCGGTTCCGGGCGCAGGTCAAGCCCCTTGCTGCCGGTCTCGACGAGAAACAGCGCCACGCCGCGGCCCGTATCAGCGGCAACGATCAGGCGGCTGGCATCCAGCCCGTCGAGCACCAGGCACTTCTCGCCACTGAGCACATAGTGTTTCCCCCTGCTCCGCGCGCGGGTGGCCAGCTTGTGGGGATCGAACAACACTGCGGGCTCGCTCACCGCAATGGCCATGCGTGGCGCTGGCTGTTCTCCAATGAAGGCCGGCAGCCAGGCGGCTTGCTGTTCTGGCGATGCCCAGCGACGGATGCAGTTGGCCGCCGAAAGCGGCGCCAGGATCGCGGCGGCCAGGCTCAGATCGCCCTTGCTCAAGGCTTCGGCCATCAACGCGTTGGTAAGGACAGTGCGCTCTCCGGCCAGGCCGCCCTGGCTCTCGCCCACTCCGTAGTGGACCAATCCGAGCGCGTGGGCCTGGTTGAGCAGGTCGGCCGGCACCGTGCCGCGCGAGTCTGCGCCGTGAGCGGCTGGGCGCAAGGTTTCCAGGGCGAAGGCTTCCAGCATCTCTACCAGCATCCGCTGCTCGTCGGACAGGGAGAGATCGAACAATTCACCCGAACTGGCCGAGCGCGGGGCTTTGCGTGCATGTCGCGCGGCCAGCATGAAGCCGGCGCGGGTACCGCCGTAGAGAAGTTTCTCGAATGCCTTGCGCAGCTTGAGACGATCAGGCCAATGGGCCTGGGCCACACGATTGAGCAAGGCCAGGGCACGGCCCTGTGCGTTGGGGGACATCGGCATCGCACTCCATGCAGGATAAGGATGCCGGGATGATGGGTGGCATCGACCCGGACGCCTATGACCGGGCCGACACCAGCGACTGGCAATGCTGCCAGTGAGGAAGGACTACTTGCTGCGGATTTTTTCGACGATCGCCGTAGTGGAGCTGTTCTCCACCAGGCCAAGCACCCTTACTTCACCGCCGTAAGCGCGGACGATATCGGCGCCGACCACCTGGTCAATGCCATAGTCGCCGCCCTTGACCAGCACATCGGGCTTGACCTGGCTCAGCAGCCGCTCGGGGGTGTCTTCGGGGAAGCTCACGACCCAATCCACCGCACCGAGACCGGCCAGAACGGCCATGCGGCGCTCGACGCTGTTGATCGGTCGGCCCGGTCCTTTGAGACGACTGACCGAGGCGTCATCGTTGACCGCCAGTACCAGGCGATCGCCTTGGGCGCGGGCCTGTTCCAGGTAGGTCACATGGCCGGCGTGGAGAATGTCGAAGCAGCCGTTGGTGAAGACGATCTTCTCACCATGGGCGCGGGCATCCTCGATGGCCAGCAGCAGTTGATCCAGACTCAGCACACCGCGCTCGGAACCCTGCTCGCGCTGCACTGCGCGACGCAGTTCCGGCGCGCTGATAGCCGCTGTACCCAGCTTGCCGACAACGATACCGGCAGCAAGGTTGGCCAGGGCCACGGCCTGCGGCAGCTCTTCGCCAGCGGACAGCGCAGCAGCCAGGGTGGAAATCACGGTGTCGCCGGCGCCAGTGACATCGAACACTTCGCGGGCGCGAGCCGGCAGGTGCAGCGGGGAGTGGTCGGGGCGCAGCAAAGTCATGCCATGCTCGCCACGCGTGACCAGCAGGGCGCCCAGGTCCAACTCCTGCATCAGCGCTGCCCCTTTGGCAACCAGTTCGGCCTCATCGGCGCAGCGACCGACGATGGCTTCGAACTCGTTTAGGTTCGGGGTGATCAGGCTGGCGCCACGGTAGATGCTGAAGTCCTTGCCCTTGGGATCGGCCAGCACCGGGACACCGCGACGACGAGCAGCCTGGATCAGCACCTGGTGGTTCTTCAGCGCGCCCTTGCCGTAGTCGGACAGCACCAGCACCTTGGCTTCGGGCAGCAGGCGCTCGACTTCCGCGGCCAGGGCCTCGGCGTCGGTCTGGAAGGCTTCTTCGAAGTCCATGCGCAGCAACTGCTGGTGACGGCTCATGACCCGCAGCTTGACGATGGTCGGCTGCTCGTTGAGACGCTGGAAGTGCACATCGACGCCAGCGGCGTTGAGGCTGTCGGTAAGGCTGTCGGCTGCTTCGTCGACGCCAGTAATACCCACCAGCATGGCCGGAGCACCCAGCGCAGCGATGTTCAGAGCAACGTTGGCGGCGCCGCCGGGACGGTCCTCGATCTGATCCACCTTGACCACGGGCACCGGCGCCTCGGGCGAAATGCGCGAGGTGCCGCCATGCCAATAACGGTCAAGCATGACGTCGCCCACCACCAGAACGGGGGCCTGATCGAATCGGGGCATGGACAGCTTCATGGGGTCTCCGGACGTCAAAAACGGCGCGGATCATACCATAGCAGCTCAGTTGGCCCGAGGCTCTCGATCGGACGTCGGGCGCACCCAGAACAGCTCGTGGCGGCGTACTGCCTTGCGGAAGAAATCGTCCTGGCCGACCTCGGGCCAGCGTCGGCCCGCCAGTAGCCACTGAATGACACGACGCAAGCGCTTCTTGAACGGCAGGGGCGCCTGCAAATCGTGCTGCATGGCCAGCGCCTGGGCCTTGTCCATGCGGGTAGAAGCCCCGAGCCGGGGACTCCATAACCCATCGGCCGGCAACGGCTCCTGCCGTGGCGGCAGGCTGATGCCGTTGCCCGCAGGCCCCATGGGCCAGCGGTCGTTGTCGTAGAGATGGTTGGCGTACAAGAGCTGGATACTGGGTTGCCAGCCGCTGCACTCGACCGCCTCGGCCAAGGCACGGCTGGCCTGAATGTGGTCGGGGTGCGGGTCCAGTTCCGGATGAGGCAGGACCACTACCTCGGGGCGGAAGCGCTCGAGCAGGGAGGCCAGATCGCCTACCAGGTTGTTCCAGGTCGGCACACCGTCCAGATCGCCTGGTAGTGCCAGGGGATTGAAGCGTCGCACGCTGCGGATATCCGCTTCGCCGGACTCCCGCGACGCGAAAGGCTTGTTCGGCTCGGTTTCCATGGCCGCCAGCTGCATGCAGTAGTACCCCAATTGCACACAGCGACTGGCCGGTACGCCACCCCAGAGCGGCACCGCCAGGCTACTCCAGCTGCGCAGGCGCCCTTTCAAGCGCGCCGCTGCGGCCTTGTCGAGCCCCAGCCTGCGGTAGTTCTGCGCCTCGATCTCACCCTGGGTCAGGGTCACGATACTGACCTCGGCGCAGCGGCTGTAAAGGCCGAAGGCCGCCAGCTCGGCATCGTCGGCGTGGGGCGCGATGATCATCACGCGCCGCGAGGCGTAGTCCGGATTGTCGAAGGCATGCAACCTGACCTCAGGACCCAGGCGACAGAATCGCCCCTGCAGGCGCAAACGTCCCTCGCGCAGGGCTGGTAACAGGCCGGACAGATTGAGATAGCGAAGACCGCGCGCACCACGCTCGAAGTCCTGACGATCCACGGACTGGCCGTCCTGGATCAGGACGTGGGGATCCAACCAGCGCCCCAGCCAGGTGCTGCGAAGTTCGACAGCAAGGATCAGCGTGTCGGCGCTAGCTGGCAGTTGGCCTGGGCCCAGCTGCAGTTCGCACTTGTGGATAACGCCTTCGACGCAAGGTGAAAAGCCGGGAAAATCGTAGCGATAGTCTTCTCGCGGCGAATAGAAGAGATGGTCGGCAAACCAGGCCTCATGGGCGATCCAGGCCAGGACCAACAGCACCGGGAGG
Organism: Pseudomonas sp. D(2018); assembly: GCF_005502555.1. Lineage (NCBI taxonomy): Bacteria > Pseudomonadati > Pseudomonadota > Gammaproteobacteria > Pseudomonadales > Pseudomonadaceae > Pseudomonas > Pseudomonas sp. D(2018). Next base: position 206,515 of record NZ_SCOK01000003.1, read on the forward strand.
CTGTTCCAGTTGCCGAACCAGTCGAGCGCCGCCATGACCAGCAGGGCTGCGACCATGAAGAGACGCTTGCCGCGGCGGTGCCGACGCAGCAGTTGCTGTTTGCGTGTTTCCATTCACTTACACCCGAAATGCGGCAACCCTGTCGCACCAACGATCCTTGTATTCGCGGTCGGCTCGACCGAACGAGTAGCGGAGCATCTTGCCCCTGGCCCGGGCATCCTCCCAGGCGGCCTGGGTATTGATGAAGCTGAGAACGCTACCTGGACTGAGATGGTGCGCACGAGGATCAACGCCGCCGTTGATGTACTCGTAACTGATCCAGTCTGGCGACTCGGCCCTGTACAGAACCTGAACGGCAACCGGGGCGCCATTGAGCAGCAGCAACGAGCCACTGAGGTACTCATGCAACAGCCTGAAGACCTCAGCCAAGTGGCCTTTGCCCGGAACTTCGAAACCCCAGCGTCGTTCGAACAGCTCGGTGTAGATCGCCGCCAGCTCTGCAGGCGCGAAGCCCGCCACTGGCCTCACTTCGCCACCCGCCTCCTCGAAAAGGCGCAGCTCGCGGCGCTGGTTGTAGCGGAATTTCTTCGACCAGGCTTCGGGGGTGCGAGCCATGGCCAGCTGCGCTTTCTGCGGACGCAGGCTGCGGAAACCGGACAGATTGAGTTCGGAGAGATAGGCGCACTCGTGACGAAGCGCGATCCCCGCACCAGGAGCCACCGGCAGTATGACCTCGGCGTTGCCCAGGTCGAACAGGTTGCGCATTCCCTTGCGCTTCAGCACCTGCCGGGAGAGCGCCAGACTCCGCCCCCAGGTAGGAATGGCAGCCTGGAGCTCGCCACCTGCACGGTACCCGAGGTAACGCACTGGAATGCCCGCCAGCGCGGACAAACGCTCAACGACCTGCGGGTGAGTGATGACGCTGCCGCCAAAACGCTCCCAGACACCACGGTAGGAACCGGCATCGACCGACTCCCATCCACGCTCCCGGTACAGCCTGAATCTATTGAGCAAAACCTTGCCTTGCCGAGTGAAGCCCCGGCCCTTCCTTGATTAGCGATGAAGTGGATGCCGCTCAGCCGGCCTCCGACTGAGCCTCGTCTGCGAACTGGTTGGCATGCAGCCGGGCGTAGTAACCGTTCATGGCCAGCAGCTCGGCATGGGTGCCGCGCTCGACGATTCGTCCCTGATCCATGACCAGGATCAAGTCCGCCTTCTCGATGGTCGAAAGCCGATGGGCGATGACCAGGGTGGTGCGGCCATCCATCACACGATCCAGCGCCGCCTGGATATGCCGTTCCGACTCGGTATCGAGGGCTGACGTGGCTTCGTCGAGCACCAGCACTGGAGCATTCTTCAACAACGCCCGGGCAATGGCCAGTCGCTGGCGCTGCCCGCCGGACAGCAGCACACCATTCTCGCCCACTTCGGTATCGAAGCCTTGCGGCAGCCTGTCGACGAACTCCTTGGCGTAGGCCGCCTCGGCCGCACGCTCGACATCCTCTCGTGGCGAGCCGGCAAGATCGCCGTAAGCGATGTTGTTGGCTACCGAGTCGTTGAACAGGGTCACCTGCTGGGTCACCAGGGCGATGTGGCGACGCAGGTTGCGCAGGCGATAGTCCTCGATGTCGACGCCATCCAGCAGGATTTGTCCGTGTTCATGGTGGTAGAAACGCGGGATCAGGTTGGCCAGGGTGGACTTCCCGCTACCGGAGCGCCCCACCAGGGCGACCATCTGGCCCGGTTCGGCCTCGAAACTGATGTCCTGTAGCACGGGCTTTTCGGTACCGGGGTACTGGAAGCTGAGATTGCGCACTTCCAGTCGGCCACCGACGTGATCCTTTTCGATGGTTCCGTTGTCGACTTCCGGCTTCTCGTCAAGTTGCTCGAAGATACTCTCGGCGCCAGCCAACCCCTTCTGAACGGTCGAACTCACTTCGCTCAACTGGCGGATTGGCTTCGGCAGGAGTCCGGCCAGAGTAATGTAGGCCACCAGATCGCCCGCGGATGCATCGCCCCGGAGGAAAAGGACCAGGAACATCAGCAGCGCCATTGCGCTGTAAATGACCAGTTGCAACATCGGGGTATAGACCGCCCCGGTCTTGATCATCTTCAGTTGCTTATCGGTATTACCGTTACTGGCGTCCAGAAAGCGCTGCTGCTCGTAGGGCTCACCGCCAAAGCTACGCACCACTCGATACCCCTGGATGGTCTCGGAGGATATGTGCATGACGTCGCCCATTGCGACCTGGATCTTCTTGCTCTGCTTGCGAAATTTTCGACTGGCGCTGCCGACCATGAGCGCGATCAGCGGCAAAATCGCAACCATCACCAAGGTCAGCTTCCAGTTCATCCACAGCAGCGAGGCAAACAGAAAGATCACCGTCATCCCTTCGCGAATTACTACCTTGATCGCATCGGTGGCAGCACCCGTCACCATGGTCACGTTGAACGTAATGCGGGAAATCAGATGGCCCGAGTTGTTGTTGTCGAAGTATCGATTGGGCAGAAGCAATAACTGATTGAACAGAGCCACTCGCAGGTCGTGCACCAGTCCCAGTGAAACCTTGGCCAGGAAGAAGTTGCCGAGAAACGAGCCGATGCCCTGCCAGAGCGCGATCAGCACGATGAGAACCGGCACGGCCTGCACCAGATCCATATCCTTGAGATAGGGGACATTCGGAAGCAAAGCAGCGTGCGGGTCGGTCAAGCCATCGACGAAATACTTGAGCACGTACCCCAGCATTGGCTGGCTCGAAGCGAAGATCAGAAATCCAATGATGCTGAGCAGGAAGAAACCCACGTACGGCCTGACATAGCGCAGCAACCGCAGATAAACCTGGAGATCCGATTGCTGGTTAGAATTGGCCACTCTCGATCCCTATAGCTACTCAGAGAAAATTGATGCGGATTGTACCAGCGAACGAAATGCAGCAGTGGCTCGACCAAGGCGAGGTTCTGGAGAAGGACGGCCGCGGTCCCAAGGTCCTGCGTCAGCCGGATGGCCAACTGCTGAAGATTTTCCGGCCACGTCGCCGGCTCTGGCTCGCCCGCGTGCGCCCTGCTGCACAACGCTTCGCCCGCAATGCCGAATTGCTTGCCGAGCGCGACATCACAGCGCCCAGGGTCAACGAATGCATGTGGTTAGACAAGGTCCAGGCCGTCAGCGCCTGCCTCTATGAGCCCCTGCCCGGACGCTCGCTGGACCAGCTGTATCGCCACGCGCGCCCTGAGTTCGACGCGTTGCTGCCCGAACTCGCAAATTTCATCCATACCCTGCACCGGCGCGGTATCTACTTCCGCTCGCTTCACCTGGGCAACATTCTGCGCTTGCCGGAAGGCGGTTTCGGCCTGATCGACTTCCTGGACATGCGCTTCAAGCGTGGCCCACTCAGCAGTCGATTGGCACGAAGGAACCTTGAGCACCTCAGAAGTTATCTACGCCGCAGCCAGATCGAGGACTTCCCCTGGCAACGCCTGCTGCAGGCTTATGGGCGGGACCTGGCCGATATCCGTTCGAAGTAACAACGAGGCCCATCAGGAGGGCAGTACTTCGATCCTGCCCTTACCCATGCCCTTCAGGCGCCGCCAGACATCTGAACCGACGGTACCCGGTCCCGCCTGGCCTGCCTGGCGAGTGCGTCTATGACCAACACCAGCGCTATGGGCAGCCAGGTCACGAACCAGATGGGCGATGGTTTTACCCAGGGAACAGTCCCCTCCGTCAACACTACAAGCCCCGAGTAAAGCCACAGGGCAATTGCCGCCCTGCCAAGGGTGGTATTGCGGTGGATGAGTGCGATCCAGCCCGTCCAGCACCAGATCCCCACCCAAAGCAGCAATCCTAGGACACCAAATCTGATCCCGATATCCAGGAACAGGTTGTGGGGGTGTCGAGCGCTGGTTTTCAACGCTGCGATCTGGATCCAGTACTCCTGGAAACCCAGGCCATGCACCCAGTTGTCCAGCAATAAGGAAAGCCCTCCCATCCACAATTCCGGCCGATACGAAAAGCCTCGATTCAATATGAGCGCGGGCTTGAGGACCAAAACTACAGCAATCAACAGCACGGAAATTGCCGCCATCACGTAGGCGGTCTTGCTCCGCAACAACAAGCCCACTAATACGAAGGACAACATCAGGCAAACCCAGATCCAACGGCTCTGGTTGAAGTAAAGAAATGCAGCGTACCCCAGGAGAGCCAGAAGAACTAAAGAGATGACCCAAACACTGCGCTTGGCTTCAAGCCCCAGCATTGCCGTCAGGATCGCCAAAGCTCCACAAGCCTGCGCGGCCGGAATCACGACTCGCCAAACCCCGAACGACACTACTCGATAGTAGAAAATATGGCCCTGTACGAAATATGTGTAGAAGCAGGTAAACCCTGCAGCCAGACCGCCAAATACACAGCACAGCAGCAAGAGATCCCGAAACCGCTCTTTGAGGTGCATGGCGGCGACCATGACGCCCAATAGACTAAGGGCGATGTAAAAGGGCAATTTTAGGTCGCGAACATCGTCCCATCCGTCAGAACTCATAACAACAACGAACACGTACCAGATGGAAATCGCGAGATAGAGCCCGGCAAAAACCTTATGAATCTTCGGATAGCCCCTGTGGAATAGGCAGAAGTGCCAAAACGCTGGAATCCAGAGAAACAAAATGACGAGCCGGTGATAGTACGTATTGCTTGGCAAGACCCAAGGAGCACACAGGAAACAAACCACCCCCAAAACTGCCAGACGAGAAAGCCAACTCCCCAACCGCTCTCTATCCATAACAAAGAACTCAGCCATCACTTAAATAAATATTGTTTTAGCGCACCCAGGTATATTCTGATGCAATTCAAAAATCCAAACTTTCTGAAGACCCCGAACAATACATGAAAATTTAAAAGCCCCGACGCAAGGATATGTGCCCGGGTCTCAGCACGGCTCCTCCTGAACAGACGACTCCTGTTCCTCCGCTCCAGGCGACGCAACTCCTTTTTCACAAAGTTATAGAATCGCTCGTCGCCTTCTTGGCAAATCCTGTCTGCCTCCAGCACGACCCTTTCATATACGGCTTCCTTGTAAGCCAAAAACTCTACGTTATGCGTGGCGCTTGCGTGGTGAACCCTGGTCAAGGCAAGTGCCTGTGGACTGTCCAGAAACGCTATATAGGCGCCATGCAGGATGCAACGCAGCCAGTAATCCCAATCTTCGAGCGCGCGCATCTCGACATCGAATAGACCGACCTTTTCGACAAGCGTTTTCCTGACCACCGCCGCATGAATGGCCATGTTGTTCCCCCTTAGGAACACGGGGAGAGCAACCTCATAACGACCATTTATAACTTTCGACCACTCTTTGGTAGAGGACAGATCAAGCTTGGTAAACAACCTGTCTTCATACATTTCCTCGAAATAGCGGAACCGCGAATAGGAAATGTCTATATGCGGGTTATTCTCGAAGTGCTCAACGTGAGCTCTTAACTTATCCGGCGTTATAAGATCGTCCGCATCGAGAAAAAGGATGAGGTCTCCTTGAGCAAGCCGAATCCCAGTATTCTTGGCCGCCGAGGTCCCTGCGTTGCTCTGATGTACATAACGGACTCGGGGGTCCTCGGCCATCAGGCCAGACGCAACCGTTTCAGTGCCATCGATAGAGCCATCATCGACGATTATGGCTTCCCAGTTCTCGTAACTCTGCTGTCGAAGGCAGTCGACGGTGCGCGTCAGAAAACGGGCGTAGTTGTAGCAGGGGATTACGACGGAGACCTTGTGATCGACCGGCTGGCTGCGAGGTGCTGTTCCCATATCAGCCCTTCCGAGAAAGCATGCGCAAGAGCCCCCGCAGTGTCTTCAGGTTCCATGCACTCAAGGGCAGACCGGCAAGCAACTCGCGGGCAAGTACCTTGTCCTGGCGGGCGCACTTGAGCAGCATCGAATTGCGGAAGCGCGCGCAGACCTCGGGATAAGCAGGGTGGTCACTGAAGCGCGCATAGGTCTTCAGTACGTTATCCACCATGAAGCGGTAGTTCTTGTAAGTGTTGGTGTCGTGTACCCGGTAGAGCGCCAGGGGCTCGCCCAGGATATCTATGAAGTATCCAGCGTGAGTGATCTTCAATTCGATCATCAGATCCTCGAGACGGACGTCTGGCTCGAACCCGCCGACCCGCTCAAGCGCCTCACGACGAAACAGTAGCGTGGGAGCCGGCGCCCCTGGCTTGCGATCAAGAAACACATCCTCGAAATCCAGACGCCGCAACGGAAGCCCACGCGGCTTGCCGCTGGGGATCCCGGCCGCATCGATCGTCTGGATATCCCCTGCGCAAATACCTACTTCTGGCTTGTCGACAATGTAGGCGACCTGCTTGGCGATCCGGTCCGCAAACATGATGTCGTCAGAGCCGAAGGGGGCGATCAGGTCGCCCTTTGCTCGTGCGATGGTTTCATTGAGGGTTCTCGACAATCCCTTGTTAGCCTGGCAGCGAAAGTCAAAACCATGCACTGCTTGCAGCGCCTGGATGCGTGAGACGCTATCGTCACGGGAACCATCATCCACCACCAGCAGTTCAATGTTCGGATAGCTCTGCTCCAGCACACTGCGAATGCTCGCCTCGATATAGGGCGCGTGGTTGTATGAGGCGATGATCACGCTCACCAACGGCTGGTGGGCATCGTTCGTCAAAGACATTGCGGAACTGCTCAATTTGGGTTGATCCGGGACCAGAAAGCCTGCCAGACGGAAATGGGCTCGATTGACGGCCAGGGCTCTTCCAGCACGTTGAGGAGATGCTCTGCCAATAGGAGGTGAGAGAGGTGTTGCTCGACGAATCGTCTACCCGCCTCGGCTATGGACTGCTCCAGACTCGAATCTTCGCGTAGCCTGGCCAGATGCCCGCGCAATTCGTCTACGTCAGAATACAAAAGCAGGTGAACACCATCTTCAAGACCGATAGCAGGTTCCTCGCTGCCTTGCCGCCAGGCCAGCAAGACACAACCGCAGGCCATGGCCTCGAAATTTTTCGCCATGTACTCACCAAGGCCGACATCTGCGCTGATGAAGTAGCGGATGCGATTCAGCATCTTCCGGTAGGGCTCCCCCGGAGCGGTACGCAGTAGCTGCAGCGAATCCTCGGCCGCCAGGCGGTCCAGCAACCGCTTCCGGTCTTGGTAGGCAGCGCTGGCGGTCCGGCCGATGAAGCCCAGTTCAATATCCCGCTCCCCCCCTTCGAGGAAAATCAATCGGGGGTCATAGCCCTTGGGAATGAAGTGGACCTTGAAACCTTCGCCCCTCAATCGCTCAGCAACACTGGCTCCGGTCACGACGATTCGTGCGTTGGGCAACGCTCTGTAGAAGCGGCTGAAGCGACCGCGCCAGCGGGAACTGTCCAGATAGTTCTGGCACGCGTCTTCCTCGTAGATCAAGAGGCCGGAAAGCCTGCTGAGGAATCGGGTCTGCCGATGGATGTTCTTGAAATGGAGATCGACAAGGATCCGATCATAAGCGGACAGATCCACACCGCTCAGCGTGCGGCGCAAATTGCGCTGTGCGTCCTTGTCGAGGATTTTCAGGTCGAGATCGACTTGCTCCCGGAGGCGTCCATAAACGCAGGAAAAGTCGGGCTCTCGTCCGGCAGAGCTGAGCGCCAAGACTTTCATGGGTTTCGGCGCAGCCACATCCGGGCGGCCTTGCGGGTATAGGACCACTTCAGCAGCACCCGCCAGTCCGTTCGCACTGCCTCGCGATAGTACTCGCGGGCGCTTGCCTGATCGCCCGCAAGCAGACAGGTGCGGAACAGCGACAAGCAGCGTTGAGCACGATAGGCGGGCTTGATCGAATGCAGGCTGGCCGGCAGTTTCGCAAAGACTTCATCCACCAGCGCAAGACCCACTTTGCGAGCTGCTTCGGCGTTGTGGCGCAGGCTGCCGGGGTGCTTGTGGATACGTGCGAGCATCAGGTCGAGGACTTCTACCTGACGCTGGGTCAGGCAGTAGGCGAACACCGGGATGTCCTCGCTGTGTCGCAGGTGTTCAGGATAAGGCCGTTCCAGCAGCAGCTCGCGTAGGAACACGCAGGCACCGTGGCTGAGGGCGATCTTCTTGTCCAGCAGGTAATCCTTCAGCCGTTGCAAAGCGTCGCCGGGAACGCTGCTGGCGGGATGTCCGCGTTCGCGGCCGTCGGGCTGGACGGCGACATGGCCGGCTAGCCAGAGACCGACCTCGGGCTGCTGGCGTAGCCGCTCGCAGAGGTCAGGCAGCACATCGGGCGCCAGCTCGTCATCGGCGTCCAGCAACAGGACGTAGTTACCCTGGGCCAGTTTCACACCGTTGTTGCGTGCGGCTGAGGGGCCGGCATTGGTCTGTCGAACGCCCTGGAAGGCCGCACCGTAGCGCTGGCTCAGGGCGGTGAAGACTGCCGGGGTGTCATCGGTGGAGCCGTCGTCCACTACCCAGAGTTCGACCTCCGGGGTAGCTTGGGACAGCACCGATTCCACGGCACGCGGGAGCACGCCCGCGTAGTTGTAGGTAGGGATGATGACGCTAAGCAGCGGCTTAGCCGACATTGTCATACCAGTCCTTGCCTTCCTTGACGACGAGGATGTCTTCCATGATCAGGTACTGCAGGTCCGAGCCGTAGAACATGTTCAGCGCATCGGTGGGCGAGCAGATCATCGGCTCGCCGCGACGGTTGAGCGAAGTATTCAGGGACACGCCGTTTCCGGTGAGGACTTCCAGTTCCTTCATCAGGTCATACCAGCGGGGATTGTGGCGACGCTCCAGGACCTGGGCACGGGACGTGCCATCCTCATGCACCACTTCGGCCACGCGGGTCTTCCACTCTTCGTTGACTTCGAAGGTGAAGGTCATGAAGGGCGACGGGTGATCGACCTTGAGCATCTGCGGCGCAACGGTGTCCAGCATCGACGGGCAGAAGGGGCGCCAGCGCTCACGGAACTTGATCTGCTCGTTGATGCGGTCGGCCACGCCGACCGCACTCGGGCAACCGATGATGGAACGGCCGCCGAGGGCGCGCGGGCCGAACTCCATGCGGCCCTGGAACCAGGCCACCGGGTTGCCGTCGACCATGATCTTCGCGATGCGCTGCGGCGTGTTCTCGATGCGCTTGAACACCGGCTTCTGCGGGTGCCTGGCACAGGCGGCAATGACGTCTTCGTTGCTGAACGCCGGGCCGAGGTAGACGTGTTCCATCTTCTCGACCGGCACGCCGCGCCTGACCGAGACGTAGGCAGCGGCACCCACCGAGGTGCCGGCGTCGCCAGACGCGGGCTGGACGAACAGCTCCTTCACTTCCGGACGGGCGATGATCTTCTGGTTCAGCTTGACGTTCAGCGCGCAACCGCCGGCGAATGCGATCTTGCCGGTCTGGCGGATGATGTCGCCCAGGTAGTAATCCATCATCTCCAGCGCCAGTTTCTCGAAAAGAGCCTGCATGCTGGCGGCGTAGTGGATATAGGGGTCGTCGGCGATGTCGCCCTGGCGTTTCGGGCCCAGCCACTCGATCAGCTTGGGCGAAAAATAGAAACCCTTGCCGTTTTCCTTGTAGCGTCGGAAGCCGATGACGTTGGCGTAGTCGGTGTTGATGATCAGCTCGCCGTTCTCGAACTTGGCCAGACGCGAGAAGTCGTACTTGGCGGCGTCGCCGTAGGGCGCCATGCCCATGACCTTGAATTCGCCGTCAAGCATCTCGAAACCGAGGTACTCGGTGATTGCGCCGTAGAGGCCACCGAGGGAGTCCGGATCGTAGAACTCCTTGATCTTGTGGATCTTGCCGTTCTCGCCCCAACCGAAGAAGGTCGTGGCGTACTCGCCCTTGCCGTCGATGCCGAGGATCGCGGTTTTTTCCTTGAAGCCTGAGCAGTGGTAGGCGCTGGACGCGTGGGCCAGGTGGTGTTCCACCGGCTCGATCTTCACCTTCTTGGCATCGAAGCCCAACTGCTCCAGGCACCAGACGATCTTCTTGCGGTAGCGCTTGTAGCGACGGTTGCCCATGAGGATGGCGTCCAGCGCACGATCCGGGGCATACCAGTAGCGCTTGGCGTAGTGCCAGCGGGCCTTGCCGAACAGGCTGATGGGCGCGAAGGGAATGGCCACGACATCGACGTCGGAAGGCTTGATACCGGCCTGTTCCAGGCAGAACTTGGCCGACTCGTAGGGCATGCGATTCTTCGCGTGCTTGTCGCGCACGAAGCGCTCTTCTTCGGCGGCCGCGATCAGCTTGCCGTCGATATAGAGCGCGGCGGAGGGATCATGGCTGAGGGCGCCGGAAAGGCCGAGAATCGTCAATGCCACGGGGTTAGCCTCTTTCAGGGCAGGTGCCTGGCACCTGCGGTAATCGTTTATCCAGTAGCTGGTGCAGCGCCGATTCGGCCGGCCAGTTCCGCAGGAAGCGCGCGCGGTCGCGAGCATAGGCCCGGGCGAAGCTGCGCTCGCTGCGATGCTGGTACACGGCATCGAGATCGATCAGGGTCCAGCGGCCGTCCTGCCAGAACAGGTTGTAGCCCTTGAAGTCGCCGTGACTGATGCGCTCGCGGATAAGCGCAGCGAACAATCGGTCGAGAGCTTGCAACTCGACTTCCGGCAGAGCACCAGCCCCATCAGGATTGTCCAGATAGGGTCGAAAACGGGCGATTATATCTTGCCCGGAGAGATATTCGGTAATCAGGTAGGCCCGGCCGCGCATCCAGAGAAACCGCCGTTCGAGCACGGCCAGCGGACGTGGCGTGGCGATGCCAAGGAACTCCAGACGGTTGCCCTCGCGCCAGCTGTGCCAGGCGCGACTCGGGCGCCAGAAGCGCGTCAACCAGTGCAGCAGGCCCTTGATGTTGTAACGCTTGACCAGCAGTTTGCGTCCGTCGATCTGGACTTCCGCTACCGTGGCGGTAGCCCCTTGCTTCAGCGAGCGACCCTGCTCAAGCGCTGCGTCCGGCGCCTGCAGCAGCCTTTCGAGCCCTGCTTCCGCCTCGCGACGGACCGCGCGCAGGCCGAATGCGCCGCGAACGACACTGAACAGGCTGCAATCGCGAGCGATCTTTTTCATGTAGTCAGCCAGGCGCCAGCGTCGCACCCGGGCGATTTCTTTCTCCAGGGCCTCCAGCGGCAAGGCATGCTCGCCGTTGACCAGCAGGTAGTGCACCAGCAGCTCTTCCAGGAAGGGGTCCAGCTCCGCCGGCAATTGGGCAAAGAAGATGCCCAGGTTGGCCAGGACCTTGTCCCTCGGCAGAGGATTGCCGGGGTTTTCAGCGCGGATGCCGCCGCCGTCGATCACGTGCAGCTTGTTGTCCTGTCGCAACAGGTTGTCCAGGTGCAGGTCTTCCTGGACGAGCCCGACCAGGTGCAGTCGGGCAATGACTCCGAGCGCCTCGCCCAACACGGCTTGCTGACCGTCGGACAACGGGGCATCGCGCTCCACCTGGCGCCAGGCATCCCAGAGGCTTTCCGCTGATTCCAGATACTCGAACAGCAACCAGCCACCCTGCCCTGGCTGCTGCCCTTCATTCAGAAGCGCCGGGGAATCGATGCCCTGTTCATGCAGGGCGCGCGCGCCCGCCAGCTCGCGCTGGAAATGCCGCTCGGCCTTGGCGCCGACCAGCAGCTTGGCCAGCACCTTGCGGCCCTGCCACATCGCCACGCCCACGTAACGCTGCCCGGGCAGAACCCGCAGCAGGCTCTGCAGCTCCAGGCCGCCAGCGACATCAAGGCGAATGGGAAGCTGCGGGGTTCTCCCCGCACGGGCCAGGTCAGCCAGAGTCATTGAGCGCGTTCCTTGTCACGCCGGCGACTGGCGAGGCGTGCCAGCCAGTCATTCACGTCCGCCGAATCCTGCCCGCGCTCCAGGTAGCCAGACAGCAGTTCGCGTACCTCGACTTCGCCCCAGGCATCAGCCCGGCGCACCAGGGCCTCCAGGTCCTTGACCCGGTCGCGGCGCCCCAGCAGCAAGGGCCGGGTCTTTTCCAGGTCGATCAGACAAGCCTCGAATCCGGCCTGGGTCTCCCGCAGGAATACGTGCTTGGGATAGAAGCAACCGTGCACCTGGCCGGCGCCATGGAGGCGCCGCGCCAGATCCGCCACCGCGACGATGATCGCCAAGCGCTTCCCGGCGGCCATTGCGGGCCACGCATCCAGCCAACCGGCAAGCTCGCGCCAACCATCCAGGGCACGAGTCAGCAGGATGGCGCGACGCTCGCCCTCAACCAGGCGGTAGCCGAAGAAGGCCGCCTGCAGAGCCGGAACGCCCAGTTTCTGGTAGCGGCAAATGTTGCGGAACTCGCGAGCGAAGGTGGGCTCGCCAAAAGGTCGCAGCAGGTTGCGGCTAAGGAAGTTGCTCTGTCGCTTGAGGTAGTAGGTGGCCTCACCCAGGTCCAGGCGGAACACACTGCTCCAGCCACCACGACCGGTGTTGGGCTCATCGACCGCCTCCAGGCGCAAGGCCCAGAGCGATTCGAAACTGTCCAGGCCGTGGCGGGCGAGAATCTCGCGATCCGCCGCGGCGATGAAGTCGCTCATTCGCGCCCCTCGAAGAACTTGAGGATCTTCCGCACTTGGCGCTTGTCGCGGCTACGCAGGCGCGATTGATCCCGGTATTGCAGGTAGAAGCGCAGGCGCTGGCTGCGACTGAGGTGGTACTTGGCCACCTTGTCCAGGCAGGCCAGGTCCTTGATCACCCGATAGCGCAGGAAGGGTCCCCACCAGAACGTGCCGGTTGGGCAGTCGATCAGGAACAGCTCGCCAGCTTCGTCCACCAGCAGGTTGCGCCACTTCAGGTCGTTATGGGCGAAGCCGTGCCGATGCAGGCTTCGGGTGGCCTTCGCCAATTGCCGGCTGACGCGGTCGACCCAGCGCGGATCGCTCAGGCGCGGATCGCCCTGCTTGGCCATTTCCGCCATGTCGACCGTGCCTTCGAGTTCCCGGGTGATCAGCGCACCACGATGGAAGGCGCCGGCACGACGTTCCTGCCCCCACCCCACCACAGGCGCAGTGGGAATGCCCCATTTGGTGAAGCGCTTGAGGTTCTGCCATTCGGCCTTGACTCGCGGCCGACCGAACCAGCGACGCAAGCCTTTGCCCGCGGCCCAGTAGCGTTTGACGTAGTAGCGCACGCCACGGTGTTCCACCCGCAGCACCTCGGACAGCGGGTCGCCGGTGATCCAATCACCTTCCACGGCAAATACCTTGTCGAGGTCACCGAACAGCTCTGCGACCTCAGTCTCCAGCCCCTCGGCCAGTTTCCATTGGCTCACGCCTCTCCTCCCCCGGCGTACTTGCGCTCATAGCGCGAGAGCAGGCGCTCGGCCTTCTGCTCGAGCCAGGCCAGCAGACCGATTTCATCCCTCAGGACCTGGCGCAGAGGCTGGCGGAAGTAGGCCTTGAGGAAGCGCAGCTTGTCACGCCGGGTCAGGCCGATGTTCAGCGCCGAGAAGTAGAGTCCGGCCAGGTCCTTGTCGCGCCAGCGCCTGGGAGTTGCGGCACGGGTTTGCGCACGATGCAGGTCAATCAGCGACAGTTTGAAGTCGTCGGCGGTCACCGGTCGTGCCGTGTGCAGCAGGAAGTGGCAGATATAGCAGTCGCGATGATTGACCCCGGCCCGGTGCATCGTGCCGGTCATGCGCGCCACTTCCTCGATCAGCGCCCACTTCAGCCGTACCGGCGGCGGATTGCTTGGCCAATCGACACAGAAGTCTTCGAGGCTGACCGTGGGTGCCAACTCTTCCGTGACAATGAAGGAGTGCTGGCTCGCCGGATTGCTGCCGCGCTCGCCAAATGCAACGGCGGTCATGGTCGGTACACCGGCCTCGTGCAGGCGCTGGATGGCCGTCCATTCCTGGCCAGCGCCCAGCACGGGCGCCTTCGCAGTGATCAGGTTCTTGAGAATCTCACCCCAGCCGATGCCGCGATGGATCTTGACGAAGTAGCCGCTGCCGGCCACTTCGGTGCGCAGGGTGCGACGACCTTCCAGCTCTCGATAGACCTGTCCCTGGAGCGCTTCCACTTCGACGAAGGCATCACGCCCGGCCCAGAGGTGCTCGAAAGGTGGCTTCAGGACAAGCTTCATGGGCGCTCCGCGAGAATCACATCCGCTGCGTGCTGCGGCATGCTGTAAAGGTCGGCGCTGTCGGCAAAGGCCAGGCCGTTGGCGCTCCAGCGCGCGCGGGCCGCCGAGTCGGCGAGCATCTCGACAAGCGTGCGATTGAGGCCGTCCTGCTCGAAGGGGCTGGGCAGCACGCGGCCGCTGTCCGCCTCGGCGATGTAGTGGGCGTAGCCGCAGACGTCGGTGACCAGCACGGGCAGTCCTGCAACCAGCGCCTCCAGCAATACAGTGCCGGTGTTCTCGTTGTAGGCCGGGTGGATCAGCAGGTCGGCACCCAGCAGGAAGCGCGGGATATCGCTGCGCCCCTTGAGGATGTCCACCTGGTCGGAAATGCCCAGGGTCTTCATCTGCAGCAGGAAAGGCTTGGGATCGTCCTGGCCGATAACGATCAGGCGAGTGCGCTTGCGCAGTTCACGCGGCAGCGCGGCCACGGCCTTGAGACTGCGATCCAGGCCCTTGGTCTTGAAGCCGGAACCGATCTGCACCAGCAACAGATCGTCATCGCTCAGCTTGAACTCACGGCGGAACTCAGCGCGGATGTCCGAGGCGTTGGCCGGTGCGCGGCGATCGGCGGCAATACCCGGCGGCAGCAGGTGGAAGCGTTTGGCCGGCGTGGCGTAGTGCTTGACGAAGAGCGGCTGCTGCACCTCGGAGATCATCAGCACCTCGGTCTTCGATTCAGGGGCGAACACCGCGCGCTCATAGTCTGAGAAGTGTTTGTAGCGACCCCAGCGGCGGTAGAGACCATTGCGCAAGGTCTGCGCCTTGTCCTCGAAGCAAGGGTCAGCGGCGTAGTAGACATCCAGACCCGGCATCTTGTTGAAGCCGATTACCCGATCCACTGGGCGGCGCGCCAGGTCGGCCTCGACCCAGGCGGTGAACTTCTCGTTGCGCTTGTGGTTGAACAGCGCCTTGACGGGCGCAATCAGCACTTCGAAGCCTTCCGGGACGTCGCCCTCCCAGATCATGGTGTAGACGCGAATGGCATGACCGCGACGCTGGCACTCCAGGGCGATGCGCATGAAATCACGCTGCAGGCCACCGAAGGGGAAGTACTTGTAGAGCACGAATGCCAGTTGCATCAGTGGATATCCTCAGTCAGCAGAAGGGCTTCCAGCTGGGTCGCCACGCGCTGCGGATTCAGCCGGGTGAAACAAAGCGGCTGTTCACCTTCCAGATCGAACAGGCGGCGATCTTCCACCGTCGGCTTGTAGGCACAGACCTTCTTCAAGCAGGGCGCGCAGGGGAAGTCGCTACCCAAGTGGATCTGCGACCGCCCATAAGCGCCGGTGAAGCCCGGGTTGGTCGGGCCGTAAAGTGACAAGGTCGGCACATCCAGGGCGGCAGCCAGGTGGCCGAGGCCGGTATCCACCGCCACGCAGGCGCGGGCGCCGGCCACGACCTTGGCCATCCCCGCCAGGGATAACTTGGGGAGCACTGCAGCCTTTTCCAAGCCTTCGGCAATGCGTTCGGCACGTGCTTTTTCCGTCGGATTGCCCCAGGGCAGCCGCACGTGCCAGCCATGGTCGCAGGCGCGCTCGGTAAGTTCGCGCCAATACTTTTCCGGCCAGTGCTTGGTCTCCCACGTGGTGCCATGGAGGAACAGCAGGTAGGGCGCACCGCTCTGAGCGTCGGCCAGTTGGGCGCGATTCAGACCGTAGTTGCCAACCCCTTCAGGCACCCGATAGTCCAGTGCCTGGGCGAACAACTGGCGCACGCGCTCGACAGCGTGCTGTCCCCAGGCCACCGGATAGCGGCGATCATAGAAGTGGCTGGCCACCGGCTCGCGGGCCGAGTCACGATCAAGCCCCACTACCGGTGCCTTGGTGTAACGGGTCAGCAGGGCGCTCTTCAGCAAGCCTTGTGCGTCGATCACCAGGTCATAGCGGGTTTCCCGCAGACGGCGCTTGAAGCGACGCCATTCGCCGCTTCTCAGGGTCTGCCAGAGGTTCTTGCGCCAGCGGCGGATCGCCACCGGAATGACTTGCGCCACCGCCGGATGCCAGGCCGGAATCTCGGCAAACCCCTCTTCCACCACCCAGTCGAACTCGATGCCGGGAATCGCCCGCGCAGCATCGGTGAGCGCCGGCAAGGTATGAATGACATCGCCCAGGGAAGACGTCTTGATCAGCAGTACCCGCACTCAGCGACTCTCCACCAGCTCGAGCGGGTCCGGCACCAGGCGGTCCAGGGCTTCGATCACCGGGCGCGGTTTGAGCTCACGCAGGCAGTTGTAGTGGCCGAAGCGGCAAGTGCGCTCGAAGCAGGGGCTGCACTCCAGACCGAGGCGGACAATCTCCACCTGCTCGGCCAGGGGCGGGGTGAACTGCGGCGAGGTCGAACCGTAGACCGCCACCAGCGGTCGCGCCAAGGCAGCCGCCACGTGCATCAGCCCGGAGTCGTTGGACACCACTGCGCTGGCGCAGGACATCAGGTCGATGGCCTCGGCCAGGCTGGTTTCGCCGGCGAGGTTGACCGCTTCTTCGCGCAGGCCCGGGATAAGGCGCATGCGGATGTCTTCGCCCCCCGGGTGGTCGTTCTTCGAGCCGAACAACCAGACCTGCCAGCCGGCCCGGATCTTCAGTTCGGCCACCTTGGCGTAGTGCTCGGCGGGCCAACGCTTGGCCTCGCCGAACTCGGCACCCGGACAGAGCGCCAGCACGGGGCGATCCAGATCCAGGCCGAACTTGGCCCGGGCGGCGTCGCGGCTGGCCGGATCGATCCGCAGCGAAGGGCGTGGATAGGGCTTGGGCAGCTCGGCGCCCGGTTCGAAGGCCAGGGCCATGAAGCGCTCGATCATCAGCGGGTAGCGCTGCTTGTCGAGAACACGAATGTCATTCAGCAGGCCGTAGCGCATCTCGCCCTTCCAACCGGTGCGTTTGGGGATGCCGGCGAACCAGGGCACCAGCGCCGACTTCAGCGAGTTGGGCAGGAGAATTGCCTGATCGTACTGCCCCAGCAGGGACTTGCCGATCTTGCGGCGAGTGGCGATATCCAGCACGCCGTGGCCGACGGGGAAACTCAGCGCCTGGCGCACTTCCGGCATGCGCTCAAGGATGGGCCGGCTCCACTCGGGGGCCAGCACGTCGATCTCGCAGTCGGGATGGCGGGCCTTCAGGCACTGGAAGAGTGTCTGCGCCATCACCATGTCGCCGACCCAGGAGGGTCCTACGATCAGTATTTTCATAAGGGCAGCTTCAAGCCTCAAGCGACAAGCCGCAAGCTCCAAGCGGTGCGAACCACTTGCAGCTTGCGGCTTGCCGCGTGCAGCTTAGTCGGATTACTTGACCAGGGTGCGCCACTCGCCGTGGGCGGAAGTCTTGCCGGTCACCAGGTCGAAGTAGGCTTTCTGCAGCTTCTCGGTCACCGGACCACGGCGACCGATGCCGATCTTGCGGCCATCCACTTCGCGGATCGGGGTGACTTCGGCGGCGGTACCGGTGAAGAAGGCCTCGTCGGCGATGTACACCTCGTCACGGGTGATGCGCTTCTCCACGACCTTGATACCCAGCTCGCCAGCCAGGGTCAGGATGGTGCTGCGGGTAATGCCATTGAGGCAGGAGGTCACTTCCGGGGTGTACACCACGCCGTCCTTGACCAGGAAGATGTTCTCGCCCGAACCCTCGGCCACGTAGCCCTCCGGGTCCAGCAGCATGGCCTCGTCGGCGCCGCCGGAAATGGCCTCCTGCAGGGCCAGCATCGAGTTGATGTAGTTGCCGTTGGCCTTGGCGCGCGTCATGGAAATGTTGACGTGGTGGCGGGTATAGGAGCTGGTACGCACCTTGATGCCGTTGACCAGTGCTTCCTCGCCCATGTACGCGCCCCAGTGCCAGGCGGCGACGATCACATGCACCTTCAGACCGGTCGCGCGCAGGCCCATGCCCTCGCTGCCGAAGAACACCATCGGCCGCAAGTAGGCGCTTTCCAGGCCGTTCTCACGAACAGCGGCGCGCTGGGCTTCGTTGATTTCTTCCTTGGAGAAGGGAATCTCCATGTTGAAGATGTGAGCGGAGTCAAACAGTCGGTCGGTGTGAGCCTGCAGGCGGAAGATGGCAGTGCCGTCCGGAGTGTTGTAGGCGCGTACGCCTTCGAACACGCCCATGCCGTAATGCAGGGTGTGGGTCAGGACGTGAGTGGTTGCTTCGCGCCACGGCACCAGTTCGCCGTCATACCAGATCACGCCATCACGATCGGCCATCGACATATTGCCAGCTCCTCAAGAATTCGATTGGTTCAGCCAGCCGGGTCAGTTCAGACCCAGTTCACGCCAGATCCGCATCACGCCATGGCGCTCCGCGTGGAACTGGTCCCCGCTCACTATCCCGGGCTGCTTCTGCAAGGCCTGGCGGTGGGCCGCTGAACGGTAGGCTTTGTAGGCTTCCTGCAGCAGGCGCACTTCGTCGCCGGCCAGCAGGTTTGCCTGCTCCAGGCCATCCAGAATGCGGATGTTATCGGTGTAACGCACCAGTTCAGGGTGCTGTCGCGACCAGGCCAGGGCCGCATATTGCACCATAAATTCGATATCGACGATACCGCCGGCATCCTGCTTCAGATCGAAGGAGGCCGCGGCCTCGAAGGCATTCGACCCTGTGCCGGCAGCGGTTTCGCGGGTGCCAAGGTTGCCACGCATCTTGGCGCGCATCTCGCTCACCTCTGCGCGCAACCCGGGCAAATCGCGCTCGCGGCCGAGCACCGCCAGGCGCACCTGCTCGAAGGCGGTGGCGACCCGCGGCGAGCCCACCAGCACCCGCGCACGCACCAGCGCCTGGTGCTCCCAGGTCCAGGCTTCGTTCTCCTGGTAGCGCTGGAAGGCGCCCAGGGAACTGACCAGCAGGCCTGCAGCACCCGACGGACGCAGGCGCATGTCCACTTCGTACAGGGCTCCGGAGGTGGTCTGGGTGGTCAGCAAATGGATGATGCGCTGCCCCAGGCGAGTGAAGAACTGCGCGCCGTCGATGGGTTTGTCGCCATCTGTTTCGGCCTGGGGATCGCCATCGTGGATGAACACCAGGTCCAGGTCCGAGCCATGGCCGAACTCGAGGCCACCCACCTTGCCGTAGCCGACGATGACGAAGTCCGGATCGCAAAGACTACCGTCAGCGCGCTTGGGCGTGCCGTACTTGGCCACGGACTGGCGCCATGAAAGGGCCAGCACCTGATCGAGAATGGCCTCGGCCAGCCAGGTCAGGTAGTCACTGACCTTCATCAGCGGCAAGGTGCCTGCTATTTCCGAAGCCGCCACCCGCAGACTGTGGGCCAGCTTGAAGTGGCGCAGGGCCTCCATCTGCTGCTCCAGATCGTCTTCGGGGATCCGCGTCAGGCGCTCGCGCAGCTCGGCCGCCAGCTCCGGCGCCAGCGGCGGGCGATAGAGGCGGCCCTCATTGAGCAGTTCATCCAACAACAGCGGGAAGCGGGTGATCTGCTCGGCGATCCAGGGGCTGGCCGCACAGAGTTCGATCAAACGCTGCAGGGCGCCAGGGTTTTCGGTCAGCAGCACCAGGTAGGCGGAGCGGCGCGCCACCTTTTCCACCATGGGCAGCACCCGCTCCAGCACCAGGTCAGGCGTGCGATGCTCCACGGTCAGGCTCAGCAGGCGCGGTATGAACGCATCCAGACGCTCGCGTCCGAGACGCTGCATGGCACGCACCTGCGGGCCATTGCGCAGGTCGGTAAGGCGGCGCCAGGCTGCGACGGGCTCGGCGAAGCCGGCTTCGCCCAGCTGACGGCAAGCACTCTCCTCGTCCAGCGCCTCCTCCCAGAGCGGGAGCCATTCGCCACCGATGCAGCTTTCACCGTCGCCGCCCTCTTCGTCATCCGGATCGGCGATCACTTGCTGAAAGTGCCACTCGACACGCCCGCGCCAGTGCATCAGGCGCTCGTGGAAGCTCGTCCAGTCGTCAAAGCCCATGATGAAGGCAACACGCGCTCGATCCAGCTCACTGTCCGGCAGCATCTGCGTCTGGCGGTCGGCGATGGCCTGCAAGGCGTGCTCGGTGTAGCGGAGAAACTCGTAGCCTTCCTTCAATTCGGCAACCACCGGTGGCGGCAGGTAGCCCTGGCCCTCCAAGGTCTCCAGTACCGTCAGCAGCGGTCGCTGCTGCAGGCTGAGGTCGCGGCCGCCGTGAATCAGCTGGAAGGCCTGGGCGATGAACTCAACTTCGCGAATGCCTCCGGAGCCGAGCTTGACGTTCTCGGTCATGCCCTTGCGCCGCACCTCCTGCTGGATCAATTGCTTCATCGAGCGCAGCGCTTCGATGGCAGAAAAATCCAGGTAGCGGCGATAGACGAAGGGACGCAGCATCTGCAGCAGGTAGGCGCCGGCCGCCTGGTCGCCGCCCACCACCCGCGCCTTGATCATGGCGTAGCGTTCCCAGTCACGCCCCTGGTCCTGGTAGTACTGCTCCAACGCATTGAAGCTGAACACCAACGACCCGGATGAGCCGTAAGGACGCAGGCGCATATCCACACGGAAGACAAATCCGTCCACAGTGATGGCGTCCAGCGCCTTGATCAGCCGCTGGCCGAGGCGCGTGAAGAACTCCTGATTGTCCAGGGCGCGCTTGGCACCTTCAGTCTCACCGCCCTCGGGGTAGCCGAAGATCAGGTCGATGTCCGAGGACAGGTTCAATTCATGGGCCCCAAGCTTACCCATGCCCAGCACGACCAGATGCTGTGGAAGACCAGAGCGACGGCCGATGGGCGTGCCGAACTGGGCGCAATGGCGACTGTAAAGCCAGTGGTAAGCGAGGTCGATGCAGGCGTCTGCGAGGTCGGAGAGGTCGCGACAGGTTTCCGCAAGATCCGCCTGACGGGTCAGGTCGCGCCAGATAATGCGCAACTGCTGGCGGTGGCGGTAGCGGCGCAGCCGTCGCCCAAGGTCGTCTTCTTCCATGCAGTCTTCCAGCAGCTCCGCGACCTGGGCGCGCAACTCGCCGGGCGCCAGAGGCCGCTCCAGCTCACCGGAGGCAGCCAGCGCCAACAGCATGAGCGGGTCGCGCTGGGCCTGTTCGGCGACGAAATCACTGGCGGCACTGACTCGCACGAAGGCTTGCCGCCGTTCGTCGGGCCAGCTGTCAAAGTCCTGGGACTGATCAGCGAGGGCAGTGCGGAAGGCAGACAGCGCCCGATCGGCGCTGGGCTGGAGGGTGGCCGACAGGGCGGCCAGCGACGGCAAGCTCATGGTCTATCCTTTCTGGGCTGCGGGCCGAGGCTGGACCCGCAGCTGGCGCAGCGGTGGCGGAACAGCTCTAACTCGGGGCTTTCAGCCGACTGCGCCGCGCAGCCTGTAGTTTTACTACGAAAGATTGTATCCAGAGTGCTGAAACCTTCGTCGATTTGTAGTAAAACTACACGAGCCCGGCCCTACCCCCGGTAACAAGAATTTCGCCGCGACCGCCCCACAAGGCCGGCCGTGACCACTGGCATCCGATTCTGGAAGCCTTTCCGCCCTGGAGCAAGCCATGCAAGACCTCGATCCCGTCGAAACCCAGGAATGGCTGGATTCCCTGGAGTCCGTACTCGACAAAGAAGGCGAAGACCGCGCGCATTACCTGCTGACCCGCATGGGTGAGCTGGCCACCCGCAGCGGCACCCAACTGCCCTACGCCATTACCACGCCGTATCGCAACAGCATCCCGGTAACCCACGAAGCACGCATGCCTGGCGACCTGTTCATGGAACGCCGCATTCGCTCGATGGTGCGCTGGAACGCCCTTGCGATGGTGATGCGCACCAACCTGCACGACCCGGATCTGGGCGGTCACATTTCCAGCTTCGCTTCCTCGGCGACCCTCTACGACATCGGTTTCAACTACTTTTTCCAGGCTCCTACCGAGGAGCACGGCGGCGACCTGATCTTCTATCAGGGCCACGCATCCCCCGGCATCTATGCTCGCGCCTTCCTCGAAGGCCGCATCAGCGAAGAGCAGATGACCAACTTCCGCCAGGAAGTGGACGGCAAGGGCCTGTCCTCTTACCCGCACCCCTGGCTGATGCCGGACTTCTGGCAGTTCCCCACCGTATCCATGGGCCTCGGCCCGATTCAGGCCATCTACCAGGCCCGCTTCATGAAGTACCTGGAAAGCCGCGGCTTCATCCCCGCCGGCAAACAGAAGGTCTGGTGCTTCATGGGTGACGGCGAGTGCGACGAGCCGGAATCCCTTGGCGCCATCTCCCTGGCCGGCCGCGAGAAGCTGGACAACCTGATCTTCGTCATCAACTGCAACCTGCAGCGCCTCGACGGCCCGGTCCGCGGTAACGGCAAGATCATCCAGGAGCTGGAAGGCGTCTTCCGCGGCGCCCAGTGGAACGTGAACAAAGTGGTCTGGGGCCGGTTCTGGGACCCGCTGTTCGCCAAGGACACCAACGGCTCCCTGCAGCGCCGCATGGACGAAGTCGTCGACGGCGAGTACCAGAACTACAAGGCGAAGGACGGTGCTTACGTCCGCGAAAACTTCTTCAACTCGCCAGAGCTCAAGGACATGGTCAAGGACCTCTCCGACGACGAGATCTGGAAACTCAACCGTGGCGGCCACGATCCCTACAAGGTCTATGCGGCCTACCACCAGGCGGTCAACCACAAAGGCCAGCCCACGGTCATCCTGGCCAAGACCATCAAAGGCTACGGCACCGGTGCGGGCGAAGCGCAGAACACCGCGCACAACACCAAGAAAGTGGATGTCGAGAGCCTGAAGCAGTTCCGCGATCGCTTTGACATTCCGGTCAACGACAACGATCTGGAAAAACTGCCGTTCTACCGCCCGCAGGAAGGCAGCGCCGAGCACAAGTACCTGCACGAGCGTCGCGCCGCCCTGGGTGGCTATATGCCGCAGCGTCGCGCCAACAGCTTCAGCATCCCGACCCCGCCGCTGGAAACCCTCAAGGCCATCCTCGACGGTTCGGGCGATCGTGAAATCTCCACCACCATGTCCTTCGTGCGCATCCTGGCGCAGTTGGTGAAGGACAAGGAACTTGGCCAGCGCATCGTTCCGATCATCCCGGACGAAGCCCGTACCTTCGGTATGGAAGGCATGTTCCGCCAGTTGGGCATCTACTCCTCGGTCGGCCAGCTCTACGAGCCGGTGGATAAGGACCAGGTGATGTTCTACAAGGAGGACAAGAAGGGCCAGATCCTTGAAGAAGGCATCAACGAAGCAGGCGCCATGTCCTCCTTCATTGCGGCCGGTACCTCCTACAGCAACCACAACCAGCCGATGCTGCCGTTCTACATCTTCTATTCGATGTTCGGCTTCCAGCGTATTGGCGACCTGGCCTGGGCAGCCGGCGACAGCCGTGCTCGCGGCTTCCTGATCGGCGGCACCTCCGGCCGGACCACTCTGAACGGCGAAGGCCTGCAGCACGAAGATGGCCATAGCCATCTGATGGCGGCCACCATCCCGAACTGCCGCACCTACGACCCCACCTACGGCTACGAGCTGGCGGTGATCGTGCGTGAAGGCATCCGCCAGATGACCGAAGAGCAGCAAAACATCTTCTACTACATCACCGTGATGAACGAGGCCTACCAGCAGCCCGCGCTGCCGGCTGGAGCCGAAGAAGGCATCATCAAGGGCATGTACCTGCTGGAAGAAGACAAGAAGGACGCCGCGCACCACGTGCAGCTCCTGGGCTCGGGCACCATCCTGCGCGAAGTCCGCGAAGCGGCGAAGATCCTCCGCGACGAATTCAATGTCGGCGCTGACGTCTGGAGCGTCACCAGCTTCAACGAACTGCGCCGCGAAGGCCTGGCGGTCGAGCGTCACAACCGCCTGCATCCGGAACAGAAGCCGCGTCAGACCTACATCGAGCAGTGCCTGGCCGGCCGCAAGGGCCCGGTCGTGGCCTCCACCGACTATATGAAGCTGTTCGCCGACCAGATTCGTCAGTGGGTACCGAGCAAGGAATACAAGGTTCTCGGCACCGACGGTTTCGGCCGCAGCGACACCCGCAAGAAACTGCGCCACTTCTTCGAGGTTGACCGTTACTGGGTGGTCCTCGCGACCCTGGAAGCCCTGGCGGATCGCGGTGAGATCGAACCCAAGGTCGTGGCCGAGGCCATCGCCAAGTTCGGTATCGATCCTGAAAAACGTAACCCGCTGGACTGCTGAGGAGACGCATTGTGAGTGAACTGATTCGCGTACCCGACATCGGCAGCGGCGAAGGTGAAGTGATCGAGCTGTTCGTCAAGGTTGGCGACCGCATCGAAGCCGATCAGAGCCTGCTGACCCTGGAGTCTGATAAGGCCAGCATGGAGATTCCCGCGCCCAAGGCCGGTGTGATCAAGAGCCTGAAGGTGAAGCTGGGCGATCGCCTGAAAGAAGGCGACGAACTGCTGGAGCTGGAAGTCGAGGGTGCTGCAGCTGCAGCGCCCGCTCCGGCGGCGGCTCCGGCACCCAAGGCCGAAGAACAGCCCGCGGCCCCGGCGCCAGCTGCTGCCCCTGCGGCCGCCAGCTCCAGCGTGCAGGAAATCTTCGTCCCGGATATCGGCTCGGCCGGCACTGCCAAGGTCATCGAGGTTCTGGTCAAGGCCGGCGACACGGTGGCAGCCGAGCAGTCCCTGATCACCCTGGAGTCCGACAAGGCCAGCATGGAGATTCCCTCCCCTGCCGCCGGCGTGGTGGAGAGCGTCGAGGTCAAGCTGGATGCCGACGTCGGCACCGGCGACCTGATCCTCAAGCTGCGCGTAGCCGGAGCAGCACCGTCTGCAGCCCCGGCTCCGGCCCAGGCCGCTGCACCTGCCGCCGCACCGGCACCGGCTGCCACTCAAGCGCCTGCCCCGGCGGCAACCGCCTCGGTGCAGGACATCAAGGTTCCGGACATCGGCTCGGCCGGCAAGGCCAAGGTCATCGAAGTACTGGTCAAGGCCGGCGATACCGTCGAAGCCGAGCAATCGCTGATCACCCTGGAATCCGACAAGGCCAGCATGGAAATCCCCTCGCCGTCTGCCGGCGTGGTGGAAAGCGTCGAAGTGCAGCTGGACGCCGAAGTCGGCACCGGCGACCTGATCCTCAAGCTCAAGGTCGCGGGAGCTGCTCCGGCAGCGGCCGCAGAGCAACCGGTCCATCGCGTACCCGAGGGCGCCCATCCGGTCGCAGCCGCCGAGGTCACTGCTATTGCCTCGCTGGCCGCAGCGGCTGCAAGCACCACCGGCATTCCGGCCCGTTCCAGCGGCGCCAAGGTCCACGCAGGCCCGGCGGTTCGCCAACTGGCCCGCGAGTTCGGCGTCGAGCTGAGCGCAGTTCCGGCCACTGGCCCGCACGGTCGCGTCCTCAAGGAAGACGTGCAGGCCTACGTCAAGACGATGATGCAGAAGGCCAAGGAAGCTCCGGCCGCAGCCGCCGCTGCAACCGGTGGTGCCGGTATCCCGCCGATCCCGGCGGTGGACTTCAGCAAGTTCGGCGAAATCGAAGAAGTGGCCATGACCCGCCTGATGCAGGTCGGTGCTGCCAACCTGCATCGCAGCTGGCTCAACATCCCGCACGTGACCCAGTTCGATTCGGCCGATATCACCGAGCTGGAAGCCTTCAGGGTTGCCCAGAAGGCCGTGGCGGAAAAGGCCGGCGTCAAGCTGACCGTCCTGCCGCTCCTGCTCAAGGCCTGCGCCTACCTGCTCAAGGAGCTGCCGGATTTCAACAGCTCCCTGGCCCCCAGCGGCAAGGCGCTGATCCGCAAGAAGTACGTGCACATTGGCTTTGCCGTGGACACCCCGGACGGCCTGCTGGTACCGGTCATTCGCGACGTCGACCAGAAGAGCCTGCTGCAACTGGCCGCCGAAGCCGCCGAACTGGCGGAGAAAGCGCGCACCAAGAAGCTGTCCGCCGATGCCATGCAAGGCGCCTGCTTCACCATCTCCAGCCTCGGCCACATTGGCGGCACCGGTTTCACGCCGATCGTCAATGCGCCTGAAGTGGCGATCCTCGGTGTGTCCAAGGCCACCATGCAGCCGGTATGGGACGGCAAGGCCTTCCAGCCGCGCCTGATGCTGCCGCTGTCGCTTTCCTACGACCACCGCGTGATCAACGGCGCCGCTGCCGCGCGCTTCACCAAGCGTCTCGGCGACGTGCTGGCGGATATCCGCACCATGCTGCTGTAACCGTTTGCAATTCGCGAGCACGCCACGCTCGTACCTCAACCCCGCCCCCTGAGGCGGGGTTTTTTTTGACTGCTGGATGCCCTCCACCCTCACGGTGACTGCGCAGTCCCGCACAATTCCAACCGTCTTTTCTCCACTCGCGAAAAGCACGGTGCGGCGCGCTTGCCAGTGCCATCATCATGATGCACCCTTGCCCGATGCTTTGAAGAAGTAGGCCGGACCCTCTTCCGGTCAGAGAAGTGGAAGCCTAGCGCCCAATGAAGAGCCATCCCGATGCCGCCAGCCGTTTGGTGGCCGAGATAGTGACGCAACTGCCCGTCCCCTCGCGGCTGGGCCTGATGCGTTTCGAGCGGCTCAATGAGGCCAGCTGGGCGATGCTCTTTCTCGACCCCGCCTGCGAACGCACATTCGGCCTCCCGGCCAGCGAACTCTGCGCCCTGATTGACGCCCCTTACGCCAGCCTGATGGAACCGGAGGTCCGCTACCGGTTGCACGACGAGGTGCAACTTCAACTGGCCGCGCACCCGCATTACTCCATCCAGTACACCCTGCACACGCCCAAGGGCCCGCTGCTCCTGCAGGAAGTCGGCGAGCCTTTCCAGCAGCACGGGCGGCAGTTGCTGCGTGGCTACCTGTTGGTGGCCGGCGAGTCATCGGAACACCAGGAACGGCTGAAAAACCTCGATCTGGAGGCCCAGAACAGCCGGCTGCGCACCTCCCTGGAGCTCTACCAGCGTTCCCAGGACGACCATCTGCAGCACCTGGTGCGCTCCCGCGCCCAACAGAGCCTGATCGTCCGCCTGGCGCGACACCGTTACATGTCCAGCAACCCCGCCGAGGAAGCCGCACAGCTCATCACCCAGGCTGCCTGCGAAGCCTACGACGTGGCGCGCGCCGGCATCTGGATGCTCGAAGGCACCCAACTGGTAGCGGTCAGCCTGTTCCGCCGCGACCAGGACCACCATGTACACCCGCGCGCCATGGAGATGAGCCAGTTCCCGCATTACCTCGATGCCCTGCACAGCGGCCGTGCCATTGACGCCCACAATGCCCAGAGCGACCCGCGCACCAGCGAACTGGCCAAGGGTTACCTCAAGCCCCAGGGCATCAGCGCCATGCTCGACGCCAGCATCCGCATTGGTGGCGAAGTGGTCGGCGTGCTCTGCCTGGAACATACGGGCGCGCCACGCGTCTGGCAGACCGACGAGATCGCCTTCGCCGGCGAGCTGGCCGACCAGTTTGCCCAGGTGCTGGTGAACCAGCAGCGGCGCCACGCTACCAGCGCGCTGCACCTGTTCCAGCGTGCCGTCGAGCAAAGCGCCAGCGCCTTCATGCTGGTCGACCGCGACGGCCTGGTGGAGTACGTCAATCCCAGTTTCACCGCCATCACCCAGTACAGTGCCGATGAAGTGCACGGCCGCCGCCTGTCGGACCTGCCAGCCCTGGAAAACCTCAGTGAACTGCTGTTCGACACCGGCTCCGGCCTGGCGGCCTGCAACAGCTGGCAAGGCGAGTTCCGCAGCCGGCGCAAAAACCTCGAGCCCTACTGGGGCCAGCTGTCGATCTCAAAAGTATTTGGCGAGGACGGCGAGCTCACCCACTACATCGGCATCTACGAAGACGTCACCCAAAGCAAGCTGGCCCAGCAGCGCATCGAGAAACTGGCCTATACCGACAACCTCACCGGCCTCGGCAACCGTCCCTACTTCATCCGCACCCTCGAAGAGCGCTTCCAAAGCGACCGCGATACTCCGCTCTGCCTGCTGCTGGTGGACATCGACAACTTCAAGCGGATCAACGACAGCCTCGGCCACCAGACGGGGGACAAGTTGCTGGTAAGCCTGGCCCGACGCCTGCGCAATAGCCTGAGCCCTAACGGTATCCTGGCGCGCTTTGCCAGCAACGAGTTTGCCGTATTGCTGGACGGTGCCGACCTGGATAGCGGCCAACGCATCGCCGCCCAGGTCCTGCAAACCCTGGACAAGCCGTTGTTCGTCGACAACCAACTGATCAACGTCACGGGTTCCTTGGGGCTCGCCTGTGCGCCGCAGCACGGGCGCGACCCGCAGACCCTGATGAAGCACGCAGGCCTGGCACTGCACAAGGCCAAGGCCAACGGCAAGCACCAGCTGCAGCTGTTCACCGAGGCGCTGAATGCCGAGGCCAGCTACAAGCTATTCGTCGAGAACAACCTGCGCCGCGCCCTGGCACAGAACGAGCTGGAAGTCTTCTACCAACCCAAGCTCTGCCTGAAGACCGGCCAGTTGCTCGGCATGGAAGCGCTGCTGCGCTGGCACCACCCGGAAAAGGGCATGATCAGCCCGGATCAGTTCATCAGCGTGGCGGAAGAGACCGGCATGATCATCCCCATCGGCAAATGGGTGATTCGCGAAGCCTGCCGCATGAGCAAGCGCCTCAGCGCTGCCGGGCTGGGCGACCTGCAGGTGGCCATCAACCTGTCGCCCAAGCAGTTCAGCGACCCGGACCTGGTGGGCTCCATCGCTGCGATCCTCCATGAAGAGCAGCTACCGCCAAAGCATCTGGAGCTGGAGCTCACCGAAGGCCTGCTGCTGGAAGCCACCGAAGACACCCGGCACCAGCTCAACCATCTGAAAAACCTCGGCCTGACCCTGGCCATGGACGATTTCGGCACCGGTTACTCGTCGCTCAGCTACCTGAAGAAATTCCCCATCGACGTGATCAAGATCGATCGCAGCTTCATCAAGGACATCCCCGACAGCCAGGATGACAAGGAGATCACGTCTGCGGTGATCGCCATGGCTCACAAGCTCAAACTCAAGGTGGTCGCCGAAGGTATCGAGACGGCCGCCCAGCTCGGTTTCCTGCGCCGGCAGCACTGCGATGTGGGCCAGGGCTACCTGTTCGACAAACCGATCTCCGGCAAGCACCTGTTCGAGAACCTCGTCCGCTACCCCTGCCGCAAAGGCGTCTGAACAGTCGTTGAAAAACGACTGCACAATCGGGGTAACATCGGGATTCATTGCAATCCCGAGGAGACGGCTGATGGTCCTGCGTTCGCAAATACTCGCCCACAAACTCGAGCTGCCAAGCGCCGCCCAGGCCCTCCCCGGCCGCGAGACGCCCATGCCGGTGCCCGACAGCCACTACGTCAATGGTCGCCCGCTGCAAGGCCCCTTCCCCGCCGGCCTGCAAATGGTGCAATTCGGCCTGGGCTGTTTCTGGGGCGCTGAAAGGCGCTTTTGGCAACAGCCGGGGGTCTGGACCACGGCTGTTGGCTACGCGGGCGGCTTCACCCCGAACCCCACCTATGACGAAGTCTGCTCCGGCCTGACCGGGCACACCGAAGTGGTGCTGGTGGTGTTCGATCCGCGGGAAACCAGCTTCAACGAGCTGTTGAAGGCGTTCTGGGAAGCCCACAACCCGACCCAGGGCATGCGCCAGGGCAATGACGTTGGCACCCAGTACCGCTCCGCCATCTTCTGCTATGACGAAGCCCAACTGGCCGCCGCCCGTGCGAGTCAGGAGCGCTTCCAGGCCGAGCTGGAGAATTCCGGATTCGGCGCCATCACCACCGAAGTCCGAGAGGCGCCAGCCTTCTATTACGCCGAGGCCTATCACCAGCAGTACCTGGCGAAGAATCCCGGCGGCTACTGCGGCCTGGGCGGAACCGGGGTCTGCCTGCCCACCTGAAGTCGGGCAGGCGGGGTGGTTATTGAAGAGTTAGACTCAAGTGGCCAATCGCCACCCAGTCTCCGGTATGTCGCCCCAAATCTACTACATCCATCCCGACCAGCTCTGCATAGGCCTCTACATCCAGCTGGAGCTGGGCTGGCTGGAGCACGACTTCACCTTCAGCAACTTCAAGATCAAGGATGAAGGGCAGGTTCGCGCCCTGCAGGCGCTGGGCCTGCAGCGGCTGCGCTACGACCCCGCGCGCAGCGACTGCGAGCCCCTGCCCCTTGAAACGCCCGAAGTGCCGGCACCAGCCCCGCCGCAGGAAGACCCGGAGACTCGGGCGCGCCAGGCTCGAACCGAGAAGCTCCGCGAACTGCGGCAGCGGGTAGCCGAGGTGGACCGCCGGTTCCTTCAGGCCAGCCAGCAGGTCAAGAACCTCAACCAGATCCTGCGCAGCCGTCCGGAAGAAGCGATCCAGCATGCCGGTGCCATTGTCGGCGGGCTGGTGGAAACCCTGCTGGGAGAACCCGGTGTCGTGCTGCACAGCATTACCGGCAAGGGGGCCGAGGACAGCTATTACCACGCCCTGAATGTCACCGTGCTGGCGCTGCTGCTGGGCCGCCAACTCGGCCTTGATAGCGAGGCCTGCCACAGCCTGGGTCTCGGCGCCCTCCTGCATGACATCGGCAAGATGGAAGTCCCGAGCAAGGTACTGCTCAAGCCCGAGCCCCTGACCCGCGCCGAGCAACAGTTCCTGCAACTGCACACCGAATTCGGCCTGCGCATGGGCCAACGCCTGATGCTGGACGACGAAGTGCTACGCATCATCCACGAGCACCACGAGCATTGCGACGGCAGCGGCTATCCCCGCGGCCTGCGGGAGGCGGGCATCGGTCGGCTGAGCAAGCTGGTGGCCATCACCAACCAGTTCGACAACCTGTGCAACCCGCTCGACCCGCGAAACGCCCTCAGCCCCCATGAGGCCCTGGCGCTGATGTTCAAGCAGCAGCGTTCGCGCTTCGACGAGGTGGCCCTGAAGGCATTCATACGTGCCATGGGCGTCTACCCGCCCGGCAGCCTGGTGCAACTGGATGACGAGCGCTACGCCCTGGTACTGGGCATGAACCCGGGCCAGCCGCTGCGACCGACCCTGATCGTCCACGCCCCGGACGTGCCCAAACAGGAGGCGCTGATCCTCGACCTGGAACAGGAATCGCACCTGTCCATCGCCCGCAGCCTGCGGCCGGCGCAGTTACCGCTGGAGGTGCTGGAATACCTTAACCCGCGGCAACAACTGACCTACTACGTGGAACCTCGCCCCGGACGAAGCTGATCACTCAGCGATCAGCCAGTCCAGTTGCCAGCCACCCTTGCTTTGCGCCAGGCGCTCGGCGAGCCAGGGCAGGACCTGGCGCAGTTCGTCCTCGATGCCCCACGGCGGGTTGGCGATGACCAGGCCTGAACCGTTCAGCCCGGAATCCGCAGTGTCAGCCGAATGCACCCGCAGCTCTGCACGCAGCAGTTTGGGCGCGCCACTGGCCTGCAGCCCCTGGTAGAAGCGCTTGAGCTGGCGCTGGTCCTTGATCGGGTACCAGATGGCGACCACCGTCTGGCGCATGCGGCCGATGGCTTCCTTCAGGGCGGTGACACAGCGCTCCAGTTCGTCCGCCTTTTCGAAGGGCGGGTCGATGAGCATCAGCGCGCGCTTTTCCGCCACGGGCAGCAGCGCCCGCGCCAGGTGCCACCCTTCACCCAGGTGCACGGCGACTCGGCGGTCGCCGGCCATGTTGTCCCGCAACAGCTGGCCGTCTTCCGGATGCTTCTCGTTCAGTTGCAGGCGGTCCTGGGGGCGCGTCAGGCGCCGCGCCAATTCCGGTGAGCCGGGGTAATAACGCAGGCTGCCATCCGGGTTCAGTTCATGGATCACCTGCAGGTAGTCGGCCATCGGCGCCGGCAGGTCGGGCAGGTCCCAGAGGCGACCGATGCCCTCGCGCCATTCATCGGTGCGACTGGCCTGGTCCCCCAGCAAGTCATAGAGACCGACACCGGCATGGCTGTCGAGGTAGGCGAAGGGTGCCTCCTTGCGCGACAGCAGGGCGATCAGGCGGGCCAGGGTGAAGTGTTTGAGTACGTCGGCGTGGTTGCCGGCGTGGAAGGCATGGCGGTAGTTCATGGAGAGTCCTCGCGAGGCGCGCATTCTATCAGCCAGTGGCTCACCACGGCTTCACCCCCTTTATCACGCTCATGGATGTTGCTAGGCGCCCTTCATTCACCGATCTAGACTCAGGCGATCCCACCGGAGAGCCACCATGTCCGAGACCCTGCTCAGTTCCCGTAACCTGGCTTTCGAACTCTACGAAGTGCTGGACGCCGAAGCCCTGACCCAGCGCGAGCGATTCGCCGACCACAACCGCGAAACCTTTGATGCCGCCCTGGGCACTGCCCGCAGCATCGCCGAGAAGTTCTTCGCTCCGCACAACCGCAAGGGCGACGAACAGGAGCCGGAGTACGTCAATGGCGCCGCCACCCTGATCCCGGAAGTGAAGCCGGCGGTCGACGCCTTCCTCGAAGCCGGATTCCTCAACGCCACCCGCAGCTTCGAACAAGGCGGCATGCAGTTGCCGACCTTGCTGTCCCAGGCCTGCTTCGCGCACTTCCAGGCGGCCAACGTCGGCAGCTCGGCGTACCCGTTCCTGACCATGGGCGCGGCCAACCTGATCGAGAGCTTCGGCAGCGACGAGCAGAAACAGCGGTTCCTGCAACCGATGATCGACGGCCGCTTCTTCGGCACCATGGCCCTGACCGAACCCCATGCCGGCTCGTCCCTCTCGGACATCCGTACCCGAGCCGAACCGGCTGCCGATGGCACCTACCGCATCAAGGGCAACAAGATCTTCATCTCCGGTGGCGACCACCCGCTGGCGGACAACATCGTGCACATGGTCCTGGCCAAGCTGCCGGACGCCCCGCCTGGCGTGAAGGGCATCTCCCTGTTCATCGTGCCCAAGTTCCTGGTCAACGACGACGGCTCCCTCGGCAAGCGCAACGACGTGATCCTGGCCGGCCTGTTCCACAAGATGGGTTACCGCGGCACCACGTCTACCGCGCTTAACTTCGGCGATAACGGTGAATGCGTCGGCTATCTGGTGGGCAAGCCCCACGCCGGGCTGTCCTACATGTTCCAGATGATGAACGAGGCACGCATCGGCGTTGGGATGGGCGCGGTGATGCTCGGCTACGCCGGCTACCTCTATTCCCTCGAATACGCCCGCGAGCGCCCGCAGGGTCGTCTACCAGACGGCAAGGACCCAACCTCGCCCCAGGTCTCGATCATCCAGCACGCCGACGTGCGCCGCATGCTGCTGACCCAGAAAGCCTATGTGGAAGGCGCCTTCGACCTCGGCCTGTACTCGGCACGCCTGTTCGACGACACCCAGACGCTGGCCACCGAGGAAGAGCGCCAGCAGGCCCACGAGCTGCTCGACCTGCTCACCCCGATCGTCAAATCCTGGCCTTCGGAGTTCTGCCTCAAGGCCAACGAGCTGGCGATCCAGATACTCGGCGGCCATGGTTACACCCGCGAATACCCGGTGGAGCAGTACTACCGCGACAACCGCTTGAACCCGATCCATGAAGGCACCCACGGTATCCAGTCCCTCGACCTGCTGGGTCGCAAGCTGGCGCAGAACAAGGGGGCCGGCCTCAAGCAACTGACCCGGCTGATCCAGGGTTGCTGCGAGCGCGCCGCCGAATACGAGTCGCTGACCGCCCTGCGCCAACCGCTGGAGCACCTGCTGGCACGCCTCTCCAATGTCACCCTGGCGCTGCTCGGCGACCTGATGCAGGGCAAGGTCAACCAGGCCATGGCCAATTCGGCGCTGTACCTGAAGGTGTTCGGCCATACGGTGATCGGCTGGCGCTGGCTGGAACAGGCCATCCGCGCCGAACAGGGACTGGCCCGTGGCAATACGGCAGACGCCGACTTCTACCAGGGCAAGCTGCAGGCCGCACGTTACTTCCTCACCTGGGAAGTGCCCGGCTGCCACCACGAGCTGACACTACTCGAAGCCCGCGACGACACCTGCCTGGCAATGCAAGACAACTGGTTCTGACCCTTTTTCAGGGTATTTCACGCCCCGCGCACATGCGGGGCTTTTTTATGCCCGCTCGCTGAGACAGGCCACGCCCGGGGAACCGCCGTTCCAGCCGCTGGCAAGAACCCTGCATGAAATCTTGCAGGGGCTTGCCACCGGCAGGTTAGAATTCCTCGGCATGCGCCCCCTGCA
>NZ_SCOK01000040.1:0-53541 GCF_005502555.1 Pseudomonas sp. D(2018)
GCGTGGCGCTGTAGCTGAGGGTGTCACCGTCGACATCGGCGAAGGCGTCGGCCGGCACCGTGAAGCTGAACGGGCTGTCTTCGCTGGCGCCCTGGTCGGTCAGGGCATTGACCAGGGTCGGCACGTCATTGACGGCGGTCACCGTGATGCTCAGGGTGTTGGCGCTCAGGGCGAAGGCGCTGCCGTCGCCGACCCTGAAGCCAATGCTGGCGTAGGGGCTGCCATTGCCATCCGCCGCCGGTACGAAGCGCAGCCGGCCCGCATCCAGATCGCTCCGGCTGATGACCTGGTCGAGAATCACGGCGCTCCAGGCACTGCCGTTGAACAGTTGCAGGCTTCCCGTTCCGGGAAGCGCGGTGATGCGAACGGCGGCCAGCGGTGTGCCTTCCGTGTCGTTGTAACTGCCGAAATCCGTCGCACGCAGCAGCACCGAGGTGTCTTCGAGGGTTGTCAGGCTATCGTCGCTGGAGGTGGGCGCGACGTTGACGCTACCGCTAACCGCGGCCTTGAGCTGGGCATTGTTCCAGACGGTGTTGTTGGCGAAGCGCACCCGGTCGATTTCGAAGTCGGCGCCGAGGTAGAAGTTCAGCAGGGTCAGGGTTTCGCCGGTGGCGAGCACCTGCATGACCAGGTCGCTGCCGCTGCGCAGGAAGCGCACATTCGCCGGGTTGAGCCCGGTTAGTTGCAGGGTGTCGACATCGCTGCCGGCACCACCGCTGTTGTCGACCACATCGTTGCCAGTG
Source organism: Pseudomonas sp. D(2018) (assembly GCF_005502555.1). Classification (NCBI taxonomy): domain Bacteria; kingdom Pseudomonadati; phylum Pseudomonadota; class Gammaproteobacteria; order Pseudomonadales; family Pseudomonadaceae; genus Pseudomonas; species Pseudomonas sp. D(2018). The sequence goes on from NZ_SCOK01000040.1 coordinate 744, forward strand.
CCGGCGCCGTACAGGTAGGTGTCACTCCCGCGCCGGCCAGCCAGCCAGTCGTTGCCGGCGCCGCCATCCAGGATATTGCTGCCACTGTTGCCGAGCAGGCGGTTGTCCAGGGCGTTACCTGTCCCGCGTAGATTGGAGCTGCCGGTCAGTTCCAGGTTTTCCAGGTTGGCGCCCAGGTTGTAGTTGACTGAGGCACGGACGGTGTCCGTGCCTTCGCCAGCCGCCTCGCTGACGCTGTCGCTGCTCTGCGAAACCACATAGACGTCGTTGCCGCTGCCGCCGGCCATGGTGTCGGTACCTGAACCGCCATCCAGCAGGTCGTCGCCGGCGCCGCCCTCCAGCGTGTCGTTGCCGTTGCCACCGAGCAGCATATCGTTGCCGGCCTCGCCCTGTAACCGGTCATTGCCAGCGCCGCCGCTGAGCAGGTTGTTGCCGGCGTTGCCGATCAGGGTGTTGTCCCGCGAGTTGCCGAAGCCGTTGAGATCGGCGGTCCCCAGCAGGGTCAGATTCTCCAGGTTGTCGCCGAGGCTGTAGCTGATGCTGGCACGCACGGTATCGATGCCCGCGTTACTGGCCTCGACCACGATATCGAAAAGGTGGTCGACCACGTAGGTATCGTTGCCCTGGCCCCCTTGCATGAGGTCGGCCCCGGTGCCCCCGTCAAGCAGGTCGTTGCCGCTGTTGCCGGAGAGGATGTCGTTGCCGCCCAGGCCCGACAGGACGTCATCGTCCGGATTGCCATTGATGATGTCGCCAGAGTTGGTCGGGGTCACCGACGGGTAATACAGGTTGGCAATGATGTCGTTGCTGGTCCAGCGGCTGCCGTCGGCGAACTGGATGCGATCGATGGCCCGGCTGGGGGTGAGGAAGTGCTGGCTGACGGTGAGGGTTTCACCCGTGGCGATCACGGTGAGGATCAGGTCATTGCCCACACGGTTCAGGCGGACTTGCCCGGCGTTCAGATTGGACAAGCGGATGGTATCAACGTCGCTGCTGCTGCCCCCGCTGTTGTCGATCACGTCATGACCATAGCCGCTGCCAAAGCGGTAGGTGTCACTGCCGCTGCCGCCGATCAACAAGTCGTTGCCGGCTCCGCCGTCCAGCGTATCGCTGCCGCCATTACCGCTCAGCGTATCGTTACCACCCAAACCATTAAGAGTATCGCTGCCTCCAGCACTGGTCAGAATATTGTCGCCGTTATTGCCATTTATGGTGGCCATCTGCACAACCCTCCAGCAGCGTTGATTTCCTGACGCTTCAGGATAGAAGGCCCCATTTTTTTGAAATCATTCATTCGAATGAACGCGCAGTTGCTCGTCCATCAATCTCGCCCGTCCATCGAACTTGGACTTTCAGACCTGCGCCCTGCGACGCGGCATGAGAGCGGACGCAACCACCACGCACACTTCAGCGAGACGCTACGCAGATACTCAAGTACATCGACTGGGGTGTGCCCGCTAACATCGCTCGCAAGAACTACGAGCAGCGCCGCGAGCACAAAGCCCAGGGCATCAAGAAGGCCAAGGATGAAGGGAAGTACAAGGGGCGTCCGGTGGATGCCGATCTGCACAAGCGGGTCACTGAGCTGCTGGGGGCCGGCCTGGGCATCCGGGCGACGGCCCGTCACGCCGATTGCAGCACCACCACCGTGTTGCGCATCCGCGACTCGATCGCGTGACAGCTGACGCTTGGTTTTTGCTGTCACCCTGCTGTCACGGGTGCTACCTGCTGTCAGGGTGAAATGGCTGTAAGCCGCGGAATATATGGCGTCCCAGAGTGGGTTCGAACCACCAACCTTCCCCTTAGGAGGGGGATGCTCTATCCAATTGAGCTACTGGGACGCGGCGACCCCGCCGGGTGGCGAGGTCGTGAGGACGGGCGGCATGTTAACGACGTTCGCGGCGTTTGTCATGCCATCCCGACGGGCTCAGAACAGGCCCAGGCTGTGGAGGAAAACCACGAGAATGCACAGCGGCGTGACGTAGCACAGCATTTTCCACCAGAGACGGAACAGCGTCGGGCTGGCGATGCCCACGCCCTCCTCCACCTTGGCACGGCCCAGCACCCAGCCGCAGAACAGCACGGTCAGCAGGCCACCGACAGGCATCAGCAGGTTGGCGGTGAGGTAGTCCAGGGCGTCGAAGAAGGTCTTGCCGAACAGGGTGTACTCGGCGCCAAGGTTGAAGGAGAACACCGAGCCCAGCCCCAGCACCCACAGACCGAGGCCGCTCAGCAGCACCGCCTTGACCCTTCCGATGCCGAAGCGCTCGGTGAGCCAGGCAATGGTGGGTTCACTGAGGGAGATGGCGGAGGTCAGGGCGGCGATCGCCAGCATCACGAAGAACAGCCCGCCTACCAGGCTGCCCAAGGGCATCTGGCCAAAGGCGATGGGCAGGGTGACGAAGATCAGCCCCGGACCGGAGCCAGGCTCCAGGCCGTTGGCGAACACCAGCGGGAAGATCGCCAGACCCGCCAGCAGGGCGACGCTGGTGTCGGCGATGGCCACCATGATCGAGGTGCGGGCAATGGACGTGCCGGCGGGCAGGTAGGAGCCATAGACCATCATGGCGCCGCTGGCGAGGCTGAGGGTGAAGAACGAATGGCCCAGGGCGATGAGTACGCTTTGGCCGGTGAGCTTGCTGAAGTCGAAATCGAAGAGGAAGTGGACGGCAGTGCCGAAGTGCTCGGTAGTGGCGGCGTAGCCCACCAGCACCAGCAGGAGCAGGAACAGCCCCGGCATGAGGAAGCGCAGCGAGCGCTCCAGCCCTTTCTGCACACCCAGGGCGACGATCAACAGGGTGGCCAGGAGCACAGCACTGCCATAGGCCAGGAGCTTGAGCGGGTTGGCCAGCAGACCGTTGAAAAGGGCCTCGCTGGCCTTGCCGTCGATCCCGGCGAAGCGGCCGGCCAGGGCATCGGGGACATAGGCCACGGCCCAGCCCGCCACCAGGGTGTAGAAGCTGAGGATAAGGAAGCCGGTGAGCACCGCCATGCTGCCCAGGCGTCGCCAATGGCGCCCAGCACCGGCATCGAGAGCTGCCAGGTTCATCGCCTGCTCCGGGTTGGCCCGGGCGCGTCGGCCCAGCATTACTTCCAGCATCAGCAGGGGGATGCCGATCACCAGGATGCAGCCAAGGTAGACGAGAACGAAGGCGCCGCCGCCGTTCTCACCGGTGATGTAGGGGAACTTCCAGATATTGCCCAATCCCACGGCGGAGCCGGTTGCGGCAAGGAAGAAGGCCCAGCGCGACGACCATTGTCCACGGGCGTCGGCGGGTCTGGAGGCATCACCGGCATGGCCGGATACGAGGCTTTCTTGAGTCATGGGGCATACCGTCTTGTTGTTGTAGTGAGGTACGGGCCGGCCAGGGGCGCTCGCCGATGGCCGGCTGGGAACAGCCGTCAGACGCGGCCGAAGCGCTCCTCGGCCAGGCGGTCGGCCACCGCGGTGGTGGTGCGGCCTTCGCTGTCGGCGCGCACGAAGATTTCCCGCAGGGTCTCGCCAATGCCTTCCACGTGCTGGCGCAGCGCCGCTTCGCTGCCGTTGCTGCGCTCGTACCAGACGTCGATGATGCCGCCAGCGTTGATGGCGTAGTCCGGTGCGTAGAGGATGCCGCGACGGCGCAGTTCCTCGGCCAGGCCGGCGTCGGCCAGCTGGTTGTTGGCGGCGCCGGCGATGATCGGCGCACGCAGGGCTTCGAGGGTCTGCGGGTTGACGATGCCGCCCATGGCACAGGGGGCGAAGACGTCCACGTCCAGGCCATAGATATCGTTCTGCCCGACTACCTGAGCGCCCAGTTGCTCGGCGGCGCGGCGGGCGTTGGCGTCGTGGATGTCGCAGACCCAGAGCTGGGCACCAGCCTCTTTCAGGTACTGCGCCAGGCTGAAGCCCACCTGGCCGACGCCCTGGATGGCCACGCGCAGGCCGGAAAGGTCATCGCGTCCGAGGCGATGCTTCGCCGCCACGCGGATACCAACGAAGGTGCCGTAGGCGGTGGATGGCGACGGGTTGCCGTCGCGCACGCCGCCGCCCAGGGCTTCGCGGGTGCCGGCGCCGGCCACATGGCGGCTGCGCTCGGCCATGATGCGCATCTCGGTGACCCCGGTGCCGGAGTCAGCGGCGGTGATGTAGCGGCCGCCCAGGCTGTCGACGAAATCGCCCATGGCCTGGAACAGCGCTTCGCTCTTGTCGCGGTGCGGGTCGCCGATGATCACCGCCTTGCCACCGCCGAGCGGCAGATTGGCCAGGGCGGATTTGTAGGTCATGCCACGGGACAGGCGCAGCACATCGCGCAGGGCCTGCTCGTCATTCAGGTAGGGCCACATGCGGCAGCCGCCCAGGGCCGGGCCGAGGTTGCTGTTGTGGATGGCGATGATGGCCTTGAGTCCGGAGGCCTTGTCGTGGCCGTAGACCACCTGCTCGTGATGATCGAACTCGACGTGCGTGAAGACGGACATGGGTGTTCCTCGATTCTGTGGTGACGTGTTGCGAATTGAACGGGTGCTCGCCTCCCTCTCCGCGAACGGAAGAGGGAGGTGAGCTTGAGTGGGTGGGTTCAGGCAGCCGGGTCGAACAGGTGCAGCACCTGGATCTCGCTGGCGGTGAGGCGGGTGCGCAGCTGCTTCTCTTGCTCGCGGACCTTGGCCAGGGCGCGTTCCTTGACCGGGCCGTAGCCGCGAATCTGCTCCGGCAACTCGGCCAGGGCGACTGCGGCGGCGTAGTTGCTTGGCTTCAGTTCCTTGATCAGCAGGTCGACCGTGGCTTCGTACTCGGCGATCAACTGGCGTTCGAGCTTGCGCTCTTCGCTGTAACCGAAGAGGTCGAACGCGCTGCCGCGAAGGAACTTGAACCCGGCCAGCACGCCGAACGCCTTGAGCATCCAGGGTCCGAAGCGGCGCTTGCGCGGCTCGCCGGTGACCGGGTCAGCCTTGGCCAGCCAGGACGGCGCCAGGTGGAACTCCAGGTGGTAATCACCCTGGAACTGGGCGTCCAGTTGCTTGCGGAAGGTAGCGTCGCTGTAGAGGCGCGCCACTTCGTACTCGTCCTTGTAGGCCAGCAACTTGGCGTAGTAGCGGGCGACGGCGCGGGTCAGGAGCTTGTCTTCACTGCTGTCGGCCTTGCGCACGCGCTCCACCAGCGCACGGTAACGCTCGGCGTAAGCGGCGTCCTGGTAGGCGCGCAGGTGGTCGGCGCGGTACTGGATGATCTCTTCCAGGGTTTCACAGCGAGGTGCTTCCACTTCGACAGGCTTGGCCAGTTTCTCTACCGCGGCCAGGTCGTGGGCAGCACGACGACCCCAGAGGAAGGCCTGCTGGTTGAGGGCGACCGACACGCCGTTGAGTTCGATGGCTTTGTCGATGGCGTCAGCGGAGATGGGTACCAGGCCGCGCTGGTAGGCGTAACCGAGCATGAACAGGTTGGTGGCGATGCTGTCGCCCAGCAGGCGGGTGGCCAGGCGGGTGGCATCGACGAAATGGGTCTTGGCCTCGCCCACCGCTTCCACCAGTGCCTCGCGCATGGCCTGGCCCGGTACCTGGGCGTCGGGGTTGCGGGTGAACTCGGCAGTGGCAGCCTCATGGCTGTTGACCACCGCGTTGGCGATGCGGTCATTGAGCTTGGCCAGGGCCTCTTCGCTGGCGGCCACGACGAGGTCACAGCCCAGCAGCAGGTCGGTCTCGCCGGCGGCGATGCGCACGGCGTAGATGTCGTCCTGCTTGGCAGCAATGCGGATGTGGGTGATCACCGGGCCGAACTTCTGTGCCAGGCCGGCCTGGTCGAGCACGGTGCAGCCCTTGCCTTCGATGTGCGCGGCCATACCCAACAGCGCGCCGACGGTGGTTACGCCACTTCCGCCGACGCCGGGCAGGAGAATGTTCCAGGGACGGTTCAGGCTCGGCTGACGCGGTTCCGGCAGGGCCACGAAGAGCGCCTTGGCACCGGCGGCTTCGGGCTTGCGCAGGCTGCCGCCGTGCACGGTGACGAAGCTCGGGCAGAAGCCTTCGACGCAGGAGAAATCCTTGTTGCAGGCGTTCTGATCGATCTGGCGCTTACGCCCCAGCTCGGTTTCCAGTGGCAACACGGAGAGGCAGTTGGACTTGACGCTGCAGTCGCCGCAGCCTTCGCACACAGCCGGGTTGATGAAGGCGCGCTTGGCCGGGTCGACCAGCTTGCCGCGCTTGCGGCGGCGGCGCTTCTCGGTGGCGCAGGTCTGGTCGAAGATCAGCACCGACACGCCCTTGAACTCACGCAGCTCGCGCTGCACGGCATCCAGTTCGCGGCGATGGTGAAAGGTGACGATGGGCGCGAAGGTGGCGCGGGTCGGGTACTTCTCCGGCTCGTCGGAGACCAGGGCGATGCGCTTCACGCCTTCGGCGAAGACCTGCTGGCTGAGCTGGTCGACGCGCAGCTCGCCGTCGATCGGCTGGCCGCCGGTCATGGCCACGGCATCGTTGTAGAGAATCTTGTAGGTGATGTTGACCCCGGCGGCGACGGCCGCGCGCAGGGCCAGTTGGCCGGAGTGGAAATACGTGCCGTCACCCAGGTTCTGGAAGATGTGCGGGGTGTCGGTGAAGGGCGCCTGGCCGATCCAGGTGGCGCCCTCCCCGCCCATCTGGGTGAAGGTGTCGGTGTTGCGGTCCATCCACTGGGTCATGTAGTGGCAGCCGATGCCGCCCTGGGCGCGACTGCCTTCCGGCAGCTTGGTGGAGGTGTTGTGCGGGCAGCCAGAGCAGAAATGCGGGGTGCGCGTGGTCGTGTGCTTGGGCTCGGCGAGGGCCTTTTCCTTGGCGGCGAGGAAGGCCAGGCGGGACTCGATCTGCTCACTGGAGTAGATCGGCGCCAGGCGCTTGGCAATGACGCGGGCGATCATCGCCGGAGTCAGTTCGCTGAGGTTGGGCAGCAGCGAGGTGCCCTCCTCGTCGAACTCGCCCACCACGCGCGGGCGCTTGTCCACAGGCCAGTTGTAGAGCTGGCCGGTGACTTGGTCTTCGATGACGCTGCGCTTCTCTTCCACCACCAGGATTTCATCCAGGCCTTGGGCGAACTCGTGGACGGAGACGGGTTCCAGCGGCCAGCTCATGCCAACCTTGAGCACCCGCAGGCCGACCTTGGCGCAGAGTTCCTCGTCGAGGCCCAGGTCGTTCAGGGCCTGGCGCACGTCGAGATAGGACTTGCCGGTGGTGATGATGCCAAGGCGCGGGGTCGGCGAGTCGAGCATCACCTGATTGAGGTTGTTGGCACGGGCGAAGGCGCGGGCGGCGTAGATCTTGTACATGTTCAGGCGCTTTTCCTGCGCCAGGGGCGGGTCCGGCCAGCGGATATGAACACCGTCTTCCGGCAGTACGAAATCTTGCGGAATTTTCACATCTACGCGCAGCGGGTCGACTTCCACCACAGCGGAAGAGTCGACGTTTTCGGCGATGGTCTTCAGCGCCACCCAGCAGCCGCTGTAGCGCGAGAGCTCCCAGCCGATGATCCCGTAGTCGAGGATTTCCTGGACGTTGGCCGGATTCAGTACCGGGATGGAGGCGCCGATGAAGGCATGCTCGCTCTGGTTGGCGATGCTGGAGGACTTGCAACCGTGGTCGTCGCCGGCCAGCAGCAAGACGCCGCCATGGGCCGAGACGCCGGCGGAGTTGCCGTGCTTGAAGACGTCGCCGCAGCGATCCACGCCCGGCCCTTTGCCGTACCACATGGAAAACACGCCATCGTACTTGGCACCGGGGAACAGGCTGGTCTGCTGGCTGCCCCAGCAGGCGGTTGCGGCCAGTTCTTCGTTGACGCCCGGTTGGAAGTGAACGTGGTTTTCCTTGAGGAAGGACTTGGCTTCCCAGAGGCTCTTGTCGAGGTTGCCCAACGGCGAACCCCGGTAGCCGGAGATGAAGCAGGCGGTGTTCAGGCCGTGGGCCTTATCGCGTTGCTTCTGCAGCATCGGCAGGCGGGTGAGTGCCTGGGTGCCGGTGAGGTACAGGTGACCGGTTTCAAGGCGGTACTTGTCATCCAGGCGGATCTCGGCCAGAGACATGCGGGCGCTCCTTTTGTTTTTATGGCGACCTTGATGGCAACGGTGGGTGCCATCTCTTGTTCAGCCCGACGCAGGATCGCTGCCTCGGACGCGTGGATAAGAATATGACCGGACGGTGCTGATTTTTTCTTTCTATTTTCGGATTCCAACGCCAGACTTGCGCATGATCCTTCCAACAAAAACAAGATTTCGGACAGATTCATGCAGAACCCGCTGAGCCCCATCGATCGTAAGATCCTGCGCCTGTTGCAACATGACGCTGACCTGTCCGCCGCGGAAGTGGCGGAGAAGGTGGAGCTGTCCCAGTCACCCTGCTGGCGGCGCATCCACCGCATGCAGGAGGACGGGCTGATCGAACGCAAGGTCGCCCTGCTCAATCCCAAGTTGCTGGGTTTCTCGATCACGGTATTCGTCAACATCAAGCTGTCTGCCCACGGCCGCAACAACCTCACCGAGTTCGAGGAAGCCATCGTCGGCTACCCGGAAGTGCTGGAGTGCTACACCATGGCCGGCGGCTCGGACTACCTGCTGAAGGTGGTGGCCAAGGACATCGCCGGCTACGAACGCTTTCTGCGGGACCAGTTGCTGCAACGCCCTCATGTACTGGAGGCGCACTCGAACATCGCCATGAGCGAGGTCAAGCGCACCACCGAGCTGCCGCTGGATTGAGGGTCAGGCCGAGTCCGGCCAGGCGATGGGGCGGTGGTCTTCGATGAGCTTTAGCAGGCGCTCGCAGGACTGGGCGAGGGAACCGGAATTGTCCAGCAGGCAGAGGTCGGCGTTTTCTCCAGCCAGCAAGGTGTCGGCAAAACCGGCGTTACGTGCCAGGCGGACCTCGATCTCTTCCGCCGATTCGCGGCCACGGGCGTGCAGGCGCCGACGCAGGACTTCGTCCTCTACCGTCAGCAGCACGGCCAGCAGGTGCGGATAGCGGCGACGCGCTTCAGGCAGGTAACCGCGAGAGCCGTTCACCAGCACGTCGTCGCCCGCATCCAGCCATTCGTCGATGACTCGGGGGATGCCGTAGGACAGCCCATTGGCGTACCAGCTCATGGCGAAGTCGCCACGGCCCTCTCGCTGGGCGAACTCCTCGGGACTGACCGCTTCGGCCAGCTCACCCTTGGCTTCCGCCGAGCGGGTAATGACCCGACGCGCCACTCGGCAACCGTGACTGCCCGAGCCCTCACGCACGGCATCGAGCAGGCTGTCCTTGCCAGAACCGGAAGGGCCTATGAGGTAAATGAGCCTGCCTGTCATGGGGCACCTGGAGAGGATGGGTTGTGGCCGCCAGCGAGCGGAAATCCGAAAGGAAAATTTTGAACCGCTTTTATGACAGCGCAAAGGAATTCTTTTGCACTGGGCGTGGTCAGACAACAGCAGCTACCCTTTAGCGTGATGGCTAGACAGCATCACAGTGCCTTCATTATCTGTAACGAGTAACAGGGTGCTCGCAGGAGAGAAGACTGCGGTCAAAGCGGCTTAGTCCCATAGGTGCATCGGAAACGTGCGAATTGTTCAGCCACTCTCAATTCGGACAATTGGTGCTGGCCAAAAGCCGCTATAACGATCACAATCTGACACCAAATTGACGTCAAGGAAACGTTTTGCTGACCCAAGGGTCATACCGATTCGAATCGCGAAACTGGTTGAACAATTGCTGCCAAGGACAGTCAAACCGGTGACAATCTGCAGCTCATTGCCAGCATCGCTTTCCTGAACTAACCGGTTGAATGTATGCGCCCTATGAAACAGGCTATTTATTCCAGTCGCACGGCTGACAAATTCGTCGTTCGCCTCCCCGAGGGTATGCGCGAGCGCATCGCTCTGGTCGCTCGTAACCACCACCGCAGCATGAACTCCGAAATCATTGCCCGCCTCGAGCAGAGCATGCTCCAGGAAGGCGCACTGGATGAAGGTGTTTCCCTGCGCCTGGACAGCCCGGAGCTGACCCTGCACGAGCGCGAGCTGCTGCAGCGTTTCCGTCAGCTGTCGCGGCGCCAGCAAAACGCGCTGGTTGCACTGATCGCACACGATGCGGAGCTGGCGGCCGAAGAGTCGTGAGACCACTCCACATCGATTGAAGAAGCCGGCAACTGCCGGTTTTTTCATGCCTTCGATTTGGCATCGAAGCAGCCCCTGCACCCCGCGCTACCCCAAAAACGAAGAAGCCGCCCTCTTGAGGCGGCTTCTTCGCTTATGGAAAGGTCAGAGCAGGAACAAGGTGGCCAGGCCAAGGAAGATGAAGAAGCCACCACTGTCAGTCATGGCCGTGATCATCACGCTGGAACCCATGGCCGGGTCGCGCCCCATGCGCACCAGCGTCATGGGAATCAAAACGCCCATCAGCGCCGCGAGCAGCAAGTTCAAAGTCATGGCGCCCGTCATCACAACGCCAAGCGACCAGCTCCCGTAGAGGTAGTAGGCCACCAGACCGATCACCCCGCCCCAGACCAGGCCATTGATCAATGCGACGCCCAGCTCCTTGCGCACCAGGCGCGACGTATTGCCTGTCCCCATCTGGTCCAGGGCCATGGCGCGCACGATCATGGTAATGGTCTGGTTGCCCGAATTGCCGCCGATGCCGGCGACGATGGGCATGAGCGCGGCCAGGGCCACCAGCTTCTCGATGGAGCCCTCGAACAGGCCGATGACCCGCGAGGCGATGAAGGCAGTGATCAGATTGACAGCCAGCCAGGCCCAGCGGTTGCCCACTGACTTCCAGACCGAGGCGAAGATATCTTCCTCTTCGCGCAGACCGGCCATGTTGAGAACTTCGGTCTCGCTCTCCTCACGAATCAGGTCGACCATTTCATCGATGGTCAGACGACCGATCAACTTGCCGTTCTTGTCCACCACCGGAGCCGACACCAGGTCGTAACGTTCGAATGCCTGGGCGGCATCGTAAGCGTCCTCATCCGGATGGAAGCTCACCGGGTCGGTCGCCATCACCTCGGCCACCTGTTTGTCCGGGTCATTCACCAACAGGCGTTTTATAGGCAGTACGCCCTGGAGGATGCCGTCGTAGTCCACAACGAAAAGCTTGTCGGTGTGACCGGGGAGCTCCTTGAGCCGACGCAGGTAGCGCAGAACTACTTCCAAGGTCACGTCATCACGGATCGTGACCATCTCGAAGTCCATCAGCGCACCGACCTGATCCTCCTCGTAGGACAGCACGGAGCGCACGCGCTCGCGCTGCTGGGCATCGAGGGACTCCATCAGCTCGTGGATCACGTCTCGCGGCAGCTCTGGCGCGAGGTCGGCCAGCTCGTCGGCGTCCATCTCCTTGGCGGCGGCGAGCAGCTCGTGATCGTCCATGTCGGCGATCAGCGATTCGCGGACGGCGTCGGAAACTTCGAGGAGGATGTCGCCGTCACGCTCGGCCTTGACCAACTGCCAGACCGTCAGGCGGTCGTTCAGCGGCAGGGCTTCGAGGATGTGGGCGATGTCGGCCGGGTGAAGCTCATCGAGCTTTCGTTGCAGCTCGGCAAGGTTCTGCCGGTGAACGAGATTCTCGACGAGGTCACGGTGCTGGCCTTCCTGACGGTGGGTCAGGTCTTCCACCAGCTTGTGGCGATGCAGCAATTCGATAACCTGGGCCAGGCGGTCCTGCAGGCTCTCTTGCGGCTTTTTGGCTTCTACTTCAGTCATATAGCGCGCTCCACCCCCAGTGGCAGAGCACGCCAGAAGGGGTCAGACAGTCATTTCGCGATTGTGCAATCGGGATTCTGAGTAACTACTGGGTAAGTCCATGATGGTTGTCCGAAGGCCCCGGCGGGGCTGACCGCGCAATGATAACACCGCCGTTCCACTCACGCGTTACAAAATCATGGAAAGAACAATCGCTTGCATCGCAAAGCTGGGATTGTCTTCACCCTGCTGCGACGATGGCAGCCCTCTGTAGGACACGCGTACGCACGGAAAATCACGGGATACCCTCGAGAGCCCACGCCAAGGAAAAGGCACTATGCGAATGCTCTCGATCCTCCTCCTCACCACCCTACCCTGCTGCCTCTACGGCCCGGCGCAGGCGGCTTCCGTGTACCGCTGCAGCGACGCCGACGGGAACATCAGCTACAACCAACACGGCTGTCCACCCGGCAGCCAAACCGAACAACAACGCCCCCGGACGCCGAATCTGCTAAGCAACGAGCCGATACAGGAAGAATTGGGCAGCAGGAATCTTCCGACTCAGAACTGGGGAATTTCAGAACAGCGTCAGGAAATAGTAGTGGTCGGCGAGCGAGAGGACGGATGCGGAAACCTGATTTCTCCGCAGGAGCGACGCCACGCCATCATTCGCAAGCAGATTCGCAGCGGCATGACCCGAGCCGACGTGGAGAGCGCCCTGGGAAAACCCGACCGCATAAGCGGCAAGAACGGTCGGCTTCTCTATCACTATCAGCCAAAGAAGGGAGCCCGCCACCTGGTGCAATTCGATGAGGCGGGTTGCGTGAAAGGCGGGCGTTGAAACAAAAAAAGGGCCTGCATTTCTGCAGGCCCTTTGGGTATGGCGCACTCAGGAGGATTCGAACCTCCGACCGCCCGGTTCGTAGCCGGGTACTCTATCCAGCTGAGCTATGAGTGCGCAGTTGGTGTTTTTAGACCAGATCACCGCTGGTTTTCAGGATTCCGGCATAAGCCGGATATCTTGAAAATGGCGCACTCAGGAGGATTCGAACCTCCGACCGCCCGGTTCGTAGCCGGGTACTCTATCCAGCTGAGCTATGAGTGCGTTGTGGGCGCGCATTATAGGGAATTTCTTGCTTCGGTCAACTGCTTTTTCGAGAAGTTTCAATAACTTATCGATCTAGCCTTGAACCACCCTACAACACTAAAAATGGCGGAGAAGGGGGGATTCGAACCCCCGACACCCTTTTGAGGTGTACTCCCTTAGCAGGGGAGCGCCTTCGGCCACTCGGCCACCTCTCCGCAACACGGGGCGCATGATAACCATGTTTTCCCCGTTTGCAAAGCCAAAAATTGCAGAAAAATTAGTGGCTTGGTTCTTGGTCTTTCTCTTTCTGTATGCGTTGATAGATTTCTTCGCGGTGCACGGCTACCTCCTTGGGAGCGTTCACTCCAATGCGCACCTGATTACCTTTCACGCCTAACACGGTCACAGTGACATCGTCACCCACCATCAGGGTCTCTCCGACCCGGCGAGTCAGAATCAGCATTCCTTTCTCCTTACGGATTCGTTTCGGGACAACAGTCTGCAAAAAAGAAATGGTTACGGCCCCGGCACGGTTTAGCCGCTGGAGCTTACACCCAAGTATTGACCAGCCCCGGCAAAAGGAAAGCTCCGCCGTAGCAGCCAAAAACGACAAAAGGCGCGGGGTGAGCCGCGCCTTTTGAAAATTGCCTTACTCGCCCTGTCGAGTCGGGGCGTCGAGCTCGAATGCGGTGTGCAAAGCACGGACCGCCAGCTCCAGGTACTTTTCCTCGATGACCACGGATACCTTGATTTCCGAGGTAGAGATCATCTGGATGTTGATGGTTTCCTTGGCCAGGGCTTCGAACATGCGGCTGGCAACGCCAGCGTGGGAGCGCATGCCGACGCCGACAATGGAGACCTTGGCGATCTTGGTGTCGCCGATCACTTCGCGAGCACCGATTTCGCTGGCGGTCTGCTCCAGCACGCGCTGGGCGTTCTGGTAGTCGTTGCGATGAACAGTGAAGGTGAAATCGGTGGTGTTATCGTGCGCCACGTTCTGCACGATCATGTCCACTTCGATGTTGGCGGCACTGATCGGGCCCAGGATCTTGAAGGCCACGCCGGGGATATCCGGCACGCCACGGATGGTCAGCTTGGCTTCGTCGCGATTGAAGGCGATGCCGGAGATGATCGGCTGTTCCATGGATTCCTCTTCATCAAGGGTAATGAGGGTGCCCGGACCCTCCTGGAAGCTGTGCAGCACGCGCAGCGGGACATTGTATTTGCCGGCGAATTCCACCGAACGAATCTGCAGCACCTTGGAACCGAGGCTGGCCATTTCCAGCATCTCTTCAAAGGTGATCTTGTCCAGGCGCTGCGCCTGGGGCACTACGCGCGGATCGGTGGTGTAGACACCATCTACATCGGTGTAGATCTGGCACTCGTCGGCCTTCAGCGCCGCAGCCAACGCCACGCCGGTGGTGTCGGAACCGCCACGACCGAGGGTAGTGATGTTGCCGTGCTCATCCACGCCCTGGAAGCCGGCGACCACGACCACGCGGCCGGCCTTGAGGTCGGCACGAATCTTCTGGTCGTCGATCTGCAGGATGCGCGCCTTGTTGTGGGCACTGTCAGTGAGAATGCGTACCTGGTTACCGGTATAGGAAACCGCCGATACACCGCGCTTGATCAGCGCCATGGCCAGCAGCGCAATGGTTACCTGCTCGCCAGTGGAAACCATCACATCCAGTTCACGCGGTACCGGCTGGTCGCTGATCTGTTTGGCCAGATCGATCAGGCGGTTGGTTTCGCCGCTCATAGCGGAAACCACGACCACGATGTCATCGCCGCCTTCGCGGAACTTCTTCACCTTCTCGGCCACCTGTTCGATGCGTTCGACAGTGCCGACCGAGGTCCCCCCAAACTTCTGTACGATCAAAGCCATTTCAAAAGCCGCCTAATCCCGTGAAGGGCGCCCATTAAACAATCAACGCAGAACACTGCCAAGGCCCGCCGGGCGTGGGGCGGGCCGATGGCGGAGGGCTTTAGAGCCCCTGCTCGACGAACGGTACGGCCAAGGCCAGAGCCTGTTCCAGGGCCGCAGCGTCGGTACCGCCGCCACGCGCCATGTCAGGGCGACCACCGCCCTTGCCGCCAACCGCTGCCGCGGCCTGCTTCATCAGATCGCCGGCTTTGAGTTGGCCGGTCAGGTCCTGGGTGACGCCGGCGACCAGTGTCACCTTGCCCTCCAGCGCACCGCCGAGCAGGATCACCGCGCGGCCGAGCTTGTTCTTCAATTGGTCGACCAGCGCCAACAGCGCATCGCCGTCCAGTCCATCCAGACGCGCAGCCAGCACCTTCACGCCTTTGACGTCGATGGCGGAAGACGCCAGATCGTCGCCGGCAGCGCTGGCCGCCTTGGCCTTGAGCTGCTCCAGCTCTTTCTCGAGCTGGCGATTGCGCTCCAGCAGTGCGGACAGTTTGTCCAGCAGGTTGTCGCGACTGCCTTTGACCAGGCCCGCGGCTTCCTTGAGTTGTTCTTCGGCACCGTTCAGGTAGGCCAGCGCAGCAGCGCCGGTCACTGCTTCGATACGACGAACGCCAGCAGCCACACCGCCTTCGCTGGTGATCTTGAACAGGCCGATGTCACCCGTGCGGGACACGTGGGTGCCGCCGCAGAGCTCGACGGAGAAATCGCCACCCATGGTCAGTACGCGAACCTGATCGCCGTACTTCTCACCGAACAGGGCCATGGCGCCTTTGGCCTTGGCTGTGTCGATATCGGTTTCCTCGGTCTCGACTTCGCTGTTCTTGCGGATTTCAGCGTTGACGATGTCTTCCAGCGCTTTCAACTGTTCAGGCTTTATCGACTCGAAGTGACTGAAGTCGAAGCGCAGGCGCTGGCTGTCCACCAGGGAGCCTTTCTGCTGCACATGATCGCCCAGCACTTGGCGCAGGGCCGCGTGCAACAGGTGGGTGGCAGAGTGGTTGAGCGCGGTGGCCTGGCGCACGGTAGCGTCCACCTGGGCGGTGACGGCAGCGCCCACACGCAGGGTGCCGTGGTCGACCACGCCGTGGTGCAGGAATGCGCCGCCGGCCTTGGTGGTATCACGAACGTCGAAGCGCAGACCGCTGGCGGCGATGAAGCCGCAGTCACCCACCTGGCCACCGGACTCGGCATAGAAAGGCGTGCGATCGAGGACCAACACGCCCTCCTCGCCTTCGGCGAGCTGTTCGACGGCCTGGCCGTCCTTGAACAGGGCGACGACCTTGGCATCACCATGGGTGCAGACATAACCGGTGAAATCGGTATCGGCGTCGACCTTGACCAGCGCGTTGTAATCCATACCGAAGGCGCTGGAAGCACGGGACAGCTCGCGCTGCTTATCCATTTCGCGCTCGAAACCTTCCTCGTCGAGGGTCAGGCCGCGCTCGCGAGCGATATCGCCGGTCAGGTCCATGGGGAAGCCGTAGGTGTCATACAGCTTGAACACCACGTCGCCCGGGATGACGGTACCGGAGAGGCCCGCCAGGTCCTGTTCGAGGATACGCAGGCCCTGCTCCAGGGTCTTGGCAAACTGCTCTTCCTCGGTCTTCAGCACGCGCTCTATATGCGCCTGCTGCTGCTTGAGCTCGGGGAAGGCTTCGCCCATCTCACCAACCAGGGCGGCAACGATCTTGTGGAAGAAGCTGCCCTTGGCGCCCAGCTTGTTACCGTGACGGCAGGCGCGACGGATGATGCGGCGCAGCACATAGCCGCGGCCTTCATTGGACGGCAGCACGCCATCGGCGATCAGGAAGGAGCAGGAACGGATGTGGTCGGCCACTACTTTCAGCGACGGCGCGTCGTCGTTGGCGCAACCAACAGCATCCGCGGAGGCTTTCAGCAGGCTCTGGAACAGGTCGATCTCGTAGTTCGAATGCACGTGCTGCAGCACAGCACTGATGCGCTCCAGGCCCATGCCGGTGTCCACGCTCGGGGCCGGCAGCGGGTGCATCACGCCGTCAGCCGTACGGTTGAACTGCATGAACACGTTGTTCCAGATCTCGATGTAGCGGTCGCCGTCTTCTTCCGGGGAGCCGGGCGGGCCGCCCCAGATGTCGGGGCCGTGGTCGAAGAAGATCTCGGTGCAGGGACCGCACGGGCCGGTATCGCCCATGGCCCAGAAATTGTCGGAGGCGTACGGAGCGCCCTTGTTGTCGCCGATGCGCACCATGCGCTCGTGGGGAATGCCGACTTCCTTGGTCCAGATGTCATAGGCCTCGTCATCGGTGGCGTAGACGGTGACCCAGAGTTTGTCTTTCGGCAGTTTCAGCCACTTGTCGCCGGTGAGGAATTCCCAGGCGAAATGGATGGCATCACGCTTGAAATAGTCGCCAAAGCTGAAGTTGCCCAGCATTTCGAAGAAGGTGTGGTGACGCGCGGTATAGCCGACGTTTTCCAGGTCGTTGTGCTTGCCGCCGGCGCGCACGCATTTCTGGCTGGTGGTGGCACGGGTGTAGGCGCGCTTTTCCAGGCCAAGGAAGCAGTCCTTGAACTGGTTCATCCCCGCGTTGGTGAACAGCAGGGTCGGGTCGTTGCCCGGAATCAGGGAGCTGGAAGCGACACGGGTATGCCCCTTCTCTTCGAAGAAGCTCAGGAAGGCTTCACGGATTTCTGCGCTTTTCATAGGTTCTTCCACGGAAACTGCGGCCACGACGGCGGGTGCAAATCGTTATCGGCGAAGGACGGCAAGTGGAAATCAGCGAGAAAGCAGCAGGTTTTCCAGAATATCCCGGCATTTCCCGCCTGTTTCCAACATTGCGCGCGAAACTCGCAGCCGTCTGGCGACGGACATACGAATCACCGGCAAAGGGCCGCATTATATCGGCCCTGCGCTACGGGGATAGTCTCTTTGTGCGATAGATGGCGGCTATTTATGCGCGCCGCCGACTCAGGCCTGCTGGAAAGCCGCAAAAGCCTCGATCACACGTGGAACATCGGCGGCCTGCACATCCAGGTGGGTCACCAGGCGCAGGCGCGCGGCCGGGCTCACGCGGATACCGCGAGCGGAAAGGAACGCACCCAATGCGCCGGCCTGATCACCGACTTGCACGTAGACCATGTTGGTCTGCACCGGTTCTACGGCAAAACCGAACTCCCGCAGCCCAGCGCCCAGACGCTCGGCGTTCGCGTGATCCTCAGCCAGGCGCTCGACCTGATAGTCCAGCGCGTAGAGGCCCGCTGCCGCGAGCAGGCCAGCCTGACGCATGCCACCGCCGACCATCTTGCGCAGGCGCCGCGCCTTGCCGATCAGGGCCGCGCTGCCGCACAGCACCGACCCCACCGGCGCCCCCAGGCCCTTGGACAGACATACGGAAACCGAGTCGAAGTGCCGGGTGATCTCACGGGCGTCCACGCCCAGCTTTACCGCCGCGTTGTACAACCGGGCGCCATCCAGGTGCAGGCCGAGGCCACGCCGGCGAGTCAGCTCACGGGCCGCCGCCAGGTAGCCCAGCGGCAGCACCTTGCCTTGCATGGTGTTTTCCAGGGCCAGCAGGCGGGTGCGGGCGAAGTGGAAGTCGTCCTGCTTGATGGCAGCTTCGACCTTGGAGAGGCCCAGGCTGCCGTCGGCCTCGCCATCGATTGGCTGGGGCTGGATGGAACCCAGCACGGCGGCGCCACCACCTTCGTACTTATAGGTATGCGCCTGCTGGCCGACGATGTATTCGTCGCCGCGCTCGCAATGGGCCATCAGCCCCAGCAGGTTGCTCATCGTGCCCGTGGGTACGAAAAGTGCGCCTTCGAAGCCCAGGCGCTCGGCCAGAGTGGCTTCCAGGCGATTGACAGTCGGGTCTTCGCCATAGACGTCGTCGCCCAGCTGGGCGCGCTGCATGGCCTCGCGCATTCCGGCAGTGGGTTGGGTGACGGTGTCGCTACGCAGATCAATCAGGCTCATGCCGGGCTCCTTGGATGGGCGAAGAGCCCGATCCTAAAGCCCGGCGCCGTGCGGGTACAGGTACAGAAAGGGATGAATCGTCAGACGTCGGCCGGCACGATCAGGATGCCCGCCCGCAGACCGTTCTTCACCTTGGGATTGGGGAAGATAATCCGCGCGCCCTGCTCTTCCACCACCCAGCGGGTACCGGCGATATCTTCCGCCAGCAGATAGCCCACGGGCAGCTCGCTGAAGTTCTCGATGTCCGGTGCCAGGTGCAGCCGGAAGGACTCGCTGTGCTTGATGATCTCCCGGGATACCGAGAACAGCTGCAAGCCATCCAGGCTTTCTCCGTCAGTGGCCGGCTCGCAGCCTTCGACGATCGAACACAGGCGAGCCTCCAGACGATCGAGGTTGACCTCCTCGTTGCTACCGAAAGGCCTCGCCTTGCCCAGCTCCAGGGTAAAGGCTTCGGCCCCCAGGCACGCGTAGGTGTAGGAACTGAAGGTGATACCGGTCTTGTTCTGCAGCAGCACCGCGTCTATCCCGGCGTCGCGCAGGCGGGCCAGTTCCTGGCGCGAATGCTCGCGGCCCTCGACATAGGGGTACAGCGCGAACTGCTCGATCTTGGAGCCACGGATGGCGGTGTGCAGATCGTAGTGCAGGCGGTCGCGGTCAGGCTTGCTGAAGAACGCAGCAGCGTATCGCTCCAGTTCTCCGGCACGCATGGCTTCGAAGCCACTGGATTCGGCATGGCGGCCATTGAACAGACGGTTGACATCCTGCTCGACGAAGCGATCGCCACGACGGATGGCCTCGGGGTTGCCCAGCAGGAAAAGTATACGTGCGCGCGGCTTGAGCTGGCCGCGTGCGATGGACTGGACCAGGCGGTCCAGAAGTTCGATCGGGGCGGTCTCGTTACCATGCACCCCTGCCGAAAGCAGCAGGTCCAGCCCGCTGTCTTCGGCGGCTGGCGGGGTGACGTCCAGCGCCCCCTCGCCCAACCAGTGCAGGCGCACGCCCCCGGATGTCAGCTGGATCTTCTCGGTCGGCTCACGGCCGGCGAGGGTCAATTCGAGCAGTTTTCCGAGGGCTAGCATCCTGTTACCTCAATGATCGTGATCGCAGTCGGGACCATGGACATGGTCGTCGTCAGCGTCGGCGTCGGCCGGTTCCATTTCCAGTTGCAGGCTGACCAGGTTGGTAGCCAGCGGGCGCAGCAGCAGGTTGGCGTACTCGGTGTCACCTTCCTCCACATCTACGCCAATCAGCAGCTGACCGTTGCCGGCCTGCTGGATCCAGACTTCCTTGCCCTGCCAGATAACGGCGAAACGGGTGCAGGAGGTTTCGAGCTGGGTGCCGTCGGTATCTTCGAGGATAAGTTGCAGGGCATCGGACATTTCAGGTTTCTCAGTTGAGCTGGAAGGGATAAACAGCGCCCAGTTTAAGGATCTGCGTCAGTTCATCCAATGCCGTCCGGCACTCCACCAGCAATTGCGGGTCGGCCAGGTCGGCTTCACTGAGGCGGTCACGGTAGTGCTTCTCGACCCAGGTGGTCAGGGTGGCGTGAAGTTGCGGGGACATGATCACCCCCTGATTCACCGCTGCCAGCTCGTCTTCCTTCAGCGCCACGCGCAGGCGAAGGCAAGCCGGCCCGCCGCCGTTCTGCATGCTCTGCTTGAGGTCGAAGACCTTCACTTCGCGGATCGGGCCCTGGTCCGAAGTCAGCTGGCTCAGGTAGTTCCAGACGTTGGCGTTGCTGCGGCACTCTTCCGGCACGATCAGCAGCATGCTGCCGTCAGCACGACTAAGCAGCTGGCTGTTGAACAGGTAAGAACGCACTGCGTCCTCCACCCCCACTGCGCTGCGCGGTACGCGCACCGCCTGGAAACGACCACCACGCTTGCCCAGCTTGCTGTCCAGCTCGGCCAGCACCTTGTCAGTCTCGAGGAAGGCATCCTCGTGGTAGAACAGCACTTCGCCATTCCCCACCGAAATCACGTCGTTGTGGAACACACCCTGATCGATCACCGCCGGGTTCTGCTGAGCGTAGACCACGCCTTCAGATCCCAAACCATGCAGACGGGCGACCGCCTGGCTGGCCTCCAGGGTCTGCCGCGCCGGGTAGCGTTGCGGCGCTGGGAAACGGCTGTCGAAGGCGCTGCGTCCGAACACGAAGAATTCGACACCGGCATCACCGTAGCCCTTGCAGAAGCGGGTGTGGTTGGCCGCACCTTCGTCGCCGAACTGGCCAACTGCGGGCAGGGCAGTATGGTGGGCAAAGAATTTGTCATTGGCGAACATCGCGCCCAGCACGCGGCTGGTAGTCGGGTGCTCGATGGAACGATGGAACTTGCAGTTCAGGTTGGCAGCAGTGAAATGCACGCGGCCATCCGCGGTGTCGGCGCTGGGGCTGACGGTGCAGGAGTTGGCGGTCCACATGCTGGAGGCGGAACTGCAGGCAGCCAGAAGCGGCATGGCTTCCTTGGCGGCCTTGGCGATCACTTCGGCATCGGTGCCGGAGAAACCCAGGCTGCGCAGGGCGGCGACGTCCTGGCGTTCCTGAGGGGCGAACACACCCTGCTTGAAGCCCATTTCCATCAGTGCCTTCATCTTGCCCAGGCCCTGCAGCGCAGCTTCCTTCGGATTGGAAACCGCCTGGCTGTTGCTCTGCGAGGCGACGTTACCGTAGGACAGACCGCCATAGTTGTGGGTCGGACCGACCAGTCCGTCGAAGTTCACTTCATAGGCGTTCACAGGCTGACTCCTGGAGTAAGGGTTGCAGGCAAGGCAAGGGTTTCGCTTTCCAGCGACGCCACCGGGTAGGCGCAGTAGTCAGCGGCATAGTAGGCGCTGGCGCGATGGTTGCCGGACGCACCTACACCACCGAAGGGTGCGCTGCTGGCGGCACCGGTGAGTTGCTTGTTCCAGTTGACGATGCCGGCGCGGCTCTCGATGAGGAACTGCTGGTAGCGCTCGGCGGAGTCCGACAGCAGACCGGCAGCCAGGCCGTACTGAGTGGCGTTGGCCTCCGTGATGGCGGCATCGAAGTCGCGGTAGCGGATTACCTGCAGCAGCGGACCGAAGAACTCCTCGTCGGGGCGATCGACCACGGCGGTCACGTCAAGAATGCCGGGGGTCAGCAGTGCGGCGGTCGCCAGCGGCTGGGACATGGCCAACAGTACCTTGGCTCCACCCGCGACAAGATGGTCCTGCGCCTTGATCAGATGACGGGCGGCATCCAGGGAAATCACCGACCCCATGAACGGTGCGGGCTGGGCGTCGAAGGCACCGACCTTGATGGTACTGGCGACACTCACCAGGCGTGCCAGCAGGGCATCGCCCCAGGCGCCTTCCGGCACCAGCAGGCGGCGGGCACAGGTGCAGCGTTGGCCGGCGGAAATGAAGGCCGATTGAATGATGGTGTAGACCGCGGCGTCCACGTCCTGCACCTGGTCCACCACCAGCGGGTTGTTGCCGCCCATTTCCAGGGCGAGGATCTTGTCCGGTCGGCCGGCGAACTGTTGGTGCAGCAGGTTGCCAGTGCGGCTGGAGCCGGTGAAGAACAGGCCGTCCAGACCTGGATTGCCCGCCAGGGCGATGCCGGTCTCACGGCCGCCCTGAACCAGATTGAGCACGCCAGCCGGCAATCCGGCCTCGATCCAGCACTTGACGGTAAGCTCGGCGACCTTTGGGGTCAGCTCGCTGGGTTTGAAGATCACCGCGTTACCAGCCAGCAGTGCGGGCACGATGTGGCCGTTGGGCAGGTGACCAGGGAAGTTGTAGGGGCCGAACACCGCCACCACGCCGTGGGGCTTGTGGCGCAGCACGGCGGTGGCATCGGCCAGGGGGCCGCTCTTTTCGCCGGTACGTTCGCGGTAGCTCTGAATGGAGATGGCGACCTTGTTGACCATACTGGTCACTTCGGTCGCGGACTCCCACAGCGGTTTTCCGGTTTCTTCGCCTATGCAACGAGCCAGCTCATCGGCGTGGTTGCGCAGGGTCACAGCGAACTGTTCGAGGATGGTGATGCGCTCTTCCAGCGGGCGGCGCGCCCAGGCCGGGAAGGCAGCGCGCGCAGCCTTGGCGGCTTCCTCGACCTGATCAGCAGTCGCGCCGCGGCCGGACCAGACGACCGCCTGGGTCACAGGGTTCAGCGAATCGAACGCCTCGCCCCGCCCTGCCTGCCAATTACCAGCAATGAAGTGAGTGCTCATTTATACGGACTCCTTGGCCGACAGCGGCACGGCGCGAACCGAGGCGCCGGCGGAGAGTTTCAGGCGCTTGGCGGTCAGCGCATCCACCACCAGGGTACCGGCGGCCAGACGGGCGGGCGCGGCAGTGATGCGGCAGTCTTCGCGCTTGCGGTTATGGATCAGGAAAGGCGTAGCGTCGTCGCCCGGCGTGCCAACAGCCAGCACCAAGTTCTGGCTATCGCGCACGGCGCGAATCTTCGCGGTCTCGCACTCGATGGCCGGACCGGCGTCGAAAATGTCGACGTAGCCCTGATAGCTGAAGCCCTCGCTCTTGAGCATGGCCAGCGCGGGTTCGGTATCGGTGTGCACGCGGCCGATAATGTTGCGCGCCGCTTCAGACAGGAAGCAGGTGTAGAGCGGGAACCTGGGCATCAGTTCGGCGATGAAGGCCTTGTTGCCCACGCCGGTAAGGTAGTCGGCGCGGGAGAACTCCATCTTGAAGAAGTGCCGCCCGAGGCTTTCCCAGAACGGGGAAACACCGTGCTCGTCAGACATGCCGCGCATCTCGGCAATCACCTTGTCACCGAACAGCTCCGGGAACTCGGCGATGAACAGGAAGCGCGCCTTGGACAGCAGCCGGCCGTTCAACCCCGTGCGATGACCGGAATGGAGGAACAGCGAGCAGAGCTCGGAGTTGCCAGTCAGGTCATTGGCCAGGAACAGCGTGGGAATCTGGCGGTGGATGTTCAGCTCCTGGGAGGCGCTGACGGTCAGGCCGACCCGGTAGTTGTACCAGGGCTCACGCAAGCCCACGGCGCCGGCCACGGCGGAAATGCCAATAACGGTGCCATCGTCGTCTTCGAGGACGAACAGGTAGTCCGCATCGGCGCGCTCGGCCTCGCCATGGAATGCCTTCTCCGCCCAGCCGACTCGATGCGCCAGGCGCTCTTCATTGGCCGGCAGCGTGGTCAGGCCTGCGCCAGTGCTGCGCGCCAGGTCGATCAGGGCCGGTAAATCGGCGCTGCGTACGGGACGAACGATCATAGTGCCTCCAGAAATTGCGCTTCCTTCCGTCCGGGAAGAAAGCCAGGGAGAGAGCGGTGCTCTCATCCGGCCCAACCAGGGGCCACCTCCTCCCGACGGGAGGAGGGTCTAAGACTCAAACGGCAATCAGTCGAACGCTGGCGCCTTCGCCAACACCCAGGGCTTCGGCGGCTTCTTCGCCAAGCACCACAGGTTTGCCGGGCACCCAGTCGAGTTCGGCGACGATCGCACGGAAATCCTGCAGCTGGCCGTTGCACACCAGGTACTGGCGGCCACCCTTGCCCTGGTCACCCAGCTTCACCGGCACCATGCGGCTCTGGGCGATGGAGCGGATGCTCGAAGTGCGGGCGTGAAGGGTCGGACCACCGTCGAAGATGTCGATGTAGTTGTCGGTCTCGAAGCCTTCGCGCATCAGGATGTCGAAGGTGATCTGCGCACGCGGATGCACCTGCCCCATGGATTCCTGGGCTTCATCCGGCAGCAGCGGCACATAGATCGGGTAGTGCGGCATCAACTCGGCGAGGAAGGTACGACTCTTCAGGCCGGACAGGCGCTCGGCCTCGGTGTAGTTGAGGTCGAAGAAATTACGCCCCACCGCATCCCAGAACGGCGACTCGCCGTGCTCGTCGCTGTAGCCGACGATCTCCACCACCACCGCGTCGGCGAAGCGCTCCGGGTTGCTTGCCATGAACAGCAGACGGCCGCGGGAGTTGAGTTCGGCAACGGAAGTGTTCACCAGGTCGCGCTCGACGTAGAAACTGGTCAGCAGGCTGTTGCCGGTGAGGTCATGGCAGAGCGACAGGACATGGATCTTGTTGTGGATCGACAGCGAACGAGAGGCATGCACGAAAGTCTCGTTACGGAAGCTGTAGAAGGGTTCGGAAAATCCGGCCGAGGCGACGATCGCCGAGCAACCTGCCAGACGGCCAGTCTTGCTGTCCTCAAGGACGAAGAAATAGCTCTCCTCGCCGTTGAAGCTCACCTCGGCAGAGAAGGAAGCCTCGGACGCGGCAATCTTCTCGCCCAGCACCTGGGCGTCATCCGGCAGCGAAGTGACACCCACGGGGCTGTCCGCGGCCAGGCGCTGGACTTCAGCGAGATCGGCCATTTGCGCGGGGCGCATCACCAACATGGGGGTCACTCCTTTTCTTGTTGAAAACCCCGAACGAACCAGTGGTTCCATTCGGAGGAAGGCCGGGCCCCTATGGCCCGCGCTCACGCATGAATCTGTTCCATCCCTGGGATCGCAGCGCAGCGCTTCCCTGCGCCGCGTCCAGCAGAGGCTTACGCCTGGGTCAGCTTGGCGACAGCGCGCTCGAAGCGATCCAGCCCTTCATCGATGTCCGCATCCGGAATAACCAGACTCGGCGCGAAGCGCACCACGTCCGGGCTGGCCTGCAGGACCATCACGGCTTCCTGTTCGGCGGCATTCAGCACGTCCTTGGCCTTGCCCTTCCAGGCGTCGGAGAGGACGGCGCCAATCAGCAGGCCCAGGCCGCGAACTTCGGTGAAGATGCCGTACTTGGCACCGATGGCTTCGAGACGGGTCTTGAAGCGGTCGTGCTTGGCGTTGATGCCGCGGAGCACTTCCGGGGTGTTGATCACGTCCAGCACGGCTTCGGCGACAGCGCTGGCCAGCGGGTTACCGCCATAGGTGGTGCCATGAGTACCCACGGACAGGTGCTTGGCGATTTCGCTGGTAGTCAGCATGGCGCCGATGGGGAAACCGCCGCCCAGGCTCTTGGCGCTGGAGAGGATGTCCGGCGTCACACCATAGTGCTCGTAGGCGAACAGGTGACCGGTACGACCCATGCCGCTCTGCACTTCGTCGAAGATCAGCAGCGCGTTGTGCTCGTCACACAGCTTGCGGGCGCCTTCCAGGTAAGCCTGGTCGGCCGGCAGAACGCCACCCTCACCCTGCACGGGTTCCAGAACCACAGCACAGGTCTTGTCGGAAATGGCCGCCTTCAGGGCATCCAGATCGTTATAGGGCACATGGCTGATGCCTTCCATCTTCGGGCCGAAGCCGTCGGAGTACTTCGGCTGGCCGCCAACGGTCACGGTGAACAGGGTACGACCGTGGAAACTGTTGGTGGCGGAGATGATCTCGTGCTTCTGTGGGCCATAGACGTCATGGGCATAACGACGGGCCAGCTTGAAAGCCGCTTCGTTGGCCTCGGCACCGGAGTTGGCGAGGAACACGCGCTCGGCAAAGGTGGCGTCCACCAGTTTCTTGGCCAGGCGCAGGGCAGGCTCGTTGGTGAAGACGTTGGAGACGTGCCAGATCTTGTTGGCCTGCTCGGTCAGCGCCTTGACCAGCGCCGGGTGCGCGTGGCCCAGGGAGTTCACTGCGATACCGCCGGCAAAATCGATCAACTCGCGACCGGACTGGTCCCAGACTCGGGAACCCTGACCACGCACCGGAATGAATGCAGCGGGGGCGTAGTTGGGAACCATCACCTTGTCGAAATCGGCGCGCTCGACCTGCGCATGCTCAACGGACATCAGTTTCTCCTGCCATGAACGGCTAGTGATGAAAGGATTGTAGGGACTGATTCGGGGTTGGCATTGCCACCATGCGACAACTTCTTACAGCACCAACCCCGCGAAAACCGGCGCTTATGGAAATGCGACAGAAAGCGTCGGGAAGGCGCAGTTTAAACGCTGATCGCCGCTGCTACGCACCCGCAGGGAAATTTTCTCCACAGGGTGACTGATGGGTATTGATGCTCGAAGGGATTGGAATATCTGTGGGGGTGAATTTGTTGGATCCGTCTGCAGTACGTGTTGCAAGCAGATGCATTGCCCGTAGGAGCTGGCTTGCCAGCGAATGGCCCCGCTTCGCTGGCAAGCCAGCTCCTACAAGGCTCCTGGCCCAATGGTAAATCTCTCGCAACAGCTAACGCAGACATAGCCAATTTATTCGCCAAGGGCAGAGCATCTGCCCCATGGAAACCCGAAAGGCTGGCCTGCGGCCCGCCTGGCGAATGCATTCGCCCCTACAAGAGAAGTGCGGTGAGAGATCAGCCGCGCTCGGCCACTGCGACCGGCTGCTGGGTGTCGAAGGGGCTGGAACCACGACGCTGGTTGCGGTCTTCGCGAGGGGTGACGCCGAAGAAGTTGCGGTAAGCGCTGGAGAAGTGCGGACCGGAGGAGAAGCCGCAGGACAGGCCGATCTGGATGATCGACTTGCTGGTTTGCATCAGCATCTGGCGCGCCTTGTTCAGGCGCAGCTCCAGGTAGTACTGGCTGGGTACACGATTGAGGTACTGCTTGAAGATCCGCTCCAACTGACGACGGGACACGCAGACATGCTGGGCAATCTCGTCGGTGGTCAGCGGCTCTTCGATATTGGCCTCCATCAGCAGCACGGCCTGAGTCAGCTTCGGGTGACTGGAACCCAGACGATTCTGCAGAGGAATGCGCTGCCGTTCGCCGCCTTCGCGGATGCGCTCGACTACCAGCTCCTCGGATACCGCCCCAGCCAATTCGGCACCGTGGTCACGGGCCAGCACTGCCAGCAGCAGGTCGAGTACCGCCAGACCACCGCAGGCAGTAAGACGATCACGATCCCAGTCGAACAGATGGCTGGTGGCGATCACCTTGGGGAAGCGCTCGGCGAAATCATCCTGCCAGCGCCAGTGCACTGCTGCGCGATAGCCATCCAGCAGGCCCAGTTGCGCCAATGGATAGACACCCGCGGACAGGCCGCCAATCACGCAGCCGGCACGTACCGCATGCTTGATGGCCGCCGACAGCGCCGGCGACATCTGTGCCGGCGGCTCATCGGCCAACAGGAACAGGCGCTGCAGACCCTCCAGCTTGCCGGCCCAGGCTTCGCCGGGCAGGCGCCACGCCGCTTCGGCAGCCGGTTCGGCCTGCAAGAAGGACATCTCGTAAACCACTTCCGGATGCAGTCGCTGGGCAACGCGCAGAGCTTCCTCAGCCAGCGCCAGAGTCAGCGCCTTGGTACCGGGCCAGAGGAGAAAAGCGATTCGATGGGCAGTCATGGCAGGCAGCTTAGCAGACCCCGGTAAAAGGAAAGGGACAAGGCAAGGACAGGTTTCGAATGCGTCGCGGCGGCCCTGGGGCCGCCGCGACGGAGCTCACTTGAGGCTGCCGGAAAGGAACTGTTTGAGGCGATCGGATTGCGGATTGGCCAGCACTTCCTTCGGGCAACCACGCTCTTCCACCAGTCCCTTGTGCAGGAACACCAGCTGGTTGGAAACCTCGCGGGCGAAGCCCATCTCGTGGGTCACCACCACCATGGTGCGGCCTTCCACCGCCAGGTCTTTCATGACCTTGAGCACTTCACCCACCAGCTCCGGATCCAGTGCCGAGGTGGGTTCGTCGAACAGCATGACTTCCGGCTCCATGGCCAGGGCGCGGGCGATGGCCACGCGCTGCTGCTCACCACCGGACATGTGCGCCGGGTAGGCGTCCTTGCGATGGGCCACACCCACTTTCGCCAGGTAATGTTCGGCCTTCTCGATGGCTTCTTTCTTCGGCACACCAAGCACATGCACCGGGGCTTCGATCACGTTCTCCAGGGCGCTCATGTGCGACCAGAGGTTGAAATGCTGGAACACCATGGCAAGGCGCGAACGCATGCGCTGCAGCTGTTTGGCATCGGCCGCTTTCAGGCCACCGTCCTTGTTGGCCACGAGCTTCAGCTCTTCGCCATTGAGGAGAATCTTGCCGCCGTGGGGCTGCTCCAGCATGTTGATGCAGCGCAGGAAGGTACTCTTGCCCGAGCCGCTCGAGCCGATGATGCTGATGACGTCGCCCGCCTTTGCCGCCAGGGACACTCCCTTGAGGACTTCGTGGCTGCCATAGCGCTTGTGCAGGTCTTGGACTTCCAGTTTGTACATGGTTTCGGTCTCGTTTGGCTCAGTCGCTCAGCAGGCGTCCCTGACGAATAGGTTCACGGCCGGCCACCTTGGCCAGCCACAGTCCAGGTTGCGCGAAACGCATCCGCTCACGCGCGAACAGCACGCCGTCTACCGAGGCGCAAACCACGGCATGGCGGTCTTCAAGTGGATCGATCACCTCGAACAGCGGCTCACCCGCCTTGACCTTCGCGCCAGCGGGCTGCAGGAAGCTCACCACGCCGGAATGCGGCGGGTAGAGGTACTCGGCGCCCTCGAAAGGCGTGGCTTCGCAGCAGACCTCGGGCGCCACCGGCCAGTCACCAGTGATCAGACCCTGCTCGGCGAGGAAGGCCAGGATGGCTTCGGCGCGCGCTTCGGCCAGCGGCTTGTCGGTATCGGCCATGCTGCCAAGCTCAACGGTCGTCGCCATGCAGGCCGGAGGAATAGACGCTTCGGGGAAGCGCTGGGCCAGGCGCAGCCAAGGCAGCGAACAGGATTCATCGAAAGAGCTGCCACCGGAATCTTCGGCGGTCAACACCGCACCGGCCTCCAGGCGCGCCGCCAGCGGACGCAACCCTGACCAGTGCTGAGGCAGGCAGTACAGATGCACGGCCGCCTCGAAGTCGCAATGCAGGTCCAGCACCAGGTCGGCATCGCAGGCATGCTGCAGCAGCAGCCGTTGCATGCCCGCCAGCTCGGAACCGGCCGGGGGCAGCGCGGCCAGTGCCTCGCCCATTGCCTGGCGGATCAGCGCCACGTTGGCCGCGGCGTCGGCACCCAGACGACCTTCCAGGCGCTCGGCCACCAGGCCGGCCAGGTCAGCGAAGTCACGGTTGAAGTTCTTGCCGCTGCCCAGCTCGAAGCGACCCTGCTGGACCGCCTGGAGCACCTGGCCAAGCCCCAGGGGGTTGGCCACTGGCACCAGTTCGATCACACCGTTCAGGCGGCCCTGCCCTTCCAGCTCACGCAGGCGACGCTTGAGCTCGACCGCAACGCGCATGCCCGGCAACTCATCAGCATGCAGCGAGGCCTGGATGTAGGTCTTGCGCGCGCCATTGCCGAATCGGAAGACCGTCAGTTGGCGGCGGGTTCCCAGGCATCCCCAGGGCAGCTCGTGGTCAATACGTTGCATGACGTCAGGCCTTGCGCGGGGCCAGATAGGCCAGGTAGCGACGCTCGGCGGCCTTGAACAGGCGCACCAGGATGAAAGTCAGGCACAGGTAGAACGCGCCTGCGGTAATGAACGCCTCGAACGGCAGGTAGTACTGCGAGTTCACGGTGCGCGCGGCGCCGGTGATGTCGATCAGGGTGACGATGGACGCCAGGCTGGTGGTGTGCAGCATCATGATGACTTCGTTGCTGTACTGCGGCAGCGCACGACGCAGGGCCGACGGCAGCAGGATGCGGCGGTAGAGCTTGCCGCGGGACATGCCCATGGCCTTGGCCGCCTCGATTTCGCCGTGGGGCGTGGCCTTGATGCTGCCAGCAAGAATTTCCGCAGTGTACGCGCTGGTATTGATGGCAAAGGCCAGGCAGGCGCAGAAGGTCGCATTGGACAGGTAGGGCCAGAGGACGCTCTCGCGCACGGCCTCGAACTGC
The DNA here is from genome assembly GCF_005502555.1 of Pseudomonas sp. D(2018). NCBI lineage: Bacteria > Pseudomonadati > Pseudomonadota > Gammaproteobacteria > Pseudomonadales > Pseudomonadaceae > Pseudomonas > Pseudomonas sp. D(2018). The sequence continues at coordinate 31,050 of NZ_SCOK01000040.1, forward strand.
GCCAAGCCGTAGTAGATCAGGAACAGCTGCACCAGCATCGGAGTGCCGCGGATCACATAGGTGTAGAGCCAGGCCGGGAAGTTCACCCAAGGCTGCTTGGATACACGCATCAGCGCCAGCGGAACAGCTGCAGTCAGCCCCAGAGCCAGGGAGATGGCCAGCAGCTTCAAGGTCACCAGCACGCCACCGAAGTAGAGCGGCAGGCTCTCCAGGATCACGTTGTAGTCGAAGATCATAGTTCAGCCGCCTTGATGCCTACCGAGTAGCGTCGCTCCATGTAGCGCAGCGCCAGCAGGGAAACGCTGGTCAGCACCAGGTACAACGCGGCAACCGCGAGGTAGAAGGTGAAAGGTTCACGGGTAGCGTCCGCTGCACTTTTGGCCTTGAACATCATGTCCTGTAGGCCGACCACCGAAATCAGCGCGGTGGCCTTGGTCAACACCAGCCAGTTGTTGGTGAAGCCGGGAATCGCCAGGCGAATCATCTGCGGCACGAGAATGCGGAAGAACACCTTGGGGCCGCTCATGCCATAGGCCATCCCCGCCTCGCCCTGCCCTTTCGGAATCGCCATGAAGGCACCGCGAAAGGTCTCGGACAGGTAGGCGCCGAAGATGAAGCCAAGGGTAAAGACGCCGGACCAGAAGGGGTCCAGGTCGATGTAGTCGTCGTAGCCGACCATCGGCGCGACGACGTTCACGATCTGCTGACCGCCGTAGAAGATCAGCAGGATCAGCACCAGGTCAGGAATGCCGCGGATCACGGTGGCGTAGGTCTCCCCCAGCAAGGACAACCACTTGATCGGGGACAGTCGAAAAGCCGCACCGATCAGGCCGAGCACCACTGCCATGGTTATGGAAGACAGGGCCAGCAACAGGGTGAGCCAGGCACCATCGAGAATGGTCGAGCCGTAGCCGTTGAGCATGATTCAGATCCTCATGCAGCGCGCCGGAATGCTCCGGACGGCACCGCCACAACGAAAAAGTGGCACAAACCGCTATGTGAAGTTTGTGCCACTTTCAGGGAAAAGCGATTACTCGCCGTAGACGTCGAACTTGAAGTACTTGTCCTGTACTTCTTTGTACTTGCCATTGGCGCGGATGGCGGCGATGGCGGTGTTGATCTTCTCGGCCAGGGCCTTGTCGCCCTTGCGCACGGCAATGCCGGCGCCTTCGCCGAAGTACTTCTTCTCGGTGAAAGCCGGACCTACCAGGGCGAAGCCCTTGCCGGCGTCGGTCTTGAGGAAGCCGTCGTCGATATTCACCACGTCCGCCAGGGTGGCGTCGAGGCGACCAGCGGACATGTCCAGGAAGATCTCGTTCTGCGAGCTGTAGCGAACCACTTCAACACCGGCCGGCGCGAAGACGTCGGTAGCGTAGCGGTCATAGATGGAGGCGCGCTGCACGCCGACTTTCTTGCCCTTGAGGTCGGTCAGCGGGTCATTGATGACGGTGCCTTCCTTCATCGCCAGGCGAGCGGGGGTGTGGTAGTACTTCTTGGTGAAGTCCACCGACTTCAGGCGCTCTTCGGTGATGCTCATGGAAGACAGTACGGCGTCGAACTTGCGTACTTTCAGGGCCGGGATCAGGCCATCGAACTCCTGCTCGATCCACTTGCACTCGACCTTCATTTCCGCGCACAGGGCGTTGCCGATGTCGTAGTCGAAACCGGTGATGGTGCCTTCCGGCGTCTTGAAGGCGAAGGGCGGGTAAGCGGCTTCAATACCGATGCGCAGGGGCTTGGCGTCCTCAGCAATGGCGGCCAACGGCGACAACAGGGACAGCGCCATGGCGCCGAGAAGTGCAATCTTCTTCATGTTATGACTCCTTCAAAGGGATATGGCTTCTGTTGGCAGCGTGAGAATTCGCCCAGACGGTCCACGAATTGTAGGAAGAGTCGTCGTCTTTGCTGTCTGAAAGCTGTAGGCAAAAGGCTCCGACTGGGTGTGCGGCATTCTAGCCACAGCCCTTAAGTCGATATTTCTTCAATGCGACAACAAATTACAGAAGCACCGAAGAGGGGGATGAAGAGCATTGACAGGCACTAAGAAAAATGCCGAAAGGATTAGATGCAGAACCCAATAGCAAGGCAATTATCGGACCACAAAACTTAAGCCCCTTTTATTCCGCGACCTTGCGAGTTTCACCTTGTTTCTCGAGGCCCGAATAACGCCCCAATTAAGGACAACGCGTTCCCAATGGAACCAGAATGGTGCGACCTGTAACGGGGACTGTTACTCGACCACCCCTCTCCGGCCGAAAACTCGATAAGAAATCGGTATTTGCAGCGAGGCATTGATGCCCGGCCTGCGGGGCCGACTGCAGTCGCGCTACTTTCCCGGCGCGACTGAACGCAACGGCAACGTGCGAGCGCACAGCTCCTGAAATGCAAAACCCCGCCCCGGCTTGTGGCCAGGGCGGGGTTTGCGACAAGCCCCGATCAGGCGGCTTGCATGGTGCGGTGAGTATCGATGAGGTGCTGCACCACGCCGGGATCAGCCAGGGTGGAGATGTCACCGAGGGAGTCATATTCGGCGACGGCGATCTTGCGCAGGATGCGGCGCATGATCTTGCCCGAGCGGGTCTTCGGAAGGCCCGGAGCCCACTGGATTACATCTGGGGTAGCGATCGGACCGATCTCCTTGCGCACCCAGTTCCTCAGTTCCTGACGTAGCTGCTCGGAAGACTCCTCTCCAGCGTTCAGAGTGACGTAGACGTAGATGCCCTGCCCTTTGATGTCGTGGGGCATACCCACCACCGCAGCCTCGGCCACTTTCGGGTGGGCGACCATGGCGCTCTCGATTTCTGCAGTACCCATGCGGTGGCCAGAGACGTTGAGCACATCATCCACTCGACCGGTGATCCACCAGTAGCCGTCTTCGTCGCGACGAGCGCCGTCGCCGGTGAAGTACATGCCCTTGAAGGTCTTGAAGTAGGTGTCGACGAAGCGGTCGTGATCGCCGTACAGGGTGCGCGCCTGGCCCGGCCAGGAATCGATGATCACCAGGTTGCCCTCGGTCGCGCCTTCCAGGATGTTGCCGAGGTTATCCACCAGTGCTGGCTGCACGCCAAAGAACGGACGCGCAGCGGAGCCCGGCTTCATGGCGTGGGCGCCCGGCAGCGGAGTCATCAGGCAGGCGCCGGTTTCGGTCTGCCACCAGGTATCGACGATCGGGCAACGGCCCTGGCCGACATTCTCGTAATACCAGTGCCAGGCTTCCGGGTTGATCGGCTCACCCACCGAACCCAACAGGCGCAGGCTGGAGCCGTCAGCGCCTTCGACCGCAGCCTTGCCCTCGGCCATCATGGCGCGAATGGCGGTGGGGGCGGTGTAGAGAACGTTGACCTTGTGCTTGTCGATGATTTTGGCGACGCGAGTCATGTCCGGGTAGTTCGGCACGCCTTCGAACATGACAGTCGTCGCGCCGTTGGACAGCGGACCGTAGACCAGATAGGTGTGGCCGGTGACCCAGCCGATGTCGGCGGTGCACCAGAACACCTCGCCCGGGCGGTAATCGAATACGCGCTCATGGGTCAGCGACGCGTAGGTGAGGTAACCCCCTGTGGTGTGCAGTACGCCCTTGGGTTTGCCGGTGGAGCCGGAGGTGTAGAGGATGAACAGCGGATCCTCGGCGCCCATTTCCTTTGGCGCGCAGGTGCTACCCGCCACCTTCATCAGATCCTCGTACCAGACATCGCGATGCTGGTTCCACTTGATATCGCCGCCCGTGCGCTTGACCACGATGATCTTCTGCACGCTGCTGGTTTCCGGGTTGGTCAGCGCGTCGTCGACATTGGCTTTCAGCGGGGTCTTCTTGCCGCCGCGCAAGCCTTCGTCGGCGGTGATCACCACCTTGGAGCGGCAGTCGATGATGCGACCGGCCAGGGCTTCAGGGGAGAAACCGCCGAACACCACGGAGTGGATGGCACCGATACGGGTGCAGGCCAGCATGGCCACCACGGCTTCCGGGATCATCGGCATATAGATAGTCACCACGTCGCCGCGGTGAACATCCTGGCCGCGCAGGGCGTTGGCGAACTTGCAGACGCGCTCATGCAGATCGCGGTAGGTGATGTGCTCGTGCTCGGAAGGGTCGTCGCCTTCCCAGATGATCGCGACCTGGTCGCCACGCTCGGCAAGGTGGCGATCCAGGCAGTTGGCGGAAACGTTGAGGGTGCCGTCAGCGAACCACTTGATATCGACGTGGTGGTCGTCGAAGGAGGTCTGCTTCACCTTGGTGAAAGGCTTGATCCAGTCGATGCGCTTGGCCTGTTCACGCCAGAAGCCATCGGGATTGATCACGGACTGCTGGTACATGGCTTTGTAGGTCGCCTCGTCCGTCAGGGACTGGGCGGCCACTTCAGGGCGGACCGGATACAGAGAAGCAGCACTCATGGGTCTTACCTCGGTGGGTAGTTGTTTTTGTATGGCGTCTTTTGTATCCCCCGCCCTTCTGTAGGGCCATTCGACCATGGTCTTACCAAACTCGGACTATGGTCGGAGCTGCAAAAATGACGTACGGCTGAGCCCTGGCGAACAGGCTCCACCCAAGCACGCCACAACCTTTTCCGGGGCGAAAAAAAACCGGCCCGATATCCGAGGATATGGGCCGGCGAAGCACTATCGGGTCGTTGGTGAGAGCCCGGACATCAAGCCCGGCTGATGGCACGCGGACGACCGGCCGCGCGCCATACAGAGTCAGACGTGGGCGTCCTGGTATTCCTTCTCGGCTTCGTCGAAGCGCTTGAGCATGGCGGCGGACGGGCCGTTGCCGATGCGGCTGAAGATCAGGATGCCGAGGGTGCAGAGGATGAAGCCCGGAACGATTTCGTACAGGCCGGTCCAGCCGAAGAAGTTCTTCCACAGGACCACGGTGACCGCGCCAAGGACCATGCCGGCCAGCGCACCGTTACGGGTCATGCCTTTCCACACCAGAGAGAGAATCACCACCGGACCGAAGGCGGCACCGAAGCCAGCCCAGGCGTAGGACACCAGGCCCAGCACCTTGCTTTCCGGGTTGGAGGCGATGGCGATAGCGATCACGGCCACCAGCAGCACCATGGCACGACCGACCCACACCAGCTCCAGCTGGCTGGCATTCTTGCGGAAGAAGGCCTTGTAGAAGTCTTCAGTCAGGGCACTGGAGCACACCAGCAGCTGGCAGCTCAGGGTGGACATCACAGCGGCCAGGATTGCCGACAGCAGTACACCGGCAACCCAGGGGTTGAACAGAATCTTGGCCAGTTCGATGAACACGCGCTCGTGGTTCTCACCCACGGCACCAGCCTGCTCCGGATGGGCGGAGAAGTAGGCGATGCCGAAGAAGCCGACGGCCACGGCACCAGCCAGGCAGAAGATCATCCAGGCCATGGAGATGCGACGGGCATTGGGGATGGATTTGACCGAGTCGGCAGCCATGAAGCGCGCCAGGATGTGCGGCTGGCCGAAGTAGCCCAGGCCCCAGGCGAGCAGGGAGATCACGCCGATGAAGGTAGCGCCCTTGAGCATGTCGAAGTTGGTCGCGTCCTTCATTTCGATGGCCATGAAGGTCGGATCGACGCCACCGGTGGCGATCATCACGATGATCGGGGTGAGGATCAGGGCGAAGATCATCAGGCTGGCCTGGACGGTATCGGTCCAGCTTACCGCCAGGAAACCACCGACGAAGGTGTAGCAGATGGTGGCGGCAGCACCGGCCCACAGGGCGGTTTCGTAGGAAATGCCGAAGGTGCTCTCGAACAGACGGGCGCCAGCCACGATGCCGGATGCGCAGTAGATGGTGAAGAACACCAGGATTACCACGGCGGAGAAGATGCGCAGGATGCGGCTGTTGTCTTCGAAGCGGTTGGTGAAGTAGTCCGGCAGGGTCAGGGCGTTGCCGTTGTGCTCGGTCTGCACGCGCAGACGGCCGGCAACGAACAGCCAGTTGAGGTAGGCACCAACGATCAGGCCGATGGCGATCCAGCTTTCAGAGAGACCGGAGAGGTAGACGGCACCCGGCAGGCCCATAAGCAGCCAGCCGCTCATGTCTGAGGCGCCGGCGGACAGTGCGGTAACGAAGCTACCGAGGCTGCGGCCACCGAGGATGTAGTCGGAAAGGTTGTTGGTGGAGCGATAGGCATAGAAGCCGATCAGCACCATGGCCGCGATGTAGATCACGAAAGTGATCAGTGTCGGGTTACTCACACTCATGGGGGTCTCCCCTGCTCGTTTGTTTTTATTCGGATGCGGCGGGTATCCGCTCCGTGGTTGCTATTTGGCAGACGCTTTTGGCGGCTACCGGTTTACTTCCCGACCACGTCAGCCATGGGGCCGATGCAATCCCGGTCGGGCAATGGTCACAGAGCATCCGGCCCTGCCAGTACGACTGGTGAATCCGGACCGGGGGTCCAGTCCACCAGGCGTATCAATGAATTCCTTTCGGCGCCTCATGGGTTACGGAGGCCGCGCTGCCATGGACCGCGATGAAGAGAACGTCAAGCGGGTGGGCTTGGCGGACCAACACCGAACCGACGTGACTGGCTATCGACATCACGCCCCTTTACTCACCGGGATCGCTACTACTTTGGTCTAGTACAACCATTCCGGCTCGCAAGGGCACGCCAGACTGCCGGCGGTCGCAAGGCGAGTGCGGAATTTAGAGACATGGCCTTACGCCTTTCTTGTCAGATTCTCTGATTCATTTTCAGAATCCTCTGATTCAGGGAACTTTCCGCCAAAAGGTGCAACCGGCTGCCCCGTAGAGCAGCCGGTACATCGCCTCAAAACACGAGGCGCAGCCCCAGCGTCAGGTTGCGCCCAGGAAGGACAACCTCATCCTTGATAAAGGAACTGTGGTTGCGCCCAACGGAGTCCAGCAGGTTGCTCCCCTTCAGATAAACCTGATAGTCGGTATTCTGCAAACGCCCGTCGTAGGTCAGCGAAGCGCCGAGCATGTTGTAACCACCCGTTTCGCTCTCATACGCCGCTACCTCGTCCTGACGCTGCACCCGGTAGAACTCCAGCTGGCCGGCCAGCGACGGGGCGAGGCGTTGATCGAGGCGCACGCCCAACCGATCCGCCGGAATACGCGGCAGGTCGCCGCCATCACGCAGTTTTCCACGCACATGATCACCAAACAGGCTCGCCTGGGTGGCAGCAGTGAAGCGGTAGCTGACCTCACCTTCTGCGCCGGTCAACACGGCATCGTCCTGGCTGTACTGGATCTCGCGCATGCCACCACCGATGTCACGTCCCGTGTCGGCGGCGTAGATGAAGTCGTTCACCTGGTTGCGGTACAGACTGAGACTGAACTGGATACGGCCGGTGTGCTTGCGCAATGACAGCTCGGCATTGTGGGAGGTTTCTTCCTCCAGCTCCGGATCGCCCAGTTCTACTGTGCGAGTCGCCGCGTGAGGGCCGTTGGCATAAAGCTCCTCGGCGGTGGGCAGGCGCTGCGAGCGCGACAGGGTCAGGCCAAGTGAATATTCCGGGGCGAAACTCCAGACCGCCCCGGCCGAAGCCGAGGTACCGCGATGACTGGCGCCTCGCTGGCCTTCAGCGTCGATGTCCTGCCACTCGTGACGCAAACCGAGCTCGTAGCGCCAATCGCCAACCCGGTACTCCTCCAGCAGGAAAAGGCCATGGTTGCGCGTGAGTGTTGGCGGCACGTAGGCCTCTTCACCCAGCGCTTGAAAATCGCGCCGCAGTGTCTGACCACCCAGCACACCACGCCAGCCCAGCAGCGGCGCATGGGTCAACTCCAGACGGGCATCGGTAGCGTCGTTGCGGAAGGTGGTCGAGGTCTCGCCTCCTTCTATTTCCCGGTGCTCATAGTCACTATGACCCACCCGGAGTCGGCCCATCTCGAAACCCGGCAGCGGTTCACGGTACTCACCACGCAGGTCCCAGCGACGCTGCTCCATGTCGATGTAAGGCACGCCGCCTTCGGCATCCTCGTGGTCGTGATCTTCGTCATGATCGTCGTCATGGCCTTCATCGTCATGGCTCGCGCAGTGCCAGTCGCGCGGATCGTGCACATGGCAGTCAGCATGCTCGTGGGCCAGCAGACCGTAGCGATTGTTCTGCTGGGTGTAGGCCAGGCCGAGGTAACCACGGTCACCGATCCAGCTGCCACCGAGGGTGGCAGTATCGGTGTCGTTGTAGGAGCCCGTCTGTTTGCTGGAACGAGGCTCGCCTCCGGCACCGGGAATCTCGTACGCGTCATCCTGGCGCTTGACCCCCTCTACACGCATCGCGAACTGCCCTGCTCCGGCAGTCAGGCCGAAGGCCCCGGCACCTTCGTTGGCCACGCTGTTGGCGCGCAGCTCGACTTCCCCCTCGTAACCCTTCTCGGGAATGTAGGTAGGCACTTTCTTGTCGATCACATTGACCACACCACCGATGGCTCCACCGCCATAGAGCAAGGTCGCCGGTCCTTTGAGCACCTCGATACGTTCAACCAGCATCGGCTCCAGGCTGACCGCGTGATCAGGGCTGATCGTGGAGGCATCCAGAGCATCGACCCCATCGCTGAGAACCCGCACCCGAGCGCCATCCAGGCCCCGGATGACCGGGCGACTGGCCCCCGCGCCGAAGCTGCTGGAATGCACGCCTGGCAGGCCGTCGAGGGTTTCCCCCAGGGTCGCCTCGCGACGCAGCATCAGTTGGTCGCCCTGTAGCACGGCCGCCGGGCTGACCATGTCGTTGGGTGAGCTGGACAGGGCGCTGGCGCTGATGACGTTGCTCTCCAGCTCCAACGGTGTCCTGGCCTCGTCAGCCAGGGCAGCCGCACTCGGCGCCAGGGCAATGGCCAAGGCGAGACGATGGTGAAACGCTTTCATGTTGTACCTCTGATATCCGTATGACGCACCGCATTGCACGGTGCTGTTGGCAGACACGCGCAGGGATGATCACTGCGAGGTACAACTATATAGTGTTATAACGTAACAAATAAGAGTGATTCACAACGACTGTGCGCAGTACGGCTAATCGTGGGGCATGGAGGTCATGTCTGCGCCACGCAGGCGCTTGGGCGTCAGGCCAAGATAGCGGCGCATGGCCGTGGTCAGCGCGCTCTGACTGGAGAACCCGCATTCTTCGGCGATGCGCACCAGCGGCTGCTCACTTTCGCGCAGCAGGCGGGCCGCGCGATCCAGGCGGGTTTTCAGCAGGTATTGATGTGGGGTCAGGCCCAGGCTGTCCTTGAACTGCGCATGGAAGTGGCTGGGACTCAGGCAAGCGACCTGGGCCAGCTCCGCCACACTGATCCGCCGCGACAGGTTGTCCTGGATGTAGCCGTCCAGCCGCTCGATATCGAGATTGCTGACCGGACGCCGTTGCATCTCGCCAAACAGGCGCAGGTACAGGGCGCGCAGCAGGATGCCGCCTAGGGAACGGGCCAGCATAGGATCGCTGCCGTAGCGGGCGAGTTCGGCGCCGGCGTAGCTCAAGAGGTTGTGGAAGTCCGCATCCAGCTCGGGGTAGCGCGGGGTCTCGAAGAGGCGACCCAGTAGTTCGAGGTCCTCGGCCGGGGTGCCTTGCTCATCCAGATCGAGAATCAGCATGCGGTTGTCCCCAACGCCGGCGAACTCGTGCCTGGCATCCCCCGGCACCAGACAAGCGCGCATCCGGCAAACCTCACCGCCACGTCCATCCACCTCGAACGCGGCGCGGCCGGCGACGGACATCACCAGTTGGTGATGGTCGTGGGCGTGGTGGTGGGCCTGATCGTCCAGGCGCAGGAGGCGGGCTTCGAGCATGGGGTGACTTGATCAAATTTTGCGCATTCTAGCCGTCGCAACCCGGGTTGCACAGCGCCACCTGGCAGAGTGCTGCGGCTCAGCGCAGTTGAAATGCCCGCCGCGTTACCCCATCTAGCCAGGGTAAGCCATTAGCCAGGTGCCCCCATGAGCGATCAGGATATCAACGCCGACATCGTCGACGAAGCCACTTCAAGCCAGCGGACCGGCCTGGTGCTACCCGGCCAGACCCTGCCGGACAAGGTCTACGTCATTCCCATCCACAATCGCCCGTTCTTCCCGGCCCAGGTGCTGCCGGTCATCGTCAACGAAGAGCCCTGGGCGGAAACCCTTGAGCTGGTGGCCAAGACCGAACACCACTGCCTGGCGCTGTTCTTCATGGAAAACCCGCCGGAGAACCCGCGCCATTTCGACCCCAGCACCCTGCCCGAGCACGGCACCCTGGTGCGCGTGCACCATGCCAGCCGCGAGGGCGGCAAACTGCAGTTCGTGGCCCAAGGCCTGTCACGGGTGCGCATCCGGGGCTGGCTCAAGCGTCACCGCCCGCCCTATCTGGTGGAGGTGGATTATCCACATAGCCCGCTGGACCCGCGTGACGAGGTCAAGGCCTACGGCATGGCGCTGATCAATGCCATCAAGGAACTGCTGCCGCTCAACCCGCTGTACAGCGAAGAACTGAAGAACTACCTCAACCGCTTCAGCCCCAACGATCCTTCGCCGCTGACCGACTTCGCCGCTGCCCTGACCACTGCGCCCGCCCGTGAGTTGCAGGAGGTGCTGGACACCGTACCGATCCTCAAGCGCATGGAGAAGGTGCTGCCGCTACTGCGCAAGGAAGTGGAAGTCGCGCGGCTGCAGAGCGAGCTGTCCGCCGAGGTGAACCGCAAGATCGGCCAGCACCAGCGCGAATTTTTCCTCAAGGAGCAGCTCAAGCTGATCCAGCAGGAACTCGGCATCACCAAGGACGACCGCAGTGCCGACAGTGAGCAGTTCACCCAGCGCCTGGAAGGCAAGGTGCTGCCCAGCCAGGCGAAGAAGCGCATTGATGAAGAGCTGAACAAGTTGTCGATCCTGGAAACCGGATCGCCGGAGTACGCGGTCACCCGCAATTACCTGGACTGGGCCACCTCGGTGCCATGGGGCGTCTACAAGGCAGACAAGCTCGACCTCAAGCATGCCCGCAAGGTATTGGACAAACACCACGCCGGGCTGGATGACGTGAAAAACCGCATCCTCGAATTCCTCGCGGTGGGCGCCTTCAAGGGTGAGATATCCGGTTCCATCGTCCTGCTGGTAGGCCCGCCCGGCGTGGGCAAGACCAGCATCGGCAAGTCCATCGCCGAATCCCTCGGGCGCCCCTTCTACCGATTCAGCGTTGGCGGCATGCGCGACGAAGCTGAAATCAAGGGCCACCGCCGCACCTACATCGGCGCCCTGCCCGGCAAGCTGGTGCAGGCGCTGAAAGAGGTGGAGGTGATGAATCCGGTCATCATGCTCGACGAGATCGACAAACTCGGGGCCAGCTATCAGGGCGATCCAGCCTCGGCCCTGCTGGAAACCCTGGACCCGGAGCAGAACGTCGAGTTTCTCGACCACTATCTGGACCTGCGCCTGGATCTGTCCAAGGTGCTGTTCGTCTGCACCGCCAACACACTGGACTCCATTCCGGGGCCCCTGTTGGACCGCATGGAGACCATTCGCCTCTCCGGCTACATCACCGAGGAAAAGCACGCCATCGCCAAGCGCCACCTCTGGCCGCGCCTGCTGGAGCGTACCGGCGTACCGAAGGGGCGCCTGGCCATTACCGATGGCGCCCTGACTTCCGTGATCGAGGGCTACGCCCGCGAAGCAGGCGTGCGTCAACTGGAGAAGCAGTTGGGCAAGATCATCCGCAAGGCGGTGGTCCGCCTGCTGGAGGAGCCCGAGACGAATATCAAGGTCGGCCAGAAGGACCTGGAGCACTACCTGGGCCTGGCGCCGTTCCGCAAGGAGCAGCTGCTGTCGGGGGTCGGCGTGATCACTGGCCTGGCCTGGACCAGCCTGGGCGGAGCAACCCTGCCCATCGAGGCGACGCGCATCCACACCCTCAACCGCGGCTTCAAGCTCACCGGCCAACTGGGTGATGTGATGAAGGAGTCGGCCGAGATCGCCTACAGCTACATCAGCTCGCACCTGAAGCGCTACGGCGGCGACCCGACCTTCTTCGACCAGGCATTCGTCCATCTCCACGTACCGGAAGGCGCCACGCCCAAGGATGGCCCAAGTGCCGGCATCACCATGGCCAGCGCATTGCTCTCCCTGGCACGCAACCAGGTACCGAAAAAGGGCGTCGCCATGACCGGCGAGCTGACCCTCACGGGCCAGGTGCTGCCGATCGGTGGCGTACGCGAGAAGGTGATCGCCGCACGCCGGCAGAAAATCTTCGAGCTGATCCTGCCTGAGGCCAACCGAGGTTCGTTCGAAGAACTGCCGGACTACCTCAAGGAAGGCCTGACCGTGCACTTTGCCCGACGCTTCAGCGATGTGGCGAAGGTATTGTTCGACTGAGGGACCGCTCCTGTTCGAGAAAAGTCGCTGGCACTTTTCGAACCAAGCCTACGCAAGGGCGGAGTCAGCCGTTATGCTGACCCCGCCCTTGACCGACGGAGCCGCCGATGTTCTTCGTTCCCTCCCCTCGCCTGTTGTTGCCCCTGGGCCTCGCCCTGCTCACCGCCTGCGCCCAGCAGAAGACCGGCCCGATGGTGGTCCAGGACCAACAGGATGACTGCCCGCTCTCCCTCAGCCAGGGCCAACCTCTGGTGCTGACACTCCCCAGCAACCCCACCACCGGCTTTCGCTGGGTGGTGCGCGACGCCGCGACCAACGTGCTGCAGAGCCTCGGCCCGGAGGTCTACTCGACGCCGGAAGATGCCGGCCTGGTGGGCAGCGCGGGCCAATCCACCTGGCGCTTCAAGGCCAGCCAACCCGGCGAAGGCCGATTGCACCTCGACTACCAGCGCCCCTGGGAGACCGACGTGGCGCCGGCCGAATCCTTCGACTGCCAGATCAGCGTCAAGTAGCGCCAAATGACTGCACCGTTGGCGTCCGCCGCCTGGCGGGCGCATCGGCAGCTTCCCATAGTGATGCCCTGACCGATCTGCAGGAGCACTCATGGGAATCTTGATCTTCGGGCTGGCCGGCGTGCTGGCTTTTCTCACTGGCCTCGCGCTGGAACTCGACTGGTTGTGCTTCGTCAGCAAACCGGTTCCCATCATCGCCCTGCTGCTCTGGCTGCGCCGAGCACCATCCGGCCCTTACCGCCGCTGGATAGCCATCGGCCTGGCGTTGTCGCTGCTCGGCGACATGCTGCTGCAGTGGCCTGCCGATCTGTTCGTCTTCGGCCTTGGCGCTTTCCTGCTAGCCCATCTGGCCTACTTGCGCGCCTATCTGCTGGACACCCGTCGGCTGGCCCCAATGGCACTGCTGGTGGCGCTTGGGAGTGGCGGCACCATCTTCGCCCTGCTCGCCTCGGGCGGCCTGGGCGTCCTGCTGGTACCGGTAGCCTGCTACGCACTGGCCATCAGTGCCATGCTCTGGCGTGCACTGGCCCGCCTGGGTGCCGATCTCGACCGCCAATCGGCGCTCTTGGCAGCCGGGGGTGCTGCGCTCTTCGTGCTATCCGACAGCCTGATCGGGCTCAACCGCTTCGTCTCCCCCTTTGGTGCCGCGAGCTATTTGATCATTCTCAGCTACTGGCTCGGCCAATGGGGCATCACTTCCTCCGCCGTGACGTTGTCGACCTCCATCCCATCCGCGAAGAAACCCCCGGCACCCTCCCGGGAAATCGGCTATAGCAAATAGGCGGACACTCAAAAAAAAGGGAGCGAGCAATGGGCGGCCTGGTACGACTGTGGAGCTTGCTGTGCTATGCAGTTCTTCTCGCAGGTTGCGGCAGTCTATTGCCCAGCGAACGGGCCGAAGTGTTGTCGCCGTTTCGGGATTACAGCGATGCCGAGGCCCGCTATTCCCAGGCGATGCCGGGCAGAACGACCCGCCCCGAGCTTTTTTCCCTGGGCTTCGACCCGCTGATCCAGGGCAACGGCAAGATGCTCTCGTTCATCGACGTGCGATTGATGTTCGTCCAGCCCAACGTCCCGATCGATTATCTGCCCGAAGGGCTGATGAAGTGCCTCGAAGCCAAGGACCGCTGCATTGGCTACGCCTTCGAATTCACCAAAACCGATACCCAGCGGGTCGGCAGCTTCTGGGCTGACGTCTTCAATTTCCGCAAGAATCGCGAACTGCAGGGTTGGGTATTCCGCGCTGTATTCGTGCTGGTGGACGACGTGGTCGTGCACAAGGTGAGCAACGGCGAACCGAACATCCGCCGCCACGAGGTCAAGCGAAACCCGCTTGGCCCCCTGCAGGGGGCGGGCGAGTTCTTTTCCGATCAGTTGAAGTAAGGGTGGTTTGGCCGCGTCGCGCAGTCCGTTAGAATGCCGGCCTTTTCCACTGCTGGTACCGGCCCGTGACCGAAAGCCCTGATCGCATCTACGCCAATCCCCAGGCCCAAGTCGGCGACTTCGCCTTCAACGAAGACGTGGTCCGGGTGTTCCCGGACATGATCAAGCGCTCGGTGCCAGGCTACCCCACCATCGTCGAGAACATCGGCGTGCTGGCAGCTCAGTTCGCCCAGGCCGGTACCCCACTCTATGACCTGGGCAGTTCCCTCGGTGCCGTGACCCAGGCCCTGCGCCGCCATGTGAAGACTGACGGTTGCCGGGTCATTGCTGTGGATAACTCCAGCGCCATGGTGGAGCGCTGCCGCGAGTACCTGCACGCTCAGGACGCCATGTTTCAGGAGCTGCTGCCGGTGGAGGTGATGGAGGCCGACATCCTTGCCCTGGACTTCCAGCCCTGCTCCCTGGTGGCGATGAATTTCACCCTGCAATTCGTGCCCCGCGAGCGCCGCACGGAACTCCTCGGCCGTATTCGCCAGGCCTTGCTGCCCGGCGGCGCGCTGATCCTCTCGGAAAAGCTGCGCTTCGAGGACGCCGACGAGCACCAGTTACTCACCGACCTGCACATTGCCTTCAAGCGCGCCAATGGCTACAGCGAACTGGAAATCGCCCAGAAACGCAGTGCCCTGGAAAACGTCATGCACCCGGACAGCCTGGAAGAACACCGTGAACGCCTGCTGGCGGCCGGCTTCTCCAAGGTCGTGCCCTGGTTCCAATGCCTCAACTTCGCTTCGCTGATCGCCCTACCATGATTCGTACGCTGGACCTGGACACTCTGCAGCAAACGTTGGCAGGCACGCCCCTGCAGGATTGGGCAGCCGATCTGCCCGCTCAGCTCGACGCCAAGCTGGCGGTTGGTCATGGCGATCTGGAGCGCTGGAGCGCTGCGGTCAACGCGCTGCCGCCGCTACAACCACAGCACGTGGAACTGGCGCAGCGCTTCCTGCTCGACGGCCCGTGCGACGACGCCACACGCATTGCACTGAGAACTGCGCTGCAAGGGCTGATTCCCTGGCGTAAGGGCCCCTTTGAGCTGTTCGGCGTACACGTCGACACCGAATGGCGCTCGGACTGGAAATGGTCCCGGGTGTCGCCCCATCTCGACCTGCGTGGACGCCGCGTGCTGGATGTCGGCTGCGGTAATGGTTACTACCAGTGGCGCATGCTTGGTGCCGGCGCCGACAGCGTGGTGGGTATCGATCCCAACTGGCTGTTCTTCTGCCAGTTCCTGGCCATGAAACGCTTCCTCCCTGACCTCCCCGCCTGGCACCTGCCTCTGGCGCTGGAAGAGTTGCCGCCGAAGCTGGAAGGCTTCGATACCGTGTTCTCCATGGGCGTGCTCTACCATCGCCGCTCCCCCATCGACCACTTGCTCGACCTCAAGGATTGCCTGCGCCGAGGCGGCGAGCTGGTACTGGAAACCCTGGTGGTCGAAGGCGATGCGCAACAGGTGCTGGTGCCCGAGGACCGCTACGCACAGATGCGCAATGTCTGGTTCCTGCCTTCGGCTCCGGCCCTGGAGCTGTGGCTACGCCGTGCAGGCTACGTGGATATCCGTTGCGTGGATGTCAGCTACACCAGCGTGGAAGAGCAGCGCAGCACCGAATGGATGCGCTTCCAGTCTCTCCCGGAGTTCCTCGATCCCGCTGACCATAGCCGCACCATCGAAGGCCTGCCCGCGCCGGCCCGTGCCGTGATGATCGCCCGCAAGCCTTGATACTGGTTACGTCGTGGGAGCGCGTAGGGTGGGCTGGAGCCCACCCTACACACCCACACATGAAACGAACGCCATATGGGGGTGAGCTCATTCGCTGAACAGGCCCGAGGCCTGACTTGATCAGCCCTTGGCCGCGGCCGAAACGATCAGTTGCTTCATCTCCACCACTGCCTGCTTGAAGCCAACGAACAGCGCGTGGGCCACCAGCGCGTGGCCAATGTTCAGCTCATTGATGCCCGGAATCGCCGCCACAGGCTCGACGTTGTGATAGTGCAGGCCATGGCCGGCGTTGACGATCAGGCCGAGCTTGAGGCCCAGGGCGACGCCCTCCTGGATGCGCTGAAGTTCGCGAGCGGCTTCTTCCGGGGTGTGGGCATCGGCGTAACGACCGGTATGCAGCTCGATGGCCGGTGCACCGACACGGTGGGCCGCCTCGATCTGCTGCGGATCAGCATCGATGAACAGCGACACTTCACTGCCGACCTTGGCCAGGCGTTCTACCGCGGCCTTGATGCGGGCTTCCTGGCCGGCGACGTCGAGTCCGCCTTCAGTGGTCAACTCCTGGCGGGTCTCCGGAACCAGGCAGACATGCGCGGGGCGAATCTCCTCGGCGAAGGCCATCATTTCCTCGGTCACGCCCATCTCGAAGTTCATGCGGGTCTGCAGCACGTCCTTGAGCAGGCGTACGTCGCGCTCCTGGATGTGCCGGCGGTCTTCGCGCAGGTGCACGGTGATGCCATCGGCACCCGCTTCCTCGGCGTCCAGCGCCGCCTTGACGGGGTCCGGATAGCGAGTGCCACGGGCCTGGCGAAGGGTGGCGACGTGATCGATGTTGACGCCGAGAAGTACGCGGTTGGCTTCAGTCACGGGGAGGTTCCTTGATCGTCATGAATAGCTCGCGGCTGACCAGAGGTCGGCCGCCCAGATGAGGTGCCAGGGCCTGGCGCATCAGGCGCTTGGCCGCGCCGAGGGCGCCGGGGGCGCTCCAGTCGGCTTCGGCCAGGGCGAGGAGTTCGCGGCCATGGAAAAGACCGGGCTGCAACTGCCCCACCGGCTCCAACCCTGCGTCGGGCAACAAGCGATAGATACCGTCGGGGGCAATGGGCTGTCCTGCCAGGTCCGAATCCAGGGCGAAACCATAGCCCAGCTCGTCCAGCAGGCGCCATTCGAACGCGCGCAGCAAAGGTTCCAGCGGTCGGTTGGCCGCCAGGGCCTGGAGCGTAACGGCATAGTGTTCGAAGAGCGCCGGCTGCGCGTCTTCAGCCGGCAGCAGGCGAATCAGCAGTTCATTGAGGTAGAGCCCGCTGAACAGCGCTTCACCGGCAAGCAGGTTGGGGATACCGCCGCCCTCCAGGCGCGCGACATTCTTCAGCTCGCCGCGGCCACGGAACTCGGCTTCCAGCGGCAGGAAGGGTCGCGCCAGGGTTCCGGTCTTGCCTCGAGCACCCCGCATGACGGCGCGCAGGCGGCCTTGAGGGGTGAAAAAGTCGACCAGCGCGCTGCTTTCCCGATAGGCCCTGCTGTGCAGGACAAACGCCGGTAGCGCCGCGCTGATCATGAGGAGGCTCAGAGGTCGTTGTAGCCCAGGGAACGCAAGGCACGCTCGTCGTCGGACCAGCCTCCCTTCACTTTCACCCAGAGGTTGAGCATGACCTTGGAGTCGAACATGGTCTCCATGTCCTTGCGGGCGTCCTGGCCGATGCGTTTGATGCGCTCCCCACCGTCGCCAATGATGATCTTCTTCTGGCCGTCACGCTCCACCAGGAT
Source organism: Pseudomonas sp. D(2018) (assembly GCF_005502555.1). Lineage (NCBI taxonomy): Bacteria > Pseudomonadati > Pseudomonadota > Gammaproteobacteria > Pseudomonadales > Pseudomonadaceae > Pseudomonas > Pseudomonas sp. D(2018). The sequence continues at coordinate 48,770 of NZ_SCOK01000040.1, forward strand.
CAGGGCGTGGATGTGCAGGATGTGACCTTCCTGCTTGAACTCTTCGATCTCCACGGTGATCTGGTAGGGCAGCTCGGCGCCCAACTGCCGCATGATCTTCTCGCGCACCAGCTCGGCTGCGAGGAAGCGGCTGCTGCGGTCGGTGATCTGGTCTTCCGGGAAGAAGTGGTCACCTTCCGGCAGACGCTCCGACACCAGGCGCTCCAACGTGTCCAGGTTGTGTCCCTGGAGGGCGGAAACCGGGATCAGTTCAGCGTTCGGCAGTTGCTCCTGGAGCCAGGCCAGGTGCGGGATGAGGTCGCCCTTCTCTTCCAGGCGGTCAGTCTTGTTCACCGCGATCAGCACTGGGCCTTGCACGTACTGCACGCGCTCCAGCACCAGTTGGTCTTCTTCGGTCCAGCGGTCACGGTCGACCACGAAGACAACCACGTCCACATCCTTCAGGGCCGCCGAGGCGCTACGGTTCATGTAGCGGTTCAGCGCCTTGTCGCTCTTCTTGTGCAAGCCGGGGGTGTCGACATAGATCGCCTGGACATTACCCTCGGTCTTGATGCCGAGCATGTTGTGCCGGGTGGTCTGCGGCTTGCGCGAGGTGATCGCCAGTTTCTGCCCAAGGATGTGGTTGAGCAGCGTGGACTTGCCCACATTGGGGCGGCCGACGATGGCAACGTAGCCGCAGCGGGGGGTATCGATATCAGTCATTGCCGTTCTCCACGCCGAGGGCAACCAGGGCGGCAGCCGCAGCCACCTGTTCGGCGATACGCCGGCTGACGCCCTGGCCCTGGGTCTTGTCATTCAACAGGGTGACCTGGCACTCGACGAAAAACGTCCGGCAGTGCGGTTCACCCTGGATATCCACCACTTCATAACGTGGCAGTTCGCACGCCCTGGACTGCAGAAATTCCTGCAGACGGGTCTTGGGATCCTTGTTGGTGTCCACCAGGGTCAGGCCTTCGAGTTCGTTGGCCAGCCAGGCGAGTACGCGCTCACGCGCGGCCTCCATGCCGGAATCCAGGTAGATGGCGCCTATCAGCGCTTCCAGTGCGTCAGCGAGAATCGATTCACGGCGGAAACCGCCACTCTTCAGCTCACCCGAGCCCAGGCGCAGGTACTCGCCCAGCTCGAAACCGCGGGCGAGCAGCGCCAGGGTCTCGCCCTTCACCAGTCGCGCGCGCAGCCGTGACAGCTGGCCCTCACGGGCCTGCGGAAACCGCTCGAACAGCGCTTCGCCGGCGACGAAATTGAGGATGGCATCGCCGAGGAACTCGAGACGCTCGTTGTTGCGCCCCGCGTAACTGCGGTGGGTCAGGGCCAGAATCATCAGACTCTGGTCCTTGAAGGTATAGCCGAGCTTACGCTCGAGACGGCTGAGGGATACGCTCACTGGGCTCGCACACGGAATTCTTTATCGAAGCGCACCACCAGATCGAGGTTCTCGACCAGAGGTTCGCGTTTTTCATACTTGAGGTGGGCCTGGAACTCGTTGTTTTCCAGGGTTACCTTCAGGGACTTTTCCAGGTCAAGGTCACGGATGCCATTCACCTGCATGCCCTTGCTGACATGGCTGTAGAAATCGGGAATGGACCTGATTTCCAGGGCCTTCTCGGTTTCCACCGAAGTAATGATCTTCTCCAGGGAGAAGAAATCGAGATAGTGCGGGATGACCTTGAAGGCGGTGCTGGCCAGGAAAGCCACTATGGCCAGAACCAGCAGCCAGCCCATAACCGACATACCCTTCTGCTTACGCGCGAACGTCATGATCGACCTCAATGTCTGTGTTTTTATGGAGGCCGGTTGGCCCGCAAGCAAGACTATATAGCGACTGCGGCGCTGTCATGAACAACGCCGCAAAACCGCAATGGCGAGCGGGTTATCAGTGAATCAGGCCCACTCGGGAGAAGTTCGGCAGGTTACGCATCTTGGGATCGGGCCAGCTCATCCACACGGCAAACGCCTTGCCGACGACATTCCGGTCCGGGACCATGCCGAGCAGGTCCTTCGGGATACGCGGATCGTTCCAGTAGCGGCTGTCGTTGGAGTTGTCCCTGTTGTCGCCCATCATGAAGTAATGACCCTGGGGCACTACCCACTCGCGACCCGGCTCCATGCGGTAGCGCTTCATTTCCTTGCGAATCAGGTGCTCGGCTTCGCCCAGTTTCTCTTCGTAGAGCATGGCGCTACCCAACGTTCCCGGCTCTTCGCCCAGCAGCTTTTCGGCGACTGGCTTACCGTTGACGGTCAGGTGCTTGTCGCTGCTGTAGGCAATGCGGTCGCCCGGCAGGCCGATCACCCGCTTGATGTAGTTGATGTTCGGGTCGCTGGGATAGCGGAACACCATGACATCACCGCGCTGCGGATCACCCACCTCGATCACCTTGTTATCCAGCACTGGCAGGCGGATGCCATAGGCGAACTTGTTGACCAGGATGAAATCACCCACTTCCAGGGTCGGTTTCATCGAGCCGGACGGGATCTGGAAGGGTTCCACCAGGAAGGAGCGCAGCACCAGTACGATGGCCAGTACTGGGAAGAAGGACTTCCCGTACTCCACCAGCAGTGGCTCCTTGTTCAGCTTGTCGACCACCTCCGGGTCGGGCTCGCCGACTTGCCCCTCGTAGGCAGCAATCGCAGAGCGCCGGCGCGGGGCCAGCAGAACCAGATCGATAAGCGCGAGCACGCCGCAGACTGCCACGGCGATAACCAACAACAGCGGGAAATTGATCGACATAGACCCTAGCTATCCACTTTGAGCACAGCGAGGAAGGCTTCTTGCGGGATTTCCACGCTGCCAACCTGCTTCATCCGTTTCTTACCGGCCTTCTGCTTCTCCAGCAGTTTTTTCTTACGGCTGACGTCGCCGCCGTAGCACTTGGCCAGAACGTTCTTCCTGAGCGCCTTTACGGTAGTACGCGCAACGATCTGTCCACCGATCGCCGCCTGAATCGCCACGTCGAACATCTGCCGCGGGATCAGTTCCTTCATCTTTTCGGTCAGCGCACGCCCCTTGTAGTGGGCCTGATCGCGATGCACGATGAGTGCCAGGGCATCGACCTTCTCGCCGTTGATCAGCACATCCAGCTTCACCAGATTAGCCGGTTCAAAACGATCGAAGCTGTAGTCCAGCGACGCATAGCCACGACTTACCGACTTCAGGCGGTCGAAGAAGTCCAGCACCACCTCGTTCATCGGCAGGTCATAGCAGACCTGGACCTGCGAGCTGAGGAACTGCATGTCGCGCTGGACGCCACGTTTCTCGATGCACAGGGTGATGACGTTGCCGAGGTGCTCCTGGGGTACCAGGATATTGGCGCGGACGATGGGCTCACGCATTTCGTCGATGGACGCGAGGTCGGGCAGCTTGGACGGGTTGTCGACGTAGATCGTCTCGCCGTTCTTCTGCACGATCTCGAAGACCACGGTGGGAGCGGTGGTGATCAGGTCCAGGTCGTATTCGCGCTCCAGGCGCTCCTGGATGATCTCCATGTGCAGCATGCCGAGGAACCCGATGCGGAAACCAAAGCCCAGGGCTTCGGAGCTTTCCGGCTCGTACTGCAGGGCGGCGTCGTTCAGGGTCAGCTTCTGCAGGGCTTCGCGGAAGTCTTCGAAGTCATCGGAGCTGACCGGGAACAGGCCGGCGTAAACCTGCGGCTTGATGCGCTGGAAGCCCGGCAGCACGTCCACGTCAGGGGTGTTGGACAGGGTCAGGGTATCGCCCACCGGCGCGCCATGGATGTCCTTGATGCCCGCAATGATGAAGCCCACCTCGCCGGCCTTCAGATCGGCCATCTCGGTGTGCTTCGGAGTGAATACACCAACGCTGTCCACCTGGTGGAGCTTGCCGGTGGATTTCACCAGGATCTTGTCGCCCTTCTTCACCCGGCCGTGCTTGACCCGCACCAGAGAGACAACGCCCAGGTAGTTGTCGAACCAGGAGTCGATGATCAGGGCCTGCAACGGTGCGTCGATCTCGCCTTCCGGTGCCGGGATCACCTCGACCAGACGCTCCAGCACATCGATCACGCCCATGCCGCTTTTGGCACTGCAGGGCACGGCGTCGGTGGCGTCGATGCCGATAATGTGTTCGATCTCTTCCTTGACCCGCTCCGGCTCGGCCTGGGGCAGGTCCATCTTGTTCAGCACCGGCATGACCTCGAGGCCCTGCTCGATGGCGGTGTAGCAGTTGGCCACGGACTGGGCTTCCACGCCCTGGCCGGCATCCACCACCAGCAACGCGCCTTCGCACGCGGCCAGCGAACGGCTGACCTCGTAGGTGAAGTCCACGTGACCGGGGGTGTCGATGAAGTTCAGCTGGTAAGTCTTACCGCTCTGCGCCTTGTAGTGCAGCGTGACGCTGTGGGCCTTGATGGTGATGCCACGCTCGCGCTCCAGGTCCATGGAGTCCAGTACCTGGGCCTCCATCTCGCGGTCGGACAGGCCGCCGCACATCTGGATGAAGCGGTCTGCCAGGGTCGACTTGCCATGGTCGATGTGGGCGATGATGGAGAAATTGCGGATATGACTCAGGTCACTCACAGGTCAACACTCAAGAAAGCCGCAAGCAGGTTGCTCGCCGAAAAATAGCGGGGGAGTTTACCTGATCGGCGGCCAGCCCGTCACGCCCATGCGGCGGAAGGCATAAACGAAAAAGGGCGGCCATTGCAGACTGTGTGAAAACCTAGCCGTCTGAGTCGAAGCTGAAGACAATGCCCGTATCGATCGATACGGGCATTGTCGTTTATGGGCTACATCCAGGGAGAGGCGCGCGGTCAGGA